>WTGC01000159.1 GCA_011523705.1 Chloroflexota bacterium | reverse complement strand
GCTGATTCTTCGATTTCCTTGGGGATGTTCATGAAGAAGCTGCGCAGCATCCAGATGGTGAAGGGCTGATTGATGGCGACCAGGGTGATGATCAAGAGGATGTGCGTGTCATATAAGCCGGAGCGCTGGCCGAACCACCAATAGGGCAGGATATAGGACATGCCGGGCAGAGAACGAAAGCCAAGCGCAGCGACCAGGATGATGACGCCGGCGATGCCGCTATAGCGCGCCAGCCCGTAGCCGGCCAGGCAGCCGATCGAAATCGAGATGCAGATGGTGCCGGCGGTGACGATGATGGTATTGAGAAAATAATCGTAAAAGGTCTGTGTCTTGATGAATTCGGGAATTTGCACGAGCACGAAGAAACCGACGAGGAGCACAGCGATGTAAACATAGCCTCGGGGGAAGGGAAAGCGATTGGCATTGATCGCCACCATGACCAGGAGGCCGAATATTGCGACGAGAATGATGGCGACAAGCATCGGATCGTCGGGTATCGACTTCAGCCAGAGGTCGGTGTAATTGTCGAATGTCGGCTCGAAGATGAAGAGCGGCACGCGCGAGTTGGCTTGGCGCGGCGTTTTGAAAGATTGGATGGTGGTCCAAAAGAAGGGGATCACGCTGAAGGCGGCGTAAAGCGTCAAGATCAAGTAGATGACGCCGAGGACGTAGCGGTTGTCAATTCGCCTCATGCTAGCGCTCTTCGGTCTGCTCTTTATAGGTGCGCAGCAAGAATGGCACCAAGACAACGAGGATCATCACGACGGTGATGACGGACATGGCGTTGGCTTTGCCCAGGCGCTGTACGCTCATGGCGGTGCGGAAGGTGTAGAGCATCATCACCTCGGCTTTGTAAATCGGGTTTTGCTCGGTGAGCACAAAGACGCTATCGAAGACGCGGTAGGCGTCCATGATCGAGATCAAGCCGACGAAGACGAAGAGCGAGCGCAAATGGGGGATCATGATATGGCGGACCTGACGCAGACGCGTGGCGCCGTCGATCATGGACGCCTCGACCAGTTCGTGGGGGAGCGTTTGCAAGCCGGCAAAGAAGACGATGAGCGGGAAGGGCGTCGCCGCCCACAGCGCGTGTATGATGATGAGCGATTTGACCGATTGCTCGGTGAGGATGAAGCGCGAGCCGATGACTTCGCGATAAGCCCAAGCCACGATGCCGCCCGATTCAAAGAGCTGCTTGACCATCAAGGTGCCGACGACAGGCACGACGATGAATGGCATCAGAAAGGCGGCGATATAGATGCCGCGGATGCGCCGCGAGACTTGATCCAGCAGAACCGCGATCAGGAAGCCGGTGAAAATGTACAATGGCACGGAGATGGCGATGTAAGTCATGGTGAAGCTGAAGGCGTTCCAGAACTTCAGGTCCTCAAAGACGGCGACGTAATTGGCCAAGCCGACAAATTCCGGCTCATTGATGTTGCGGAAGGTCATGTATTGCATGCTGAGCCAGATGGACGTGAGCAGGGGGAATACCATCAGCGCCAGCATGACGAGCAGGCTGGGCGACATGAACATGTAGAAGGTGCGTCGGTTCATGCGTGTGGTTTTCGGTCAATCCTTGTAGGGGCGACACTGTGTGTCGCCCGCAGTTATAAGTCGGGCACCAGTGGGCGATTCACAGGGTCGCGTAGACACTGACCGTCAATCGCCCCTACAGATTTCGATATTGCGCGAGCGGGCGACCCAATGCCGCGCGTAGACCCTGCGGGTCGGTCGCCCCTACAGAATTCGATATTGCGCTGCTTGCGCCTAGCCGTCGATGTAGCCTTGGGCTGTCGCTTCGGCGATGTATTCATCCGCGGCGTTATCCAGCGCTTCCTGCGGGCTGAGATCGCCACTGCCGACGAGGGGCAGCCAGTTGCCGAGCGCGACGCGTGCCAGCGCGGCCGCCGGGTTCAGCGAATTGCCGCCGACGCCTTGACCGAGCGAGACGGCAAAGGCGGGCATATTGCGTCCACCGTGACCGGCTTCACTGACGGAAGTACGAACGATGGCGCCATGCGCGGCGCCGCCGACCTGTCCTTCATAGTCAAAGGTTTCCATGATGGCGCGGAAGGCGAGATCATAATCGACTCCACCGCGCTTGGTAATGGAGTAGGCGTCGACCCAGGCGCTGCCGCCCAGGATGCCGCTTTCGGGATCGGGCGCTGGCGAAGGCGCGAAGCCGATGATGCCGACATAATCCGACTTTTCGGGGTCGTCCATGTTGGCGGCGCGGCTCGCCCAGATGTGCACAAAGGCGAGTGTGCCGGTCTCCATGCCAATTTCGCTGTCGTCGATGCTGTAGGTCAAGCCTTCGGGACCCATGCAGCCGTCAACGACTTCTTTCATCTTAGTCAGGGCGGCGACGCCTTCTTCACTGTTGAAGACGGGCATATTGTTTTCGTCATTCAGGTACGTTCCGCCATAGGAGCGGATGAAGTGCATGAATTCGATCTCCCAAGCCCAGCCGGCGTGCAGGTTCATGGTGAAGGGAAGGTCAATGCTGTCTTCATTCTCCGCAAGCACGGCGCAAGCGTCGATGACTTCGTCGTAGGTGGTGGGGACGGCCAGCCCATGCGCTTCGAATATATCGGTGCGATAGAAGAGATGCATGGTATTGGACATGAAGGGCACACCGTAGATGTTGCCGTCGATGGTGACCGCATCCCAAACCGGCTGCGGAATATCGTCCAGGTTGTATTCTTCGCGATATTTCTCGACCAGGTCGTTAATCGGCTGCAGCCCGTCAAATCCAGACAATACAACGATGCGCGCCGGCGTTGTGTGCAGGATGGCCCAGGGCGAGTCGCCGCCGCCGGCCAATGCCAGGTTGGCTTGTTCTTCGGCGGTTGGGGAATCGAGCAATTGGATATTGACGGTCAGGTTTTCAACCTCGTTGCATTTTTCCAATTCAGAGGCGAAGAATTCGGTGATGGGAAATGCCCAGCCCATGAAATTGATCTCGGCCGCCTCCATTGGCGGGTCCAAGACGCAAGGATCCATATCGTCTTGCGCCGTGCTTGGCAAGACCAAGAGCAATAGCGTGATCAGGATAAGCAACTTCTTCATTTGTCGGTTCCTTTCAGATGAATTTACTTCCCAGCGGAAGGCAATTCCGCTGACGCGGGCATCGGCGCCCACAATGCGTCAGATAATAACGCAAACGTTGTGATAGTCAAAACTCGTTCACACCGCGCAGATTTAAGTTGTCGGCGAAGTGGCAGGCGGCGACGTGGCCAGATTCCACCTCCTGGAGCGCCGGTTCCTCTTCGGCGCAGATGGCTTCGGCGTAGGGGCAGCGCGGATGAAAATAGCAGCCCTTGGGTGGGTTCGCCGGGTTGGGCAGCTCGCCGCGGATAGCGACGCGCGTCTTCTGGATCGCGGGATTGGGCCGGGGGATGCTGGAAAGCAGGGCTTCGGTGTAGGGGTGTTTGGGAGCATGATACAGGCGGTGGGTGTCGGCGCGTTCGACGATTTTCCCGACGTACATGACGGCGACGAAGTCGCTGATGTGCTCCACCACGCTCAGATCGTGAGCGATGAAGAGGTAGGAGAGCGAGAATTCGTCCTGCAAATCTTGCAGCAGATTCAGCGTCTGCGCCTGGATGGAGACATCGAGGGCGGAGGTGGGTTCGTCGGCGACGATGAATTGGGGATTGAGGGCGAGGGCGCGGGCGATGCCGATGCGCTGACGCTGCCCGCCGCTGAAGGCGTGAGGGAAGCGGCGC
>WTGC01000127.1 GCA_011523705.1 Chloroflexota bacterium | reverse complement strand
TTATGGCCCTACGAACGCGATTGCGTCATGGCGGTGACGCGCTTCCTCCAGAGTTTCGGCTCAAAGATCCTCGTCTGTGGCGGCGGTCCTCCAGTCGGTGTAAAGCCGCAAACGGACGAAGATTTCCGCAGCTTCGCTAACGCCCTGGAAGAACTGGGCGCCTTCAGCAACAAGCTCGGCATCCGTACCGTTTACCATCCGCATCTAGACTGCTTCATCGAAACGCGCGAGCAGCTTGACCGCTTCATGGCGATAGTGGATACCGACCTGGTCGGGCTCTGCATTGATCCCGCTCACCTGGTCATCAAAGACACTGATCCGGTGGACATCATGCGAACCTATATGGAGCACATCGACTACATTCACTTCAAGGACGCAAAAGACTTTGAAGGGCTGGAAGGCTACGCGCGCTATCTTTCGTTCTGCGAGCTGGGCGCGGGCGTGGTCGATTTTCCGGCCATGGTCGAGATCATGCTAGAAAGCGAATACGATGGCCTGGCGCTCATCGAGCTCGACGCGTCGCACAAAACGGCTGAGGAAAGCTGCCTCGAAAGCATCGACTATGTCGTGAAGGACCTGGGCTTACAGCTGAATATCGCCTAGAAGGCTAGTGCGTTCTTTGATCTTGCACACAGAAATAGCTGAAAGAACGCCATATGATGCAAAAATGCGGGGGTGGATAAACGAGAAAACAGCCAACTCAGCGCTAATTTCGCCGAATCTCGCTCCCCCTCTCGAACTGCTGTGTCTACGCGCAGCCCCTGTGGGAGAGGGGGCCGGGGGGTGAGGGGTGGAAAATCATTAATACGCCTTCAAATCTCAACTATCCAGCGGCCGCCGACGGCGCGATTGCCAAGCGGAAACGCTACCCGCGCGTCTATCGCCATCTATCCGCCTATCTCATGATGACCCCGGCCATCATCCTCCTGATCATCTTCGTCATCATCCCCATACTCTACGGCTTCTACTTGAGCTTTCACCGCTGGGATGGCTTCAATTCGCCCGTCTTCATCGGCACGAGAAATTACATCCGGCTGATCGAACGCGACGACGTATTCTTGAAGGCGGTCACGAATACGATCATCTTCGCCATTTCCGTCGTGCTCGTAAAAAATGTCTTGGGGCTCTTTCTGGCGCTGCTTGTCAATCAAAAGATCAAGGGCGTCATTTTCTTTCGCACCGCCCTCTTCCTGCCGGTGACGCTTTCATTCGTCGTGATCGGCTTGCTCTGGTCATGGATTTACAATCCCACCTTTGGTCTGCTGAATGCAGGCTTGGAATTGGTCGGCTTGGATAGCCTGATACGAGCCTGGCTCAGCGATCAAGCGACCGCGCTCGGCGCTATCATCACGGTCGACATTTGGAAATGGACCGGCTTTCACATGGTGCTTTTCCTGGCCGGGTTGCAATCCATCCCCAAGGATCTCTACGAAGTCGCCATCATCGACGGCGCGGGGGCCTGGACGCGCCTTACGCGCATCACCCTGCCCCTGCTCGCCCCTGTCACCTTCATCAGCGTGCTGCTATCGCTGAATGGCGCCTTTGTCAGGAATTTCGAGCTCGTCTTCGTGATGACCGATGGCGGACCCAATCACACCACCGAGGTCGTGCTCACCCATCTGGTGACGCAAGCCTTCCGCTTCGGCAAGCTGGGCTATGCATCGGCGATGGGTTTCGCCCTGTTTGTCGTCGTCGCCGTCATCGCCTTCACCTATATTCGCATCGGCCGCAGCGGCGCCTACAACTTCTGAGGATCGGGAAAGCAAATGGCAACCGCCGCCAGACATAGGAACCCCGATATCTTCTCCGATCTGTTTTCCAGGGAACTCGGTGATCGTCTCAAGCTGCTGCTGGTCTACGCCATCCTCATCGTCGCCACCGTCCAAACGATCTATCCACTCTTCTGGATGGTCTTCGGCTCGCTGAAGACCGACGCCGATCTCTTCAATAACGTCTGGGGACCGCCTCGCATGATGGTCTGGCAGAATTACGTCGATGCCTGGCGCATCGCCGATCTGGGCGCGCGCATCGGCAATAGCATCATCATCACCGTTCTTAGCTTGACCGTTCTGCTCATCGTGTCGTCGATCGCCGCCTATGCCCTGGCGCGCCTGCAGTTCCCCGGGCGGCAGGCGATTTTTCTCATCATCCTGGCGACCATGATGATCCCGCCCGAGGTCACCGTCATACCGCTTTTCATCGTGGTCAGGTCCTTGGGCATTCTCAACAGTCGATTCGGTCTCGTCTTCGTCTACGCTGGCACATCCATGGCTTTCAGCATTTTTCTTCTGCGCGGCTTCTTTATGTCAATCCCGCCTGAGCTGGAAGACGCGGCGCTGGTCGATGGCGCCAATCGCCTGCAAGTATTCTGGTATGTCGTGCTGCCCTTGGCGCGGCCCGGGCTGGCGACGGTGGCAATCTTCCAGGGCATGTTCTTCTGGAACGAGTTCTTCCTGGCTTTCATCTTCATCCGCCAAGCCGAACTGCAGACGATACCCCTGGGCTTGGTCAACTTTTTCTATCGCTACTCAGCCGATTGGACGCTGTACTTCGCCGCGCTCAGCATGGTCACCATACCTGTCATCGTCCTTTATGTCGCGATGCAGCGCTGGTTCATCGAAGGCTTGACCGCCGGCGCCGTCAAGAGCTGATCGCCACACATACGCGTTGTAGGGGCGACCCATTGGGTCGCCCTTCGTAGCGATACGATGCGTGTTAGGGCGAGCCACCGTCTCGCCCCTACAGCTTTCGATACGATCGAATTCGGAATAATGTAGATTCAAAATTCTGCGCTTAGAAAAAGCCCAATCAGATGTTTTATTCATGTGGGCGTTTCAGCGAAACGCCCCTACAATTGGCAAAAGAATGAGTTTCAGGTTTCGTTCTCGCTGTTACTGAGAAAGGGCTAAGAATTGAACAGACTACGTGTAGGCATCATTGGCTGCGGGCAGATCGCCCAAATCATGCATCTGCCCTATCTGAAAGAGTTGCCGCAATTTGAGATTGGCGCCGTCTGCGATATCTCGGAAAATGTGGTGAATACGGTCGGCGAATGGTACGGCGTCAGCCGGCGCTTCGTCGAATACGAAGAGCTGCTCGCTCAGCCTGATATCGACATCATCGCGATTCTGACCATGGATCACAGTGATATCGCCGAAGCGGCCGCCGACGCTGGAAAACACATCTTCGTCGAGAAACCCTTCTGCTTCGATCCCGCCGAAGGACAGCGCGTACTAGACGCTGTCAAGCGCGCCGGCGTCCAGCTCATGGTCGGCTATATGAAGCGCTATGATCCCGGCTATGAATACGGCATGGCGCGCATGCGAGCGATGGAAGACGTGCGGCTGATCCGCGCCCACGATTTCGCCGGCGATTTCAGCGTGCATGAGCCGCTCTATACCCTGGTCACCGGCGATGACATTCCCCAGAGTGTGCTGGACGATGGCGCAGCGAAAATCGAGGCTGCGTCCAAAGCAGCGCTGGGACCAAGCCACGCGCATCTGTCGGGTCTTTACAATATGCTGCTGATGCTTTCGAGCCACGATCTGGCCATCCTGCGCGGCGCATTTGGCGCGGCCGAGGGCGTCCTCTTCAGCGATGCCGTCTCGCCCACCGAGATCCTGTCCGTGCTCGATTTCGGTCCGCAGCGCCGCTGTGTCTTTGAAGCGGGGGTCTGGCCCGATTATCTCTGGTGGGACGAGCAGCTGACAGCCTACGGCAAAAGCGAGACTGTCAGCATCGCCTTCCCAAATCCTTATGTCAAATACGCGCCCACCACCGTGACCATCCAGCACAACGAAGACGGCTCGCCAATCACAAAGGTTGTGCCGGCGTCTCACGAAGAAGCCTTCCGCCGTGAATGGCTGCACTTCTACGATTGCATTCGCGAGGACATTGAAGCGCGCACCACCGGCGCAGACGCCAATGCTGATGTCGAGCTGGCCGTCGAGATGATCCGCGCCATCCGAGTCTGATGACGCAGGAAGTCGCCATAGTGAGCGCGCTGTTCAACGCATTCCTCTGGGGATCTTGGGCGGTCTTTCTCAAAAAGCTGGATAGCTACCCGCTGGACGCCTTTTTCCTTGGGTTGTACATTTTCTCCTTCGTTTTCGTCTGGATGCTTGCCTGGATTGTGCTGGGGAAAGAATTATTCGAAGAGCTGGCCCAAGTATGGCGCGCGCGGCCTTCGATCATCATCGTCGCCCTGGCCGCCGGCGGGACCTTTGTCATCGGCGTTCGGATCACCATGAAGGTGTTCACCGCGGTCGGCTTGTCAGTGACGGCCCCGATTCAAACCTTCATGAGCCTGATCCTGGGCACATCGCTGGCTGCGCTCGTCGGCGGCAGGCCAGCAGCCCTCGCACCGCTTGATCTAATGGTCGCCTGCCTGCTGCTATTTGCCGCCTCCATGGCCACCGTCTGGGCGAGAATCGTCCGCGACCGCTCGCTTTTCGAGGCGGCCGCAACGCAGCTGCGTGACGCCGCTGCAGGGACAAGCAGGCGTCTGATCGCCAAGAATATGGCTTTTGTCGGCTTCGCATCAGCCATCATCACCACCTACGCGCTTGGAATATCTTATTCCCTGCGCACGCCTGGCCGCGAATACGGGCTTACGCCGCTTTCCTACGTGAGCGTTTTAGCGACCGGTTCGCTCATCGGCGTAGTCCTGACTTCCGGCGCCATCTTGACGCTGCGCCGCCAGTGGTCGCTGTTTTTCCGTGCGGGCTGGAGGATGCACCGCTATTCGCTAATCGCCGCCGGCGCACATTATGGCGGCAACATCATCAACGCCTTCGCCACCGGCGCCCTCACCGCCGCCGTCTCTTGGCCCATAAGCACGACATCGCAGCTTTGGACTTATGTCTGGGGCTTGGCGACGGGCGAATTCAAAGGCGCGCCGCGCAAATCCTTTCTGCTCATCGCGGCCGGCGCTCTGCTTTATCTCGCCGGCATCTTATACTTGCGTTGGGCGCTGCTGCGCTCGGCATAGCTAAGCATTTACGTAGTTCCAAGAAACACAAGAATGATCGCTGCACAGAAGAAATTGCCAAAATAATCGTAAGGCTGTAGGGGCGAGCCGGTGGCTCGCCCACATTTACTAAAGATTTTTGATCCATTCTCGCATGAATAACCTGGACTAATATGGGAGGACACAGATGAAACACCTATCAAAAGAAGAACGGGAATCCAGCGCCAACATTTACGTTTCCGGCGGAACCTCACAGCTGGAACGGTTGATAGCGGCGCAGACCGAGGGCGGCGTGTCGGTGGCGCTGGTGCATTTCACCAACGGCGCCATCACACATTGGCATACGCACCCGGGCGAGCAGGTGCTCCTGGTCACCGAGGGTGAATGCCGCTTTGGCAACGAAGCAGGCGAAGGCGGCGTCGCCAAAACCGGCGATGTCATTCATTTCCCGCCGGGTGAAAAACATTGGCACGGCGCGGTCGCAGGCACAAACATGACCCACATGAGCATCACGACCATCGGCGGTCCCAACTGGATGGAACCAGTAACCGACGCTTGAAGTGACTCGCCGTCTCTGAGGAAAGAGGACCAGCGCCATGAAAATCGCGGTCACAGGTGGCAGCGGCCTCGCTGGATCGGCTGTCGTTTCTCATTTGCTTGAGACAGGCTACGATGTCGTCAGCATTGACCGCCGGCCCCCGTCACATCCCGTCACCGAGTTTCGGCTCGTGGATTGTGAAGATCTGGGACAGGTCTACAGCGCCGGCCACGGCGTCGACGCGATAGTGCATCTCGCCGCCATCCCGCGCCCCATTCACCATACGCCCGATCAGGTCTTCCGCACCAATGTCATGGCGACATTCAACATCTTCGAGGCGGCCGCCATATTGGAAATCCCACGCGTCGTCTACATCAGCTCCATGTCAGTCTTGGGCTTGCCTTTCTCCTATACGCCTATCCGCTTGGCTTACTTGCCAATAGATGAGGCGCACCCCGGCGCGCCGCAAGACGCCTACGCCCTGTCAAAGGCATTGGGCGAGGATATTGCGCTGGCTTTTGTGAGGCGAATGGACGGAAAGCTTTCCGCTGCCAGCCTGCGCTTCCCATGGATTCATACGCCGGAGACATTCAAAGCAGAGCTGCCTCCCTTCCAAAAGGATTCTGCATTGGGCGCGACTGTCTTGTGGGGATATATCGATACGCGCGATGTCGCCCGCGCCTGCCGGCTCGCGCTGGAAGCTGACATCAGCGGACATGAGGCTTTCTACATCAGCGCAAAAAATACCTTCGCAAAGGCAGACACCACCCCACTCGCGGGGGAATATTACCCCGAAGCCGAGATCAGGTCATATTTGTCGGGCAACCAGGCGCTGTTTAACTGTTCCAAAGCCGAGGCGATGCTCGGCTATGAATCGCAATTCTCCTGGGAGCAGTACGAATGGACTTAGTGCGAATCACTACGACTGTGGACGTCATTTACCACGAAGGCTTTCGCCGATTAGAGCAGCCCTTGCGCAAGGTGGCGGCCGGCGCTGTAATCAAGAATCCATTCGCCGGGCGCTACGTCGATGATCTCAGCGAACTCTACGCGATCGGCGCTGAACTCGGTGCGCGCCTGGGAGAGACCGCCGTCGCCCAGCTCGCCGGGCAACCCCAAAGCTATGGAAAAGCGGCGATCGTCGGCATGGACGGCGAACTCGAACACGCGGCTGCCTTGCTGCACCCTACTCTGGGCGCGCCTCTGCGGGAGGCTGTCGGCGGCGGTGCAGCGATTATCCCCTCCGCCAAGAAAATGGGCGGTCCCGGCACGACCATCGACGCGCCGCTGCACCATAAAGACGCGATGTATGTGCGCTCGCATTTCGACGCCATGGCCTTTCGCCTTGAGGACGCCCCGGCGGCGGACGAAATCCTGGTCATCGTGGCGGTGACCGATGGCGGCCGGCCGCATGCGCGCGTCGGCGGCCTCCAAGTCAGCGACATCCAAGGCGACGATGGTCTTGCTTGAAGGTCGCTCTTACTTCGCGGCCGGACGCGCCAAGCCGAACGAAAGGGGCAACGAAACAAATGACAACCAGGAACACATTTTCCGAAAAGCAATCGGACCAGCGGCGGAGCAAAATCACGGATATCAACCCGGCGACCACCGCCCTGCTCGTCGTCGATATGCTCAAGGATTTCTTCGACGAAGGCGGCGCCATGGTGCTCGAAGGCGGCAAGGCGCTCTACGCCTCGCATCAGAATCTGCTGGCGGCGGCGCGCGCGGCTGGCATGCCCGTTATCTGGCTCAACCAGAGCCTGCCGCCCGGTGACAGCCTTTTTGAAATGCGCGTGGTTCACTGCCTGGCTGGTTCTTGGGGCGCCCAAGTCGTCGACGAGCTGCCGGTCGAAGAGGGTGATATCGTCATCCCCAAGCGGCGCTACAGCGGTTTCTTTCAGACCACGCTCGATCTCACCCTGCGCGAACGGGGCATCGACACCGTCATCGTCACCGGCGTGGTGACCAATATCTGCGTGCGCTCAACCGTCCACGATGCTTACTTCCTGCGTTACAAAGTCCTGGTGCCGGAAGACCTGGTGATGGCCACCAGCCCACAAGCGCAAGAAGTGACCTTATACGATATTGATACGCATTACGGCGATGTCACCAATCTCGAGAATATCTTAGCTGCGCTGCAGCGTAGACAGCAGGCCGATCGATGAGCGAAATGCTGATTCACAATATCGGTCGTATTGTCTCGGGCGATTTCCATTCTCCCGTCCTAGAGGGTGATTCGATTCGCATCCGCGACGGTCTGATCGCTGAGATCAGCTACGGGCTCGCCGCCGACGCCGACGCGAGCGTCATCGACGCGAATGGGGCGACGGTGATTCCTGGATTGATCGACTCGCATGTGCATCCAGTCATCGGCGATTTCAGCCCGCGCCAGAAGATTGTCGACTTCATCGCCAGTTGTGTTCACGGCGGCGTCACCCGCATGATTTCGGCCGGCGAGGTCCACATGCCGGGCCGTCCAACCGGCGCCATCGGCACAAAGTCAATGGCGATCGTCGGCGCAAAAGCCTGGAGCAGTTATAGGCCCGATGGTATGAAGGTGCAGGGTGGGGGGCTGCTCTTGCAAGAAGGTCTCACCGAAGCCGACTTCGAGGAGATGGCGACCGCCGGCGTCAAACATCTGGGCGAAGTCGGGCTGGGCGGATATCACGATTGGGACCGAATCGCGGAAATGGTAGGCTGGGCGAAGCGCTGTGGCATGACCGTCATGATGCACATCGGCGGCGCATCCATCCCCGGCAGCGACGCCATCGGCGCCGAGCATGCCATCAAGGTGCAGCCGCATATCGCGTCGCATCTCAACGGCGGTCCCACCGCGCCTACGCTTGCCGATATCGAGCGCATCATCAGCGAAACCGACGCAACACTCGAGATTATTCAATGTGGCAACGCCGTCATCATCCCCCGCATCCTCGATCTCGCCAGAAAACACGACGCCGTCGACCGCGTCATCATCGGCAGCGACATGCCATCGGGCACCGGCGTCATCCCCTTGGGTATGCTGCGCACGATAAGCTGGGTCAGCGCGCTGGGCGATGTCCCGCCCGAGCAAGCGATCGCCATGGCGACCGGCACGACCGCGCAAATCTACAATCTTCCAGCGGGCCGAATCGCGCCCGGGCTGGAAGCCGACCTGGTCATCATGGATGCACCCATCGGCAGCGCCGCCGATGATGCCCTGGAGACACTCCAAATCGGGGATACGCCCGGCATATCCGGCGTCATCATTGATGGCGAGTTAAGAGTGCGTGCCAGTGTAAATACGCCGCCGGCGAGGCGCCAACTGGAGCTAAGTTCATGAATCGCTTCAACGGCAAAGTTGCCTTGATCACCGGCGGTGGCGGCGCCATTGGACGAGCCAGCGCATTGCGTTTCGTCGAGGAAGGGGCGCGCGTCGTCATCGCCGATGTTGATTTCGAACGCGCGAATGCGGTCGCTGCCGAGATCGGCGCCGACGCCTTCGCTGTCCAAGCGGATGTAACAAAACCAGACGACTGCGCCGCCATGACTGATGCCGCAAATGCCCGCTTCGGAAAACTGGATGTCGTCTTCGCCAATGCCGGCGTCGGCGGCGAGAAGACCGAGTTCGTCGATATGCCGATGGAAGAGTGGGATCGCGTCATCGGCGTCAACCTGCGCGGCATGGTGCTCACTTGCAAGGCGGCGGCGCCCGCCTTAATTCACGCAGGCGGCGGCTCCATCGTGCTGATGGGCTCGTCCACTGGCGGCTGGGATACCATTCTCGGCGCCGGTCCCTATATGACCAGCAAGGAAGCGATCAATGCGCTGGCGCGCAACCTGGCGCTGGAATTGGCGCGTCATCGCATCCGCGTGAACGCCCTCTGCCCCGGCATTATTCAGACGCCATTGAGCTTTCGTCAGGCGGCCGACGACCCAGCTGCTTGGGAACAATTCTTCGCACGATTGGCCCAGCGGATTCCGCTGCGGCGCGTCGGACAGCCGGAAGACGTGGCCGCGTCGGTCGCCTTTCTCGCTTCCGATGACGCGCGTCATATCACCGGCGCCACCCTGCTCATCGACGGCGGGCAGACGCTGCAAAGCTGGAGCAACGCTCCCGACACGGCTTACCCTTCGTCATGACAGGCAGGGCGGTGATTACGCCCGGATTGCAGTTGTGGATGTCCCCCAAGACGGCGGTCGCTAGGGTGCGATATATGAGGAATTATCTGGAATTGGTCAAATATGTAATACAAGATAAAATCCGCAGAACGGATGATGTCAGAATTAGGTGCTTGAGAATGGTTTTCGTCGGAAAATATCATTATGACTGAAGAAAAAGAGGCGAACGAACATGGTGGATTCTGCGGGTGCATCGCATTGCTTGTAAAAATCTGCATCGTGTTGCTAATTGTTGGGTTCGTTATATCTGAATTTGCTTACGTAGCAGGCCCGTGAGGCGAAAAAGCATCAAAGGCGTTTCGTTGGAGAGAACAAGCATACAATGCGGCGAACGCAAGGTACGTGCTTAAATTATATGGTGTCGCTATATAGTATCTAAACGTTTGATGGGCAGGAGATAATTCACTATGGCTGGATTCGTCAAGTTGCTTGCCAAGAATATCGCCACGGTGCTGCTGATTGTTATCGTTGTTGCCGCGACTCTATATGTTGCCGGAAAAGCAGAGGGCGTTCTCAGTTTCTTATTCCCTGACAAGGTCATAGCAGAACACAAATACACTATTGTCACTGGTATTCAAGGAATGGGGCAATTGGTTACCGTGAAGCACGAGGTTGCGAAGACGGACATTAAAGTTGAGATCCATCGTGGTTTCCTCAATGCAGGCTACTACAGCGCCAATCACCTCGCCATCGGCGCGATTGAAGCGGGCATCAATTTTGATGCGATAAACGAAGACAGTATTCGTTTCATGGACGACGCCTATAGGCTAACATTGCCCGCGCCAATTGTCACCAGTTGTAGAATTGAATACATTGATCAAAATCAGCACTCATTTACCCTGCTGTCAGCAGATTGGGATATGGTGCGACAAATCGCTCACGCTGAAGCGCTGGACCAATTTGCCGAAGAAATGATTGAAGCAGGCATTTTGGAACGGGCTGCGGAGGAAGCCGCCCTACGCGTCGGCGATTTCGTCAGAGTTTTGACCGGTAATCCCGCAAGTGTCGCATTTGAGGACAGAAACGGAGAACAGGCTCTGCCGGATTCATGTAAGCCGAATGCGCCAAGTGGCTGGGAAAAGACTGCCGAAGGTGGTTGGAAGCGGACGGGTTAGCGCGACGAGCAAATCTTGTGAGCGAGATCAATTCGGCTGACCAAGTTGAAAAAACCAAGAGGTCAAGCATTGTCTCAAATTTGACCGCTTACCGATTCGCAATTGCAGCGGGCGTCTGCTTGCTTGTGGCGGTCACACTCCTGAACAATCCCGGTTTCTTTCCGTTCCTGCGTGATCTGTTGGGTATTACACCGGCAGCGACTGCAACAGCAGTTCCTACGTACACACCGAATCCGTCGCAAACACCGCAGCTAACTTTTACCCCTTTTCCGCCGTTGCCCACGCATACACCGAGGCCGACTTTCACCTCGCTTCCGACTTACACGCCAATCGCGACATTCACACCATTGCCAACCTATACCGTGCCGCCGACGAACACCACGACTGCCACCGCTTCGCCAACATCCACGCCGACGAACACAGTAACACCATCCACCACACCAACGTCAACCGCAACTCCTACTAGTACGCCAACTGCGACATACACTCCAACTGCTACGTCTACGCCCACCAGCACGGCAACGGCTACTCCAACGCAGACTTCGACCCCAACGCCCATACCGATATTGCAGCACATACAAGAAATGGGGCAGTTGGTTGTCGTTAGCGCGGAACTAGCTCGGGCAGATATTCACGTTGGGATAAGTAGAGGCCGTTGTAGTCACGGCGCCGATCATGCCGCGCAAGCTGTTGTTGAGGCTGGGATCGATTTTGGCGGGATCACGGATGAAGACATTAGTTACGATTTTGGCAATGATACCTACGCTGTGCAATTGTCCGCACCCACCCTAACGAGTTGCCGGATTGAGTATATCCGACAATATGACCGTTCGCGCACATTGTGCGGAGTTGACTGGGACATGGTCAGATTACTCGCACAAGCACAATCCATTCAGGAATTCGTAGAACACGCTCTTGAAAGCGAAATGCTGGAGCGAGCGGAATCGCAGGCCACCACGATTGTCGGATCATTTGTCAGCGCGTTAACGGGCAGCAAAGCGCATATCACATTTATAGTACCAGAGGAGGAACTGACATTGCCTCTCTCGTGCCAGCAAATCGTGCCCAACGGATGGAGGTTCGACCAAGAGTCCCAGACGTGGAGCGATGACTGAGTGCGCCCCTACCCCCCACCCGTCATCAGCAAACCCAGATGCTCGATATCCACATCCCGATTCTCCACCTCGCCCACGATCCGCCCCTCATACATGACCGCAATCCGGTCCGATAGCGCGCGGATCTCATCCAGATCCTCGCTGATGAGCAGGATGGCCGTGCCGTTGTCGCGCTCTTGCAAGAGGCGCTGATGAATATACTCGGTCGCGCCGATATCAACGCCGCGCGTCGGCTGCGCCGCGATCAGCACCCCCGGATCCCTTGACAACTCGCGAGCCAGCACCAGTTTCTGGATGTTCCCGCCGGATAAGCTCTTGACCAATGTTTCCGTGCTCGGCGTCTTGATTTCATAGGTCTCAATCGCCCGCCGACAAAACTCGCGGATTTTGTGGAATAGCATGAAGATCTTCCCGCGCGTAAACTTCGGATGTCCATGATCCTGCAAGACATAATTCTCCGCGACGCTGAATTCCTTGATCACGCCATCCAGCATGCGCTCTTCCGGGATATGCGACAAGCCGATCGCGTTCAGCGACGACGGGTGCGCGTTGCTGACATCGCTGCCATCCACCGTCACCGAGCCGGCGGTCAGAGGACGCAAACCACAGATGCATTGCGCCAGCTCCTGCTGACCATTGCCGGAAACGCCGGCGATGCCTACGATCTCCCCTCCGCGCAGACGCAGCGACACATCGTCCAGCCCCACCGTGCCGCGATTGCTGAGCGCACTGACACCATCAAGTATCAAGCGCTCGTCACGCGGGTCCGGCGGATTCTTGTCATATTCGAGCAGCACCGGCCGCCCCACCATCATTTCAGCCAGTTTGGGGCGGGTCGCCTCGCTGGTGGGGATGGAATTGACGCGCCGGCCATCGCGAAGGACGGTGACACGGTGGCTGATTTCCAGCACCTCGTGCAGCTTATGCGAGATGAAAACCAGTCCATGACCGTCATCCGCCAATTGATTGAGGATGCGGAACAAGCCATCGACCTCTTGTGGCGTCAGCACCGCCGTGGGCTCATCAAGGATCAGCAGCGCCGCCCCCTTGTAGAGCGCGCGCAGAATCTCGACCCGCTGCTGCTCGCCCACCGCCAACTGCCAAATCGGCAAGTCCGGATCGACCTTGAGGTTGTAGATCTCCGAAAGTTCCAACACGCGGCCGCTGACCACATCCAGATCGAGCCGCGCGCCGCGCGAAGACTTCATGCCCAGAGCGATATTCTCCGCCACCGTCAGCGATGGCACGAGCATGAAGTGCTGATGAATCATGCCGATGCCGTGCTGTATGGCGTCCTGCGGGTTCCGGATCGTGGTTTCTTGGCCGTTGATGCGGATCTGCCCCGCATCCGGGTGATACAAGCCGTACAGCATCTTCATCAGCGTCGATTTGCCCGCGCCATTCTCGCCCAGCAACGCGTGAATCTCGCCCGCCTTTACATCGAAGTCGATGCCATCCGCCGCCAGCACGCCGGGAAAGCGCTTGACAATCCCCGTCATCGCCAGCTGGTTGATCGGCGCGTGCCCGGTCGGCAGCAGATCGGACTTCTGTTTGGCGTTCTCAGCCATAAAAGCCAGTTTTCCAGTCAATTGAATTGTTGTAGGGGCGACTCTGTTAGTCGCCCGCTCACACGTCCCATTTTCGCTTAACAACTCCCCTTCCCTAGCTCGCTGGTGCGCGTAGACACTGCACTACGGGAAGGGGCCGGGGGATGGGGTTGCAGTGGCGACTCTGTGAGTCGCCCTCTATCACATCCCAATCCCGCTTAACCTGGCTCCCCCTCCCTCCTTTTGCGCCGCGTAGACACTGGCGGTCGGGGAAGGGGTCCGGGGGGAGGGGTAATATCTACCCCGCAAACTCCATCACCAAGCCGCCGTTGGCCAGCGTCAATACATAGGATTCGCCGCCCAAAACGCCCATCTGGATATGGCCGATCATGTCGGCCAAGATGACCTCCCACTTGTAAATCTGGAAGGCTACGGCGGAAGCGCCAGCGAGCTCAGCCTGGCTGGACTGCGTGCCAAACCAGCGCGCGCCGTTCTCAATACCGACCGCGATCGCCCCAACCACCATCTGCGCCGTACCCGTCAAAATATCAGCGCCATTGGCAATATGGGTCTCGGCCGCCTCGGTCGCCAAGGGGACATCGCTAAACGACTGGATATACACCACATTGACTGTAGCCTCGGGGTTGGAAGCGCCGACGCCCGCCACGAAACCATCGACATAGAGCTTGGCATCGCCCACTTCGATCGGACCGACAACGCCGATGACGTTCGATTCCGTCATCAATCCCGCGATCACGCCATTGACAAAGCCGCCTTCATCAGAAGCCGCCGTGTAGGCAAACACATTGTCCAGGCCGAAGGTGTTCTCGTCCGTGCCCCAAGCGAAGCTGACTTCGGGGAATTCCGCCGCCAGCTCTTCAACGACCGAGCCGAACTGTGAACCGTGGGCGATCACAAGATCATAATCTCCCGAGGCCGCCCACTCGCGCAATGCGACAGCGGCATCATCGACGATAAAGGTGCCGTCCTGGAAATCGAATTGGAAGGCGTCTTCTCCCATGTCTGCCTGAATTGCCATCAAGCCATCATAAATGCTCTGGCTGAAGGCGAGATCGTTGGTGGCGCTGGGCGCGACCGCCGCAACACGAAAGACATCCTGCGCCATGCTCGGCATCACCCCTGCGAACAGGGCGACTATCAGGGTAAGCAGTAGAACTTTCTTCATGGCTTTGCTCTCCTCTTATGGATACTTGGCTTTAAACCGGGCAGCTTCACCCGAGAATAAACGATGCAGATCGTTTGAATATCACCGCCACCAAAATCCCGCACCCTCCTCCAAAGTGAAATAAGGAGAGTATTCTATGCGGTACGCCGCCTTTAAGCCCCTCCCTCGTTATGGGGGAGGGGTTTGGGGTGGGGGTCACAACACCTATTCGTCGCCATCCTCTTCATCGGATATCTCCTCTTCCATCATCTCCGGGATCGGCACAATGTCACCCGAGACGATGCCGGCGATGGTCGCATCCGCGATCGCCATCAATTCGTCGCTGGCTTCAAAGTCCTTGTCATATTCCATCACCAGCCCCTCGTTTGCCAGCGTCAGCTTATAATACTCGCCGCCCAAAATCCCTTCCTGGATCTTGCTGATCATGTCCAGCAGGAGAACCTCCCACTTGTAAATCTGAAAGGCGACGCCGATATCTTCGGAGAGTTCGTCCTGGCTGGCATCGGAACCGAACCAGAGCACATCGTTCGCCACCGCCACCGCGATCGGTCCCACGACCATCTGCGCCGTGCCGGTCAATATGTCAGCGCCGTTGGCAATATGAGTCTCCGCCGCTTCTGTCGCCAGCGGAACATCGCTGAAGGAGCCGATGAATACGATGTTGACTTCTATATCTTCATCGACAGACGCGACCCCGTTGGCGAATCCATCGGCATATAATTTGCCATCGCCGACTTCAATTGGACCCACCAAGCCGACCACACCCGTTTCGGTGAGATGCGCTGCCAAAACACCATTGAAATACCCGCCTTCGTCGGAGGCGGCCGCGTAGCTATACACGTTGTCCATGCCAAAGGTGTCTTGCCGCGTTCCCCAAGCGAAGGACACATCGGTGAACTCAGCCGCCAATTCCTCCACGATCGGCCCATATTGAGAGCCATGCGCGATCACCAACTGGTATTCTCCCGAAGCGGCCCAGTCACGCAACGCTACGGCGGCGTCATCCACGATATAGGTGCTGTCCTGAATGGTGAATTCAAATGCCTCTTCGCCAAGTTCCGCTTGAACCGCCACCAGCGCGTCATACATGCTCTGGCTGAAAGCCAGGTCGTTGGTAGCGCTCGGCATTAGAGCGGCAATGCGAAACACATCATCATGCGCCAGCGATACCACGCCTGATACTAAAAGCAGAACCAACAAGCCTATAGTTGAGATTTTCTTCATGACTGCCCTCCTAGCAAATGTCACAATACAAACGTCCAACTATATGTTATCTACGCCAGGCAAACAGAAAATCTCTGTGCTCTCTGTGCCTCTGTGGCAGAAAAAACCTACTCACCCCGCTCATAGGGCTTGGTCAAAGCCGTCGGCTGCTCATGACGCTTGGTTGCGAAAACCAAGGCGATGATCGTGATCACATAAGGCGCCATGACGGCGAATTCGGACGGGATATCAGCGCCAACAACCTTGATCTGCAGCTGCAGCGCATTGACGAAGCTGAAAAGCATCGCGCCAGCCGCGACCGTCCAGGGCCGCCAGCCGCCGAAATACACCAGCGCGACCGCGATGAAGCCCTGCCCCGCCGTGAGATTCTGCTGAAACAGATTGATCAGCGCAATCGAGAGCGACGCCCCCGCCAAACCAGCCAACATGCCGCCGATCGTCGTGGTAGCGTAGCGCACGCGCGTCACGCTGACGCCCATCGCGTCCGCCGCCTCCGGGTTCTGCCCCACCGCACGGATCATCAAACCGAAGGTCGTATTGTTAAGCACAAAAGCCGAGATCGGCACCAGCGCGAAAGCCACATACACGAGCAGATTGTGGTGGAAGAAGATCTCGCCGACAATCGGCAGATCGGTCAAGACCGGGAAATTGATCCGCGGGAAACCGCTGACCGATTTCGGCGTTCCCACCCACTGCTGAAATAGCAGCTCGCTCAGACCCAAACCAAAAAGATAAACGCCAATGCCGCTGATGCCCTGCTTCGCCTTCAGCGTGACACTGACGAAAGCCATCGCCAAACCCATCAAGCCGCCGACGATCAATGCCACCGCCACCCCAAGCAAGAGGCTCACCGGTTCGCTCACCGTCTCCGCTTGCTGCGCCAGGTAGACAGCATAAAAGCCGGTGAAGGCGCCCATCAGCATCATGCCGTCCACGCCGAGATTGAGCACGCCGCTACGTTGGGCAAAGGTCTCGCCCAGCGCCGAAAAGATATACGGCGTCGCCAGCCGAATCGCCGAGGCGAAGACGCTGGCGGTGAAAATATCGTCCAAGCCCATCAGAATTACTCGCGAGTCCTAAACTTCATAGATCTACATCACCTGCATAACTCACAAGTACGCAATTGAACTCCCCCTCTCCCCTTGTGGGAGAGGGGGCCGGGGGGTGAGGGGTCACAATACCCCAACGCCGCTACATTGACCACTACCCGTCCTCCTCCCCATCATCGCTGGAAGCAAGTCCCTCCCTCTTTATGGGGGAGGGATTTAGGGTGGGGGTTTCATTTTCCGCCACGCTGACCCGCCGCTTGCTGCGCTGCAAAATAAAGATTTCGCTGCTGACGACGAAGACGACAATCAAGCCATTGACCGCCGTGATCAGCGAAGCCGGCACGCCTAGCTCGCGCTGCATCTTCTGCGCCCCAACCAGCAGCCCGCCGAAGAAAGCCGCGGCCGGTATCGCGCCAATCGGGTTGAGCCCGCCGAAGAGCGCGGCCACGATGCCATTGAAGCCAGCCGCTCCAGTGAAACCCGCCGGCGAGCCATCCGTCTGCAAGCGGTACTGCAGCCCCAACACCTGCACGACGCCAGCCAACCCAGCGAAGCCGCCAGCCAGAAACATCGAAAACATCATCTGCCGCTTCACATTGATGCCAGCGTAACTCGACGCGCGTTGATTCTCGCCCACCGCCCGAATGCGATAACCCAGCGAGGTGCGCCAGAGAAAAATGTAAATGATGACCGCCAAAAACACCGCGATAAGCAATCCCCAGTGCAAGCGCGTTCGCGCAAACAATTCGATATGTTGAATCTCGCCGATTTGGCGTGGAAGGTCGATGTTTATGCTAAAACGGGGAAGCTGCGCCGCCGTCACCAGCCTGGCCGTCTTGGGAATGTTGTTGAAGCCGGCTTCGGCCGGATCAAGCAGGATGCCGTTCAGCAAGAAATTCATCATCTGCACGGCAATCTGATTGAGCATGATCGTGCTTAAGATTTCGTTGACGTCAAAGTACGCTTTGAGAAAACCAGCCAACCCGCCATAAAGCGCGCCCATCAAAAACCCGCCTACCAGCGAACAGGCCACGATGATGAGATCAAAGGCGCCTTTCTCCTTGGCCAGTTCCGGCGGAACGCGCATCTCGCCCATGACCAGCGCAACGGTCACCCCGGCCAAGGCCCCCGCGATCATCTGCCCTTCCCCGCCGATGTTGATCATGCCGCCGCGAAAGGCAATCGTGATGCCGATGCCGACGAAGAGAATCGGCGTCGCCTTGACCAGCGTCTCGGCAAGCGCGTTCTCGCTGCCAGCCGCGCCCTGCAGCATGAAATCATAGGCTTCCAGCGGATTCGCGTTCAGCGCAAGCAGCAAGACCGAAGCGACCAGCAGCGCCAAAATCAAGGCAATGAGGACTGGCGCGAAATCAATCAGCCGGTTGAGCCGACCCGCCAATGCGGACTGTGAAAAACCAGAAGCCTTATTCAAAGAACTACCACCCTGTTTGGGCGACTGACGGGCAGTGTCGACGGGCGATGTCGAAGGGCAATGTCGGCGGTCTGTGTCGAAGGGCGATGTCTACGTGCCCTACGCGACCTACGTGCCCCTCTTGTCGCCCTCTGCGCCATCGCAAGTCACTTCGAGACAATGAGTTATCTGCACGATAGATCGACGGATTTCAGCGTCCCTAGAATTACGCCTGTTAGTATGCCAAGTTTTGCGCCTTTCTTCAACTTTTCGTCGGCAAGCAACCGTAACTCGACGAATTCACAAGTTTTGCTGGGGTTTCGCGCGGTCAGAGTCGCCGGTCAGTGTCCGCGCGACCCACGCGACCCCATGCGACCCACCCGACTTGTCTGGTCGCCCGCCGCTCCTGTATTGAAAATCTCAGATGGCGAAAACTGTAGACACGCGCGCTGCACAGAAGCCGCCCACGCAAAATACCTTGTGTCTCGCAGTGTCTGGCTCTCCCTCCGGAGGTCAGTGTCTACGCGACCTTGATGCTTCAAGGAGGGGGCCGGGGGATGGGATTTTACGCCGGCAACGTAAACAGGGACGAGGGACGGTCGGTGTCCACGCACCATTTGTCTCGCCCTCCCGCCAATCCCTGCCGCTTGGCTCGCCCCCTCTGCGTTCTCTGCGCCCTCTGTGTTCAAAAGAGAAATTACATTCACGATCTCCAACACCCCCATTCGTTACAATCGACGCCTGAACTCTGCTACAATGTGACTATGAGTTCGCTCCCCAATTACAAACTTGGCAGCTTCCAGTTTCGCCCGGGCCCGCCTCTTCCCTTCGGCGCGGCGGTCACGCCGGAAGGCATCAGCTTCTCGATTTTCTCCTGCAACGCCACATCATGCAGCCTGGTCCTGTTTCAAAAAAGCGCTGAACTGCCCATGGTGGAGATCCCCTTTCTCGAATCCTTCCGCACCGGCGACGTCTATGCCATGACCGTCCTCGACCTCGACCCCGCCGAAATCGAATACGGTTTTCGCCTGGATGGACCCTTCGACCCAGCCAACGGACATCGCTTCGACGCCCAGCGCATTCTGCTCGATCCCTACGCCAAATCCATCGGCGGGCTGGACAAATGGGGCGAATCAGGAACGCGGGAAGGCATCTATCCCTACCGCGCCCGCCTTCACGTCGATGAATTCGATTGGGAAGGCGACCGGCAACTCAACATCCCGCTGGAAGATATCATCATCTACGAAATGCACACGCGCGGCTTCACCGCTCATCCCGCCTCCGAGGTCAGCGCGCCCGGCAGCTTCGCCGCCATTATCGAGAAAATCCCCTACCTGAAAAATCTGGGCGTCAACTGCATTGAGCTCATGCCCGTCTTCGAGTTTGATGAAATGGACAACGATCTGATCAATCCCGAAACCGGCGAAACGCTGGTGAACTACTGGGGCTACAATCCGATCGGTTTCTTCGCGCCCAAAGCGGGTTATGCCGCATGTGGCCAGCCAAATGACGAGCTCAAGTCGCTGGTCAAGGCCTGCCATCGCGCCGGCATCGAGGTCTGGCTGGATGTCGTCTTTAACCACACCGCCGAAGGCAACGAGAATGGACCCACCATCTCCTACCGTGGCATCGATAACAGCATCTATTATCTGTTGAAGCCCGATGGCCGTTATCAGAATTTCAGCGGCGTCGGCAACACTTTCAATTGCAATCATCCGGTCGTGCGCGTCGTCTTGCTTGACTGTCTGCGCTATTGGGTCAGCGAGTATCATATCGATGGTTTCCGCTTCGATCTGGCTTCAAGCATGGCGCGCGACCCCCAAGGCAGACCGGACTCCGACCCGCCTCTGCTCGAAGTATTGGCTTACGATCCGCTCTTGGCGAACACCAAACTGATCGCTGAAGCCTGGGACGCCGGCGGTTTGTACCAGGTGGGCAGCTTCCCCGCTTATGGCCGCTGGGCCGAGTGGAACGGGCGCTACCGCGACGACCTGCGCCGTTTCATGAAGGGCGACGCCGGCATGGTCGGGGCGATGGCGGCGCGTATTCAAGGCTCGCCCGATATTTATGGCGAACGCGGACCCCACGCCTCCGTCAATTTCATCACCGCTCATGACGGCTTTACCTTGCACGACCTGGTGAGCTACAACAGCAAGCGCAATCTAGCTAATGGCGAAGACAACCGCGACGGCATGGACGAGAATCTCAGCTGGAATTGTGGCTGGGAAGGCGCCAGCGACGACCCCGCCGTCAATGACCTGCGCGACCGACAAATGAAGAATTTCCTCAGCATTCTCATGGTCAGCCAGGGTGTGCCGATGCTTCTGATGGGCGATGAAATCGGCCACAGCAAAGGCGGCAACAATAACAGCTACTGCCACGACGACCCAATCAACTACCTGGATTGGAGCCAAATGCGAGCGAATTCGGACCTGCTCGATTTTGTCCGCCATCTCATTCAGCTTCGTCAGGCGCACCCGGTACTGCGCCGGCGCGCCTATCTCAGGCATCAGCCGACCGACCTCGTCAATGGCGATCAGTTTTCAGAAAGCGTCTCCTATCATGGCGCCGAGCCCTGGTCGCCCGATTGGTCGCCCGAAAGCCGTCAATTGGCGGTGATGTTTTGCGGTCCCGATACCGAAGATGAAGAGCCGGCCGATATCATGTACGTGATCATGAACGCTCACTGGGAAACTGCCACATTTGGATTGCCGCGGCTGCCACAGCCTTTGCTCTGGCACGTGGCTGTCAACACCAGCATGACGCCGCCAGCTGACGCCTACCCGCCCGGCCAAGAGATCCCGCTGGAAGACCAGGATGCCATTGTCGTCGGCGATCGCTCGGTAATTGTTCTGGTCGCCCGCTAAATCGCAGAAAAATGTAGGGGCGACGCTTGTGTCGCCCGCCTGCGCCAACACTTGATGGTAGAAAAGCCAGACGATGTTCCTCGACGCCTTGGCCGGCCACTGCCGCGATCAGCCCGACAAAGTCGCCATCCAGTTCGTCAACGGTCCGCCCATTACTTATGGAGAACTCCAAGCGACCGTCAACGGCGCCGCCCACGACTTGCTCTCGCTGGGCATTAATCCCGGAGATCGCGTCGCCGTCCAATTGCCCAAGTGCATGGCTTTCATCTACTTGCATCTGGCGGCGGCGCAGATCGGCGCCATCTTCTTGCCCCTTAACCCCGCCTATCCGATGACGGAACTGCGCTATTTTCTGGCCGATTCGAGGGCGCGGATCCTGTTCGCCGAGCGGCAAAAGCAGCCCGAGATCGAAGCGATCGTACCTGAATTGCCCGCGCTCGAATCCTTGGTCTTCGTCGACCTGGCTGAGAGCTGGGAAGAGCGCGTCGACTCACGCTCAAGCGAGTGGTCCGCGCCTTTGCCAACCGATCCTGACCAGACGGCGATGATGCTCTACACCAGCGGCACGACCAGCCGGCCCAAGGGCGCCCTGATCAGCCACGGCAACCTGACCGCCAATATCCGCGCCCTGCACGAAGCCTGGGGCTGGCGCAAAAACGATGTGCTGCTGCATGTCCTGCCGATATTTCATGTGCACGGGCTAGTCGTCGCCTTGCATGGCGCGCTACATGCCGGCGCCTCAATCTTTGCGCTCCCGGCATTTGAGGCGGCCGCTGCGCTTGAGCTGCTCTGCTCGCGCCAATTCTCCGTCTTCATGGGCGTGCCGACCATGCACCGCCGCTTGCATCAGCAGGCCGGCGGCCGCCAATTTGATCTCAGCTTTATGCGCCTGATGACCTCCGGCTCCGATCGCTTGCCCGATGATCTCTTCTTCGGCTATCAAAAGACTTTCAACGTCACCCTGCTCGAGCGCTACGGGATGACCGAAACCGGCATGAATCTCTCGAATCCGCTGCTCGGCGAGCGGCGGGTCGGCTCCGTTGGAAAGCCTTTGCCCGGCGTTTCCGCCCGTATCGTCGATCCAGCGACCGATTCTCTCCTGCCAGATGGCGATGTCGGCGAAGTGCAAATCAAGGGCGCCCACGTCTTTACAGGCTACTGGCGGCAGCCGGAGCTTACCGCGGCCGCCTTCACCGCTGACGGCTGGCTGCGCACCGGCGATATGGGACTGCGCGAGCCAGATGGCTACTACACACTCAAAGGGCGCGCCAAAGACCTGATCATCACTGGCGGTCTAAACGTTTATCCACCCGAAGTTGAGCTCGTGCTGCTGGAGCATCCGGCGGTGGCCGCTTGCGCAGTCATCGGCTGCCCCGACTTCGAATGGGGCGAGCAAGTGGTCGCGGCGATCGTCCCGCGCGAGGGCGCCGCGGCCGACGAAGCCGAGATCTGCGCCTTCTGCCGCGAGCGCCTGGCGCCCTACAAAGTGCCCCGGCGTGTCATTTTCGTCGACGCCTTTCCCGCCAACGCCCTCGGCAAAATCCAAAAAGCCAAGCTCCGCCAGAGTTTGTGCTCCGAGTCCTAAGGCGATCCGCCTTCTAGTCCGACTGGGAATATCGATAACCATGCTTTTCGCAACCACCGGTCCGGCTAGTAAAATAAGCTTGTCGCATTGATGTCGAGAGTCGGAGGGACGATATGACAAGCCAAAAGAGTTACATAAGCGCCGACGAATTTCTGACGTTGGTTCATCAGCCAGAATATGCCGATCGCTCACTTGAACTGGTCGACGGTGAAATCTATGAAGGACCGAAGCCAAGTTGGAAGCACGGTCTGCTAACCGTACGCATGGCGCTAGCGATTGCTGCTTTCGTGTATGAAAATGACTTCGGCGAAGTTGTAGTCGCTGATACAGGATTTCTACTCTCGAACAGCTCTTCGGGCGCGCACAATGTTCGCAGTATCGATGTAGCCTTTGTCAGCAATTCCAAATTGCAAGATCCTGTGGAAGGCGCGTGGCTGGAGATGGGACCCGACCTCGCCATTGAAGTCATCTCGCCAAATGATAGAGCCGACCACACGCATCAGAAAGTCATGCAACTCTTGACCGCCGGCACGCGCCTCGTCTGGCTAGTCTATCCCCAAAGTCGCACCGTCGTGGCGCACACCGCCGAGGGCGCCAAGACCCTGCGCGGAGACGATACCCTCTCCGGCGGCGACGTCCTGCCCGGATTCAAACTCCGCGTCAACGATATCTTCCCGAGTTAATATTGTCGGCGCTAATTCATTGGAGGAATTAGCCGTGACCGCGTTTGAATCGATTAAGCAAAGGCTTGTTATCGCAATCGACGGTTTGAAGCGCCGACCATATGTCTCGTTATCGGTCTTCGTACTCATTGTCATTTTGATTTCAGCGGCGGGATACGCTCGTTATCAGCACGTTCAAGCTGAACTTGCCGCTCAACAAAACCTCGCTCTTAGAATTCAACAGGGTTTCGACGACTGGCTAGACGACCTTAAGCTGCGCTTGAGCGACGTCAAAGAAGGTCTCCAAGGTACAGCGCAAGGCGCTACAAATATAGTCGGCGGCGCCTGGGGCATAGTCAGCTACTTGGTGTCGGCGGTGTTCGACTTTATCGGCAACCTCCACATTATGATTCCGGTGACCGTCCTTTATGTCGGGGTCGGTTTCTTTGGCACAATGAAAATGCGAGCGGCGACCTTGCTTGGCGCCATTATCGCTTTCTTTGTATCGACAAGGCTGGGAATTGTTCCGGGAAGTGTCATCGGTCTTTTCGTAGTTGCAGGCTTGCTCTTCGGCGACAAATTGAATCCGCGCCTTCTCTCCTCCATTCAAGAATTACCCTTCTGGCTGAAGGGCAAACTTCAACGTATGCGAGACGGTACGGACGAGCGCCATTCCCCGGTATCCGCGCCCAAAGATGAGCAAATGGATACTACCGTCTGAATCCGGAATTCATCAAGTCGAAACAGAAAAGGGCGACTCACCGAGCCGCCCCTACATTTTCTGAAACACCGGATTGCTGTTACCGCTTCCCATTCCCACCATTCGCCCGCGAGCGCCGTGGGGGACGCTTCCGCGGCAGCCGCATCGGCAGCTTGTGTCGGCGGACGCCATCAAACTGATAGAGCGCGTTGGCGACCGCGCCAGCCGTCGGCACCAAGCCAATTTCGCCAACGCCCTTGGCGCCGTAGGGTCCATAGGGATCGGGCACTTCCACGCCGATGACCTCCATCTCTGGCATATCCTTGGCGCGCAAGATGCCACATTTTCGCAGCATCGTGCTCTTGGGGCGGCCGCCTTCCATCGGCAGATCTTCGCTGATGGCGTAGCCCAAGCCCATGTGAATCGAACCTTCCAGCTGCCCCTCAAAAAGCGTCGGGTTGAAGATCTTGCCCGCGTCATGTGCGGCGACGATCTTCTCCAGCTGCCCGTCTTCATCCAGCACCACCAACTGCGTCGCGTAGCTGTAGGAGTAATGCGTGTAAATCTTCTCCACCATGGCGCCCGGCTTGGTCGTCCAGTCGACGGTGAATTCACCCTCGTATTGGCGACCCACCAGCTGTTCCAGCTTATGGAATTCCAGGTCCTCCTTGAAGCGCTTGCACGCGTCAATGATGGCGTTGCCGATCAGCGAGGTCGCGCGCGAAGCCGTCGTCATGCCGGTCACCATCTCCGAACTGGTTTCAACACGCACTTCAATCATGGACGGCGGAATGCCCGTTTCCGTCACCAGCGCCTGCACCGCCATCGTATGCACACCCTGACCCATCTCGGTCCAGCCGTGATCAATGATGACCTTGGCATCTTCTTCACCCTGTTCCGCATCAGGGTTGGGAACCACCGATAGCGTCACCTTGGACGAATCGGGCATGCCATTGCCGATGCCGGTATTCTTGATGCCACAGGCGATGCCGGCAAACTTGGCGCTTTGGAATTCGTCCTTTACCGCTTCCAGCGTCGCTTTGGCGCCCGCGCCCGCCTCGATCACCTGACCGGTAGCGGTCATATCGCCGTCATCGAGCGCGTTCTGATAACGGAACTGCCAACGATCGAAGCCGCCCTGCTCGCAGAGATCGTCAATGCAGCTCTCCAACGCGAAAGCCGTTTGGTTGACGCCGAAGCCGCGCATGGCGCCGCAAGGCAGATTGTTGGTGTAAACCGCCGTGCTGACGATATCAGTGACGGGGAAATTGTAAGCGCCGGTGGCGTGGCCGGCCGAGCGTTCCAGCACTTTCATGCCGACCGAAGCATAGGCGCCGGTGTCGCCGACGAAGCGCCCTTTGCAGAAGGTCAACATGCCCGCTTCATCACAGCCGATTGTGTATTCCATCCAGATCGGATGCCGCTTCGGATGCATGACGATTGACTCGTCCCGCGTCAGGCGCACTTTGACCGGCTCGCCCATCAAATAAGCGGCCAGCGCCGCGTGCCCCTGCACCGAGAGGTCTTCCTTGCCGCCAAAGGCGCCGCCATTCGGCACCAACACCACATGCACATCCTCCTGCGGCAGGCCCAATAACTTGGCGATCTGAACCCGGTCTTCAAACACGCCCTGCCCCTGAGAGAGGACTTCAATCCCCCTTGATATAGTTGTAGCGTTCTGCCCCCCTTCCCCTAGTTCACTGGGGGAAGGGGGG
>WTGC01000170.1 GCA_011523705.1 Chloroflexota bacterium | reverse complement strand
GGGGCGGGGGGAGGGGTTGACGCCCCCACAATCAGATCACCTGCAATGCTCCCCCTCTCCCCTTGTGGGAGAGGGGGCCGGGGGGTGAGGGGTAACAAATGACAATTGAAACACCCGCGCTTCTCGACGCGCTTAACAGCGTCATCGGCATCCCGCTGATTCCGTTCCACGGGCGCTGCATTGACTACGCCGGACACGCCAAAAACATCGATTATCTGATGCGCAACAATTCCCTCAGCGAGAGCCGTCAGCGCGTGATTTCCATCGCCGGCACCAGCCTCGTGCACCATGTCGGCTATGACGATCAGGTCAAATTGCTCGATATCGCTGGTCAGCGCATGGAAGGGCAGGGCGTTCTCATGGCGGCGGTCGTCCCCAATCCGCTGCCGGCCGCTGCTGACTTGATCGCGCGTCTTGCCGCGCTGAAGCGCCCGCCCGATGTCACCCTGATCATGCCGCTGAGCGGCACCTACGGTCCGGCCGGGCTCTACCAGACGATGCTCGCTTTCGCCGAGGAACAGGCGCATGAGCACGGGGCGCGCTTCCTTTATTATTATCAGCGGAGCCGCGACCGCGACATGATCATTCGGCTTATACAAGACTCGCCCCACTTCATCGGCGTCAAAATTGGCACGCGCGAAGAAGACGTGCTGCCCTTCACCGAAGCGCTCGACGAGAGCAAAATCGTCATCTGGGGCATCGGCGACCGCTCGACGGCGGCGGCTGAGATGGGCGCCAAAGGGCATACCTCCGGCATCAACATCGTGGTCGCGCGCGCTTCGGACGAGATCAATAACGCCCAGCGCCGTGGGGACTTTGACGCCGCTCGTCAGATCGAAGCTGAAATCGCGCCGCTCGAAGAAATCCGCTTCATGGAAGAGCGCGCCTACAATTATTCGGCCGTGATGGAAGCGATCAACTGCAGCGGATTCGCTGATGTGGTCGGCGGAACCGGCGGACCCTTCAACCCGGTCGTTCCAGCCCATATCGCCCGGCGGATCAAAGGCATCATGGCGTCGATCAAGCATTATCACCATTGATGCGAATGGTCCGGTTTGCAACTGTTTGTTCTCTGAATCTCACCTGCCGCGTGTTAAGCTACACCTTATGGGCAAAATGAATTGGATGTCGACGGCGTTCTTGTGGCCGGTTTTGTGTAAGCATGGGATACCCCCCCCCCGTCACAATACATCCCTATATGCATACTGTCTTAATACCTGCGCCAATACGGTCGCGGAATTAGGAGGTCGTCTGGCGATTCTCGGAGGCTTTGGTGACCAATTGCGCTACCAATTGTCACACAGAGACCTGGTGAAACCGCCTTAGCGAAAGGAACTTAAATGAAAATCACCGACCTTCAAGCCTGCGTAATTGGCCGGCAGGAGCCAGATAGCGGCGGCAGCGTCTGGACTTTCGTGCGCGTCTACACCGACGAAGGCATCGTCGGCACCGGCGAATGCAACTCCGGCGGACCGGGCTTCAGCGGTTTCGCCATCAAACACGCCATTCTCGCGCTGAAGGAACTGCTCATCGGCGAAGACCCCTTCAACATCAATATGCTCTACGAGAAGATTCGCCGCGCGGGCCGTTATGGCGGGGCGAGCAGCGCGCCCTTAATCTTCGCGCTGACCGGCATCGACAACGCCCTGCACGATATCGTCGGCAAGGCGCTCGGCGTTCCCGTCTACCAGCTCTTGGGCGGCAAGTTCCGCGATGACATTCGCCTCTATGCCGACTGCCATTTTGGCGAAGATGACAGCCCGGCATCCTTTGGCGAAAAGGCGCTGGAGGCGGTGGCCGAGGGCTACGGCGCTGTCAAATTCGATGTTGACTACACCGGGCATGGCAAGCTCGACGCCTTCAACTGGACGGTCGGCGCCCAGGAGATGAGCCATATCATCGGCTTGGTGCAAGGTGTCCGCGAGGCGATCGGCTATGAGATCGACCTGGCGATCGATTGCCATGGCCACTTCGATCTGCCCTCAGCGATCACCTTCGCCCGCGCTCTGGAGCCGCTGCGGCTGATGTGGCTGGAAGAGCCGGTGCCGGCTGAAAATGTCGATGCTCTGGCCCAGGTGCGCGCCTCGACCTCGACCATCATCTGCACTGGTGAAAATCAATATACCCGCTTCGAATTTATGGAGCTCTTTGACAAGAAAGCGGTCGACGTCATCATGCCTGACCTGGCGAAGGCGGGCGGCATCGCCGAGGCTAAGCGTATCGCCGACCTGGCCGACGCCCACTACATTCCCATCGCGCCGCATAACGTCTCATCGCCGCTGGGCATGATGGCGGCTTGCCACGTTCTAGCAGCGGTGCCGAACTTCCTCTTTCTCGAATTCCACGCTAGGGGCATCTCCTGGTGGAGCGATCTCTGCGATGGCGAAAAGCCCTTCGTGGAGAACGGCATCATGACCGTTTCCGAAAAACCCGGTATCGGCGTCGAATTGAACGACAAGGTCGCCCAATCGCTGCTCTGGAACGGCGACAGCTATTTCGATTAAGGCTGGCGCGGTATTTGGTGGCTCGACGACACGGCGCTATATTGTTGCTGGATGCGGATTTGACATGCGCTAGGGATGCGTTATGGAACTGAATTGGATCAACATGTTGGAAAGCGCTATGCCAGCATTCGCGCTCCTAGGCCTATGCTTCTTGCTGCGCCGCTACGATAGCTGGCAGCGCGAAATTCGCGATATGGTTCAACTCTCAATAGCTCATGATACGACAATCAGCACAAGCCTGGAGCGCGGCTGCAAAATGAAACGCAAGCGCTCGAGCCTGAATGGCGACACTACAAACCGCATTCGTCTTTCGCGCAACGACATGAACCAACAGAACATGCAACTGCGCAACGACATGACAGCGCAGAATGCGCAGTTGCGCAACGACATGACCAGACAGGACGAGCGGTTGCGACACGATATGAACACGCGTTTTGATGCGGTCGAAGCTCGTCTGCGCGGCGTCGAAACTGAACAGGCGCGTTTGGTCGGCTTGTTGGAAGGCTTGGCGCTGACGGACCGCCTTCCAGCGCGAGAGGACGCCCTCGATCAGGCAGGACGCTTCAATCGTCAGCTACAGATTGATCAAGCCGCCGCTGTCGCAAGCCGCAACGACGCCGAAGACGAATTCCATCGTGTGAATATTGTCTTGCGCCGTTGTGCCGATGGCTGCGCCCTTCGTCACCGCTTCAAAGAATTCCTGGAGCAGATAGTCCTGCCCCTCGCGCTCCATGTTGACCAGCGGAATCTCGCGCTTTTCATCGTGCGCGCTTGCCAATCCGCGCGCGCCTTCGTCTACGCTAAGCAGCCGCTGCGCGTACAAGCGATCGTCTTGCGCCAACAGCACGCCCCGCTCACATTCAACACGCCAATCGGCATTCCAGCTCGTCTCCAGCGCCTGCGAGCACCAGGAACCGGTGTACGAAGCTTGCAGGCCATTCTCGAATTCGATCAGTGCGGCGGCGCTGGCATCGCCGGCGAACCAGCTCCAGGGCGGGTTCCAGCTGCGCGCGCGAATCGCCACCGCATCGCTGCCGAGGAAGAAGCGCATCAAATCAAAGTGGTGGATCGACATGTCAACAATCAAGGGCTGGGGCATCTCCTCGCGGAAGCCGCCAAAATGCGGTCCGCGGAAGAATTCGCAGCGTACTGCCGCGGCGGCGCCCAGCTCGCCGCTGGCGAGAACCCGCTTGATCGTCTGCGTCAGCGGGCGATAGCGATAATTCTGGGCGACGCTGCATAAGACGCCGGTTGCGTCGGCCGCCGCGACAATCGCCCTTGCGTCCTCCAGATTGCCGGCCAGCGGTTTCTCGGTCAGCACCGGGGTACCCGCTTCCAGCGCGCTGACGCAAATCTCGCGGTGAACTTCGGGCGGCGTAACGTTGATTACGGCGTCGGCTTCAACATTTTCCAGCGCTGCCGGCAGCGAATGGAAGATCAGCGACGGATCCAATTGGTAGGCAGCCGCTTGCGCTCGCGCGATCTCGTCATCAATCTCGACGAAGCCGGCGAATTCGACCGCGGGCGATCTCTGCACGGCGGCGAGCCAGGTGGCGCCCATACCGCCGATGCCGACTTGAATGACCTTCATGGCTTCTGTCCCTTGGGAGCGGTGAATTCGAAAACTTAGCGGACTCGGCCGCCGTTAAAGCGCTGGAAGATCAGCGACAGGATGATGATCAAACCGTAAAAGAATTGTGTGAAGAATCCCGTCAATCCGGCAGCGATGACGCCTGTCTCGATGAAAGCGACTATAGATGTGCCAATCGCGCCGCCAAAGACGGTGCCAATGCCGCCCCAGGTCGGCGTACCGCCAACGAATAGCCCGGCCAATACCGGCAGCAACAGACCGTCGCCCGTCGTCGGCCACCAGACAAAATTGATCATCACAGAAAAGACGCCCGCAAGCGCCGCGCCAATGCCAGTGAAGACGAAGACCAGGATGCGCGTGCGATCCACATTGATGCCCATCTCAGCAGCGCTTTCGGGATTGTCCCCGACGCAGTGAACGCGTACGCCGAAGCTGTGCCGGTTATAGAGAAATACGCCGAGCGCCGTGAATGCCAGCGCCCAGAGCATTTGATTGGGGATCCCCAGATGATCAACGATCTTGATGGGATCGTCAGTCATTAAGCTGTGAATGAAGGCGCCACGAATCTCCGGGATGGCGATTGAGAAGCCTTCGACGAGGATATTGATGAAACCGCGCAGGAAGAAATTCATGCCGAGCGTCGCCACGAGCGCCGAAAGGCCGATGCGAACAACCAGCAGCCCGTTGACATATCCCAGCGCCGCGCCAACGATGATGGCGACCACGATGCCAAGCAAGGGTTCGCCCCCCTGATCGACGATGGAGACGAAGGCGTACGATGATAAGCCCACGACCGATGGGAAAGAGAGGTCGATCTCGCCCGCCGTGACAACAAATACCAAAGGCACGACCAGAAACATGGAAACCGGCAAGGCGATCATCACTGAACGATAGGTCTTGAATTGCGAGAAAACCTCGGGATTCGCCATGGTGAAGCCCATCAACATGACGATCAAGAAGAGGGTGGAGGTTAGCGCCCGGCGGTTGTTTCGCGCCCACTTGACCAAGGCGCTTGCGTCTTCCCGCCCCTTCTGCTCCTGCCCGCCTGGCTTTGCGCCTAATCCCATGCGCCCCAGCTCCTTAAGCGTCTACCGCGCTGGCATCGGCGTGGCTCATCTCGGCGATTTGCTGCATATGTTTGATGAGTACCTCAGCCGCGGGAATGTTGACTCTGTCCTCAGTCATGACGACTTTTCCCCGATCCAATACCACAAATCGGTCGGCAACATCAAATACGTGATAAATGTTATGCCCGATGAAAATGATAGAGCGCCCGCGCGCGCGCACATTTTCGATAAAGCCGAAAACCTTCGCCGTTTCCACCAGCGAGAGCGCCGTGGTCGGCTCGTCCAGGACGATGAGATCGGCATCGAAATAAAGCGCGCGCGCGATTGCCACCCCTTGCCGTTCGCCGCCGGAAAGGGTTGCTACTGGCGAATCAGGATCAAATACTTTGGAAGTGAAACCGATTTCGCGCATGAGCCGGTTGGCTTCCTCGTACTGTTTCCTAACTTTGATGATGCCGAAGCGGTCCTTGATCTCCCGGCCCATGAAGATGTTGCGGGTGATGGTCTGCTGGGGGGCGAGAGCGCGGTCCTGATAAACGGTCTCGATGCCGGCATCGCGAGAGCGCGCGGCGTTCCAGTTACGGACCTCGCGCCCGCGCACGATAATCTGCCCGCTGTCCGGTTGGTGAACGCCCGAGAGAATCTTGATCAGCGTCGACTTGCCTGCGCCGTTGTCGCCGATCAAACCGACCACCTCGCCGGGGCTCACGCCGAAGCTGATGCCGTCCACGGCCTTTACATTGCCGAAGGACTTGGTGACATCCCGGAGTTCAATGATGTAATCGTTCTTCATCTGGTATCGGCTCGCGTCAAAGGCAAGCGTAGGGGCGACCGACCCGGTCCCCCCAAGTGATTATGCATCCTGGAGGGCGACCCAGTGGATCGCCCCTACGATTAACAAGGCAATTAACGATAACCGGCGATCGCCAAGGCCTCCACTTGCTGGTAGTTGCTGACGTCGATGAAGCCGGCGCCAGTGTCCACATTCAGCGGCGCCAGACCGAACTTGGCTGTCTGGCAGATGCTGAGGATCGGCATATAGCCCTGCAGGAAGGGCTGCTGGTCCGCGGTCAGGTGAATCCAGTCTTCGGCGAAGCCTTGCATGATGAATTCGTTGGTGTCGAAACCGATCGCCTTGACTTGCCCGGCTTCCAAGCCCGCTGCTTCAAAGTAGGTCTGCGTGTTGCCCAGCGTTTGCCCGCCGGAGAAGACTACCAACTTGGTATCCGGATTGTCAGTGAGCGCGGCGACCATCGACGGGATGCCCAGGTTAGGATCGGCCGCCCAAGTCGGCCCCGAATCGACATGCACGATACTCATGCCATTCTCTTCCAACACTTCCCAAACACCCAATTCGCGCAGAGCGCGTTCACGTTGCGCCAGATTTGCCAGGACGATGACGGTGTCGCCTTCGGCGAGGTCGAATTGCCGCAGGGCTTCATATCCCAGGGCGCGGCCCTGCGAATGCAACTGGGCGCCAACATAACCGCCGCCGTAACGGGCGCGGACTTGGTCGACATCGACATTCTGATACATCATGATGATGCCGGCTTCAGCCGCTTCGGCCGCCAGAGGCATGATCGCTTCGTTGCCCGGGTGGCCCATCATCGCGATGCCGTCAGGCGCCTGGGCGACCGCTTCTCGCAACTGCTGCGTCATTAACTCGCTGTCCCAGCCGGAAAAGACATACTCGACATTGGCGCCGAGATCACGCGCCGCCGCCAATGCGCCCCGATAAACGATGCCGGCGAAGGCATCGCCCTCGGTGCCGCCAGCGAAGAAGCGAATCCGAACGCCCTCGCACCAATGCGCGCGGTCGAGCTCGCCTTGAGCAAATGCCGGCGTCGCCAGCGCGCCAAGTATGGCGACAAGCATCAGAAGGCTAGTGATACGAATACGTTTTGACATGGGGTCCTCCTACCTTAATCTGGATCCATTTACGCCAGAGGCTGGCTAACTGATTAACCGCCCGCATCAACTGAAATTACCAGTCAATCCTAGCCGGCTGCGCGGAGTCTAGCAGAATCTTCGCCCGGCTGCTATCGTCTATTCCATGATGCCGCGCCCATTAGACGCAGCGCGCGGCATATAGCAAATCGACGGTGGCGCAAGAATGGAGCGCATAGAAATGCCTCGATTCCGAATCGGCATCATCGGCTGCGGGTCGGTCAGCCAGATCGTACATTTGCCCACGCTGAACCAATTGAATGACCTCTTTGAAGTGACGGCGCTCTGCGATGTCAGCCACAAAGTGCTGGCCGGCGTTGGCGATGACTGGGGTATAGCGACGCGAGTAGCCGACTATGAGGACCTGCTGGCGCTCGAAATGGTTGACGCGGTGCTGATTGCCAATCCTGATGTCTATCACGCCGAGGTCACCATCGCGGCGCTGCGCGCGAATAAACACGTGCTGGTCGAGAAACCCATGTGTCTGAATCTGACGGAGAATGACGCCATCATTGAAGCCGAGAAGGAAACGGGCAAGATCGTGCAAGTGGGCACGATGCGCCGATACGCGCCAGCTTTCATTGAGGCTTGTCGAATTGTCCAAGGCCTGGACGAGATTCGGCTGGCGAGAGTGCACGACCTGATTGGGCGCAATTCACTGGTGATCGAGCCGACTTCGCGCGTCGTCCCCGCTGATGATATGCCAGCCGCCCTTAGTGGTGCCATGCGCCAGCGCAGCGCTGAAGCGATTCGCGGCGCCATCGGAGCTGTCCCATATGCGCTTTCGACCGCCTATCGCATGATGCTCGGTTTGAGCACTCATGACCTCTCAGCCATGCGCGAAATGCTGGGCATGCCGCGGCGAGTATTGTATGCATCGCAGCATGATGGCGGACGCTACCAAACCGCTGCTTTCGATTATGGCGACTTCATCTGCCAATTCTCCACCGGCGTCGACAATATCCCGCGCTTCGACACTTATCTGCAAGTCTATGGCGACAACAAAGTGGTTCGCGTCGATTACGATACGCCTTTCGTGCGCAATTTGCCCATCACACTCACGGTCACCGAAACGACCGATGGCGCCAATAAACAGCAGACTGTCACGCATCCAGGCTGGGGCGACGCCTTTACAGAGGAATGGCGCGCTTTCCACCGCAGCGTCGCCACAGGCGAGAAGCCGAAATCGAATCCGCAAGACTTCCGCCACGACCTCGTCTTGTTCCAGGACATGATTCGATTGATGAGCGGCGCCGGCGGCTAGGCGCGCAAGATACCCCAGAATGGCAAGGATCGCGCAAGTCAGTTACACTACTGCGCACGATTTTGCCGCTCGGCATTATCTACGATTCGTTGTTCACGGAGGAAAAAATGTTCAAACGCATGCTCTTCATTTGCCTGGTGCTGAGCGCCTTGCTCATCACATCCTCAGTTGTCATGGCGCAAGACGATATCTTGCTCTACGGCGGCAATCAGGATATCGACAATATCGACCCGGCGACCGGCGAGAATTATTCGATCAACGCCGCCCTGCGCAGCCTCTATGACGCCTTGTACATCTACCGCGGCAGCGACACGATTCCGCACCTGGTCGAAAGTCACGAAGTCAACGATGACGCCACGGTATGGACCTTCAAGCTGCATGATCACGCCGTCTTCCACGATGGCAGCCCGGTAACCGCCGACGCCGTCGTCTATAGCTTCAATCGCGTGCGGGCGATTTCGGGTCCGCCGAGCTGGCGTTGGGCGACCATTGCGGACGAAAACACGGCGCAAGCGCTCGACGATCACACGGTACAGTTCACTTTGACTCAGCCCTACGCCCCCTTCATCGGCACCCTTCCGCAGCTCTTCGTTGTCAACCCAGCCATTGTCGAAGCCAACCTGGGCGACGACATGGGGCAGACCTTCCTCAAAGAGAATGCCGCTGGCTCCGGACCCTTCACGCAAGGACGTTGGGAAATCGGCAACATCTATGAGTTTATCGCCGTGGATGACTACTGGGCTGGCTGGACCGGCGACGACCACCTGGACGGCTTCTTCTGGGTGATCCAGCGCGATGCGGCGACGCAGCTGAATTCTCTGCTTGCCGGCGAAACCCACATCGCCGACACCATCGCCGGCTCCGACCGGGAGAAGATCGACGAATCCGATCAGTACGTATGGGAACAGCACGGCGGCTTCTTCACCAACACGCTCAAGATGAATAACCAGGGCGAATACACCAGCGACATCCATTTGCGCAAGGCGGTCGCCCATGCCATGAACTACGAGGCGATGGTCGCGGCGCAGGATGTGCCGATCACCATTTTGCCCGGCCCTACACCGGCCAATTTCGTCGGCTATGTCGAGGGCTTGGGGTATCCGAAATACGATCTGGATGCGGCCCGCGCCCATCTCGCGCAGTCGGCTTGGCCCGATGGCGGCATCACGCTCGATTACGTCTACGTCACCGAATTCCCGCGCGAGGAGATCCCGGGGCTGATTCTGCTGGAAGGCTTGGCTGAGATCGGCATCGAGCTCAACATGATTCCCATGCTTTGGCCCGATATGGTCGCCAGCTGCGCCACGCCGGAGACCGGTCCGGACATCATCAATATCTACACGCTGCCGCCCTTCCTGGATCCGGACGCGCACCTCTACAACCAGTATCACTCCGATCAATGGGGCAGCTTCAATTCTTGCAGCTTCTACCAAAACGATCGCGTGAACGAGCTGCTGGATCAAGCGCGCACCATTGGCGATGCCGAGACGCGGCAAGCGATGTACACCGAAGCGCAAGAGCTCATCGCCGCCGAGCAGACCTCGGTCTGGATGTACACCGAAGACAGCGGCTTGGCGCTGAACACCTGCGTCAAGGGCTTCGTTTTCTCGCCGATGTACCCCATCACCGCCCTCTTCCAGGACTTGTGGATGGAAGGTTGCTAGCTTCTGAGCTTCCGTATGTCTCCCCTCATGTGAAGTGGGGGGAGGCTAACCCATACGGGGCAAGCACGCCCAAGGCGTCATCCACACGGAATGGAAGCGGCTATGCATGACTGAAACGGTTGTTCTGGATTTGGATACGCTGACTCAAGCATTGCCGCGCGTGAGGGCAAGTTTGATAGAATACATGTACGACGCAGCAGTTTTCCTCCTAAATCATCATCGTCACCAGACCGGATTGCGTTGTGAGATAAGAAGTCTTGAGGAGAAGCTGCACAATGCTAGGCTAGTCTGGACACGACCGTATTCCGAATGTATGGAGAACACATTCGGCGATACCAGCTATGCAGTGGAATTTGCCGCAGAAGGCATAGCTTGTCTTACGATTCGAGCGACCACCGAATTTACTGCCATTAAGCGTTCGCTAAGAAATGACGGTGTGGATTTCTGGTTGATTGAAAGTGATGATCTAGACAGGTTTCCATTCCAGTTCGCTGCAAGAATGGAAAGCAAGGGAATTACTGAAGCAAGATATCCCAGCGACATCAAGTCCAAAATAGAGGAAGGTAGCAACCAGTCCAAGCGTTCAGATGATTCACGGGTGCCTGCCTACATCATAGTTACAGATTTTGGAGAGCCAGTTGTTGTTAAGGTGCAAAGATGACGACAAAGGCGCGGCGAGTCAATCAACTGCATCACGAAGCCATGGAATTCGCGGATGAGTCATTCGTCGCAAGGCTAGAAAAAGATCGCGAACGATACCTTCATTTCACCCGCCTCGCGCTTGAAAAAGAAGCCGCCGCCGCCGAACTGATGGTTGACGAGAATGTTGAGCCGACGCGTTCCGTCTTGCATCGGAGCGCTGCGACGTTGGCATGGCGCTGTGAAATGTACGAAGAAGCAAGACGACTGATTTACAGGGGGCTTGCTGGCGACGCGCCTCCCGAAATCGAGGCTGAGCTAAGAGATCTGCTTCGAGAGGTGGAAGCCGCAGCGGGCGCTCGCTCTTCGGCGAACGGCGATGCAGTACTGCAAACGACAGACGAGACGACACATAAGACGGGCGTGTTGAAGATTGCCAACGCGCTTGATGTCAGCGAGTGTGTTTTGATCACGAGCGACAAAGAAAGGTGGACTATCGAAGTGCCCGAGCACATCATGAACGAGGTGCTGGGCGAGTATTTCAACAAGGAAGTCCACGTTGTGGGCAAACGCATGAAAAAAGAGCGCTTGCTCAAACGCATCCGGTTGGAAAGCCGGGACCAGATCACGGCGCCGTAGCGTGGCGCAGACCTGATACTGCTTGCCATGAACATCCGATTCTACATCCTGCGGCGCATCGCCCTCGTCATCCCGACGCTGATCGGCTTGAGCATCCTGACTTTCTCCATCGCCCGCATCGTGCCCGGCGACCCGGTTGGCTTGGCCGCGGGTCCCCGCGCCACAGAAGAAATCAAGGAAGCCTTTCGCCGTGAATTCGGCTTGGACCAACCCTTGCCGATCCAGTATATCAATTACATGGCGGGCTTATTTCGCGGCGATTGGGGCGAATCGCTATACACGCGCCGCGCGGTCATCAACGATCTGCGCGTTTATTGGCCCGCGACCCTGGAACTGACCACCGCCGCCGTAGTTATCGCCACTGTGCTCGGTGTGCCGGCCGGCGTGATTTCCGCCATGTACCGCAACCGCCTGCCCGACCATGTCGCCCGCGTGCTTTCCCTGTTTTTTGTCAGCTTCCCTTCATTCTGGCTGGCGATGATCTTCCAGACCTGGTTCGCGCGCGATCTCGGTCTGTTCCCGATCGGCAAGCGGCTGCCCGTGCTGGTTTCGCCACCAGCACCGACCACCGGCCTATTCTTGATCGACAGTCTTGTTCAGCTGGATCTGGAAACTTTCCTAATCTCGCTGCGGCATCTATTCATTCCGGCGCTGGTATTGTCATTCGGCGCCTTCGCCAGTATCACGCGCATCACCCGCGCCAGCATGGTCGAAGCGCTTGAGAAAGACTTCGTGCGCATGGAGCGCGCCATCGGCATCCCTTATCGCGTCATCATCTTCAAATATGTACTGCGCAACGCCCTCATCGCCACGATCACCGTTATCTCACTCAACTTTGGCTGGCTGATGGCGGGGGCGATTCTGATAGAAACGATCTTCGACTGGCCTGGTCTCGGGCTCTATGCCGTCGAAGCGTCGCTCAGTCTCGACTTTCAGCCGATCATGGGCATCGCCATTCTTTACGGCGTCGTCTTCAGCGTGGTCAATATCCTGACGGATATCGTCTACGGCATCCTTGACCCGAGGATTCGTTATGGCTGACAGTAGACCCCCCTCTAAATCTCCCCCCGAAGCATCAGGGGGAGACTTCGACACCCTGCCGGGTCTTCCTTTGATACCAGATCAGACTCCCCTCTCCAATGCTTTGGGGAGGGGCAGGGGGAGGGGTAGAAAACCGAAGTCCGCACGCTGGGAGAATATCGCTCGCGGCTTGTATCGCTTCCGTTCGAACCGGCTCTCCATGTTGGGTCTGCTGATGCTGATCGTCATTTTGCTGGTGGCGATTTTCGCGCCCTTGATCGCGCCTTATCCGGAAGACGCCGCCGGCAAGACCCGCGTCGCCGCCCGCTTGCAGCCGCCCAGCGCGGAATTCGCTTTTGGCACCGACAAGATCGGCCGCGATATCTTCAGCCGCGTCGTCATGGGCACCGGTTTGGCGCTGCAAGTCGGCACGGTGATTATTCTGTTGGCGACGAGCATTGGCGTGACCATCGGCGCCATCTCCGGTTATGCCGGCGGCTGGATAGACGATCTGCTCATGCGCGTCACCGATATTTTTCTAACCGTGCCGGCGCTGGTCTTGGCGATCGCGATTTCGGCGGCGCTGGGCAAAGGCATCATCAATACCATGATCGGCATATCGCTGGTTTGGTGGCCCGGTTTCGCCCGCTTGACGCGCAGCTTGGTGCTCTCATTGCGCGAGGAACCCTTCGTCGAAGCGGCTTATGGCATCGGCGCCGGGCACCTGCGCATCATCTTTCGACATATCCTGCCCAACGCCGTATCGCCGATCATCATCAAAATGACCACTGACTTCGGCTTTGCCGTATTGACCGCCGCCGCGCTCGGTTTCATCGGCTTGGGCGCGCAGCCGCCGACGCCGGAGTGGGGCGCCATGATCAACGACGGCCGCCGCTATTTCCCCGACGAATGGTGGATCGCCACCTTCCCGGGCTTGGCGATCTGGTTGATGGTCTTCAGCTGGAACTTGATCGGCGATGGCCTGCGCGATGTGCTCGACCCGCGCTCGCGGCGGTAATTTCTACCCCTCCCCCGGCCCCTCCCCGAAGCATCAGGGAGGGGAGTTAAAGATGAGGCAATGACTGATTGATCTGGGTCAAAAGGGGATTGAGTTGAAAACTTGCAATGTCTGAACTGCTCAACATAGACGACCTGCATCTTGAATTCCACACCTACGATGGCGTGGTCAAGGTTTTGGCGGGCGTCAACTTGAAGATGCGGCGCGGCGATGTGCTCGGCTTGGTCGGGGAGACCGGCTGCGGCAAATCGATGACCGCGTTGTCGGTGCCTCGTTTGATACCGATGCCGCCGGGGCGCATCACCGCCGGCCGCGTGACTTTCAACGGCGAGGACATCCTCGGCAAAAGCGAAAGCGAAATGGAAGCTTTCCGCGCCCGCCACGTCGGCATGATCTTTCAAGACCCGGTGACCAACCTCAATCCGCTTTTCACCATCCGTGAGCAATTGGTTGACGCCGTGCTTTATCAGCAGGCGCAGGGCAAGAAAGTGCCCGGGCGCTGGCGCGGATTCACCCCATCGGTAAGGCAGCTGCGGAAAGAGGCGCATGAACGCGCAGTTGAGCTGATGCGCCTGACCGGCATCCCCGATGGCGACAAGCGCATCTACGATTATCCTCATCAATTCAGCGGCGGCATGCGCCAGCGGGTTCTGATCGCGATGGCGCTGGCGGGCGACCCCGACCTCTTGATCGCCGATGAGCCGACAACGGCGCTGGATGTGACCATTCAGGCGCAGATCTTGCGGCTGATCCGATCGCTGGTGGCGCAGTTGGGTTTGACCGTCTTGCTCATCACGCACAACCTGGGCGTCGTGGCGCGCAGCTGCGAGCGCGTCGCCGTCATGTACGCCGGGCGCGTCGTGGAAGAGTCGCCCGTGCGCGAATTGTTCCGCAACCCCAAACATCCCTACACGCGGGGCTTGATCGCGGCGGTGCCACAGAAGGATGTCCATCGCGGCGGCTTGCTAGGCATACCGGGGATAATCCCCAACCTGATCGATCCCCCGGCTGGCTGTCGCTTCAACCCGCGCTGCGAACATGTGATGGACATTTGCCGGGAGAGCGTTCCCCCTGCGATTGAAGTCGGCGCCGGGCATCACGCCGCCTGCTTCCTCTACCCGGAGGACGCATGAGCCATCTGCTCGACGTCAGGAATCTGGCCAAATATTTTCCCGTTCGCGGTGGCTTGCTCAATCGCAAGACGGCCGACTTCCGCGCCGTCGATGGCGTCAGTTTCGCGCTGCAGGAGGGCAAGACGCTCGGTCTGGTCGGTGAATCGGGCTCGGGCAAGACCACGATTGGCAAGTGCATCCTGCGCCTGATGGAACCCAGCGCCGGGCAGATCCTCTACGACGGGGCGGATATCACCCATTTGAAACAGCGTGACTTGCGCCGCCTGCGCAGCGAGATTCAAATGATCTATCAGGCGCCGGCCGCCTCGCTCAATGGCCGCATGACGGTGGGGCAGATCATCGGCGAGCCGCTTTGGATACACGAGAGCCTGAAAGGCGACGCGGCGCGCGCACGCGTCCTCGAATTGATGAACGTGGTCGGCTTGAAAGACGAACACTATTATCGTTATCCCCACGAATTCAGCGGCGGGCAGCAGCAGCGCATCGGCATCGCCCGCGCTTTGGCGGTGCAGCCGCGGCTTATCGTGCTGGATGAGCCGACCTCGGCGCTGGATGTCTCGGTGCAGGCGCAAATCCTCAACCTCTTGCAAGATCTGCAGGACCAATTCGACCTGACTTATCTCTTCATCTCGCACGACCTCGGCGTCGTGCGCTATATGTGCGATGAGGTGGCGCTGCTTTATTTGGGCAAAATCGTTGAGGTGGCGGCGACCGAGGTGATTTTTGAAAGCCCTAAACATCCTTATACGCAAGCGCTGATCTCCGCCATTCCCGAGCCGGATCCGGATTTGCAGCGCGAGGAAATCATCATTCGCGGTGATCTGTCTCATTCATTTCCGCAGGGTGGCTGCCCCTTCGCGCCGCGCTGCCACGCCGAAAAGCTGGCGACATGCGAGACCGTTCCGCCGCCATTGCTCGAAGTCGAGCGCGCCCATCAGGTCGCTTGTCATCTGCATCCGCCCATGCCCGGGCTGGAGCCGGCCTGATGCTGCGCGAAGTCACATTGGAAGATATCCGTCCCATCGCCATCGGCGCCGGCATCTTGGGCACGGGCGGCGGCGGCAATCCCTATCTGGGCGGTTTGCATCTGGCGTCGGTCATTCGCGAGAAGGGCCCGCAAGCCATAATCGATCCCTTCGACCTGGCTGACGATGCCTTATGCTGCGTGGTCGGCAGTATCGGCGCGCCGACCGTCAGCATCGAGAAGCTGCCCGAAGGCACCGAGATGATGAGGGCAATGCGCGAATTGGAGGCGCATATCGGCCGCAGATTTGACGCGGTCGCCATCGCCGAGATCGGCGGCGCCAATTCGATGCAGCCGATGATTGGCGGCTTGCAAGCCGGCATCCCGACCGTCGATAGCGACAGTATGGGGCGCGCCTTTCCCGAGATTCAAATGTCTTCATTCCTTTTCGACACGAGCGCCACCGCGGCGCCCCTGGCAATGGTGGATGTCGCCGACAACGCTGCCGTTATTCCCGCCGCAGTCAGCGACGTTTGGGCGGAGAAAATGGCGCGCAATATTGCCGTCAGCATGGGCGCGCGCGCTGGCTTGGCTGGAACGATTATGACAGGCGCGCAGGTCAAAGCGGCTGGCGTCCATTACACGCTGAGCCTGGCGCATCATCTCGGGGCAAGAGTGATCGAGGCGCAAGAGCGAAAGTCCGATGTCCCGGCGGTGGTGGCGGATGCGCTGGACGGCAAGGTCATCTTCTGCGGCAAGATCACCGATGTGGATCGGCGCGTGAGTAAAGGCTTCGCCCGCGGCGGCGTTCGCTGCGAGAGCTTCAGCGGCGCGGATGTCCTGGAAATTGAGTTTCAAAATGAGTTTCTGATCGCATATATCAACGGCGAGGTTGTGGCGACGGTTCCTGATTTGATCTGCATCGTCACCGAAGAGGAGGGCGAGCCGGTGACGACCGAGGTGCTGCGTTATGGTACGCGGGTGGTGGTGATCGCGGCGCCGGCGCCAGCGCAGCTCAAGAGCGAAGTCGCGCTGGAAGTGGTGGGTCCGCGCGCTTTCGGCTACGATGTGGACTTTCGTCCGCTGCCGGGTGGGGTGATTGGGCGGCGACCCGGGTAGCAAGTATCGAACATATATGCTAGCCTTGCGAGGCATCCAGCCTCGGAGTTTGAGATATGTCATCTGATAATCAGTTACTGCTATATGAGACGGCGGACGGCGAGACCCGCTTGGAAGTATTGTATGAAGATGAGAGCGTCTGGCTTAGCCAGCGCGAAATGGCGGAGTTGTTGCAGGTCACAAATAGAAACATCAGTGGCCATGTCAATAACATTTATGAAGAAGGAGAATTAGCTGTAGATCCAACTCGGAAGTTTTTCTTCCGAGTTCAAATCGAAGGCGGGCGCAGGGTTTCAAGAGAAATTGCCCACTACAATCTCGACATGATAATCTCAGTTGGCTACCGCGTCAATTCGTATCGCGGCACGCAATTCCGCATTTGGGCGACCAAGCAGTTGCGCGAATTCATCGTCAAGGGCTTCGTCATGGATGACGACCGTCTGGCGCACGGCGGCTCGAATTACTTTGAAGAACTGGAACAGCGGATACGCAATATCCGCAGTTCAGAATATAACTTCTATCGCAAGGTCCTTGATGTCTTCGCCACCAGCATTGATTTTCAATCAAGCAACGTGGTGGCGAAAAAGTTCTTTGGCACGGTGCAGAATAAGTTCCACTATGCGATTCATGGTCAGACCGCCGCCGAACTGATTTTGGAGCGCGTCGGCAGCGACAAGCTGAATATGGGATTAACGACCTGGAAACGCAATACGATGACATTGCGTGATGCCTTCATCGCCAAGAATTATCTTGAAGCCATTGAGTTGAAACGCCTGAATTTGCTGGTGGAGCAATTCTTGTCATTTGCAGAATTGCAGGTTGTCGACCAGCGGCCGATGTATATGACGGACTGGGTGACAAAGCTTGACCAGTTCATTGGCGAACTCAACGAAATGCCATTGCTGGAGAATGCTGGAAACGTCTCGCGGGATGCGATGAAGGCGCGCGTCCGCGAAGAATATGAAGCCTATCGCGAGCGACTGATGCTGGAAGAGAAGCTTTCCGAAGAGGAATTCGCTCAGCGCTTAACCGACGCGGGCGAGAATCTGCTGCCGCCTCAACAGCAGTAAGGGCGAAACTGACTGCGGAATGGCGAGCAATGCAATCGGCATCCGCTTGATAATTTCATACGCAAAGGAGACAACACATGAGAATCGGAGTAGATGTCGGCGGGACCAACACCGACGCCGTTTTGATGGATGGCACGACTGTCTTCAGCTCGGCCAAGACGCCGACCACCGCCAACGTATCGACTGGCATCGCCAAAGCCTTGCGCGCGGTGCTAGAAGATTCCGGCATCGACCGGGCGAAGATCGACGGCGTGATGATCGGCACGACGCATTTCACCAACGCCGTGGTCGAGCGCAAGCATCTCACGCCGACCGCTTGCATCCGCCTGGGCTTGCCGGCGACCGTCTGCCTGCCGCCCATGGTCGATTGGCCCGACGACTTGCGGGAAATCGTCGGGGGCAATGCGCATCTGGCGCATGGCGGCCACGAATTCGACGGGCGCGAAATCTCCGCCTATCAACCCAATGAAGTGCGGGCCATCGCCGAGCAGATCCGTGACGCCGGCTTGGATGCCATCGCCATCTCGTCGGTGTTTTCACCGGTCAACGCGACTTTCGAAGAGCAGAGCGCTGAGATTGTTCGCTCGGTCATCCCGGGCGCCAACATCACTCTTTCGAGCGAGATCGGGCGCATTGGGCTGCTGGAGCGGGAAAACGCCGCCATCATGAATTCCTGCTTGCGGCAGCTGGCGGCGCGCACGGTGGACGGCTTCAAAGCGGCGCTCGACGAGTTGCAAATCACCGCGCCCTTTTATATCAGCCAGAACGACGGCACGCTGATGAACGCCGACTTCGCCAAAGAATATCCGGTGCTGACCTTCGCTTCAGGACCGACCAACAGCATGCGCGGCGCCGCCTTCCTGAGCGGCTTGCGCGATGCCATCGTGGTCGATGTCGGCGGCACGACAACGGACATCGGCGTCTTGCAGCACGGCTTCCCTCGGGTAGCGGCGCTGGCGGTCGATATCGGCGGCGTGCGCACCAACTTTCGCATGCCCGATACCTATTCGATTGGCTTGGGCGGCGGGAGCTTGATTGAGCATGACCCCATCAAAGTCGGTCCGCGCAGCGTCGGCTACGAGTTGACGGAAAAGGCGCTGGTCTTCGGCGGCGATGTCTTGACGGCGACCGATGTGATTGTGGCTGGCGGTTCACAAGATATTGGCGACGCGAGCGCTGTCAGCCATCTCGATTCCGATCTGATCAATGCGGTGCAAGGGCGCATCATGGAGATGATCGCTATTGCGGTGGATCGCATGAAAACGAGCGCGACTCCGGTACCGGTCATTGTGGTCGGCGGCGGCAGCATCCTCGTCACCGGCGCGATCGAGGGCGCCTCCGAGATAATCAAGCCGGATCACTTCCCGGTCGCCAATGCCATCGGCGCGGCGATCGCCCAAGTCGGCGGCGAATGCGACCGCATCTTCTCTCTCGCCGAGCTCAGCCGTGATGAGGCGCTGGATCAAGCCAAGGGCGAAGCGAGCGACCGCGCGGTCAACGCCGGCGCCGACGCCGAAAGCATCGAGATCGTCGATGTGGAGGAAGTGCCGCTGGCTTATCTGCCCGGCAACGCCACGCGCATCATGGTCAAAGCCATCGGCGATCTGGTGGAGGTGTGACAAGCGCATGATGAACAGGACATTCATTTTCTGTAGGGGCGACTTATCAAGCCGCCCGCAATCCAACGGAGACGTTACGATACGAACCGTCACAAACATGAACATTGTCTGTAGGGGCGAGGCGGTGACTCGCCCGCAACCGTTGGGGGGCATAGATGCGAATCATTGATGAATCCGTCCTCGAAGATCTCGCTCTTGGCGCGGCTGTCCTGGGCACGGGTGGCGGCGGCGACCCCTATATCGGCAAGCTGATGGCGCGCCAAGCCATCCGCGATTATGGGCCAGTCGAGTTGTACACGCTGGATGAGTTGAATGACGACGACTTGGTCGTGCCTACGGCGATGATGGGCGCGCCGACGGTCATGGTGGAAAAGATGCCCAACGGCGATGATATCGTCAACGCCTTTCAGTCAGTGGGCAAATACATCGGAAAGCCGGTTAAAGCGACGATGAGCATTGAAGCCGGCGGGCTGAATTCGGTGGTGCCGATCTATTGCGCCGCCCGCCTGCGCGTGCCGATGGTCGATTGCGATGGCATGGGGAGAGCCTTCCCCGAGCTGCAAATGGTGACCCATACCATTCACGGCATTTCATCGACGCCCTTTGCCATGTCCGATGAGCGCGGCAACACGGTTTTGATGGAGACGATCAGCAACCTCTGGACGGAGACCTTCGCCCGCAGCGTCACCGTCAACATGGGCGCGATGGCGATGATCGCGCTTTATGCCGCCACCGCCGCCGAGCTGCGCGAAGCGGCCATCCCGGGCACGATCACGCTGGCCGAAGAAATCGGCAAGGTCGTGCGCCGCGCCCGCCTGGAAGAAGACGAGCCGGTGGAGACGATCCGCGAAGCTGTGGGTGGCTACTTGATCTTCAAGGGCAAGATCGGCGATGTCGAGCGGCGCACGGAAGCCGGTTTTGCCAAAGGCGACGCGCACATTGCTGGCATCGACGAATACGCCGGGCAGAAGCTGCAACTGAGCTTCCAGAACGAGCATCTGGCCGCCCGCATCGACGGCGAATTCAAGGTGACGGTGCCGGATCTGCTGGCGGTTTTGGATGTGGACACAGGCGAGCCGATCACGACCGAAGGCCTGCGTTATGGCTTCCGCGTCGCCATCATCGGCATCCCCTGCGCCGAGAAATGGCGCAGTCCAAAAGGGCTTGAAATTGTCGGTCCCGCCTACTTCGGCTACGAGACTGAATACGTCCCGGTCGAAGAGCGGTATGGTTAGGCAAGCGTAGGCGCGACACTTGCGTCGCCCATCGCAGAACACAAGTGTCGGGTCGAGCCACCGCTGCGCGTAGACACAGCAGGTCGCTCGCCCGTACACGCATTCGTCAGGCTGTTGTTGTAGGGGCGAGGCGGTGACTCGCCCAAACAAGGATAGAGAACATGCGTCTATTGTACGAACAAGAAATCGAAGACATCGCCCTGGGCGCCGCGGTGTTGGGCACCGGCGGCGGGGGCGACCCCTACGTCGGCAAGTTGATGGCGCGGGAAGCCGTCAGGCAATATGGACCGGTGGAGCTTTACACACTGGACGAACTCGATGACGACGACCTGATCGTGCCCTCGGCCGGCATGGGCGCGCCCATCGTGATCGTGGAGAAGCTGCCCGCCGGCGATGATATGATCCGCGCCTTTAAGGCATTGGGCAAATATTCCGGCCGCGAACCCCGCGGCACGATGAGCATTGAAGCGGGCGGGCTGAATTCGGTCATGCCGATTTATGTCGCTGCCCGTCTGCGCATTCCCATGGTCGATTGCGATGGCATGGGAAGGGCATTCCCCGAGATCCAGATGACCATATTCACCGCGCACGGCATCACCGCCAGCCCTTTCGCCATGTCGGATGAGCGCGGCAATGTGCTCTTGATGGATACGGTCAGCAACGCCTGGGTGGAGACTTTCGCCCGTTCTTGCGTCGTGCACATGGGCGCCGAAGGCATGATCGCGCTCTACTCGGCGACGGTGAAGCAACTGAAGGAAGCGGCGATTTACGGCACGATCACGCTGGCGGAAGAGATTGGGGTGACGGTGCGCAATGCCCGCCGGGAAGAAGCGAATCCGGTCGACGCCGTGCGCAAAGCGGTTGGCGGCTTCCTCGTCTTTCGCGGCAAGATCACCGATGTCGACCGGCGCATTGAAGGTGGCTGGAATCGCGGCGACGTAAAAATGGCGGGGACCGGCGATTTCGCCGGGCAAGAACTCTTGCTTGAATTTCAGAATGAGCATTTGGTCGTGCGCGTCGATGGCGAATTCGCTGCGACCGTGCCCGACTTGATCGCCGTGCTCGATAGTGAAACCGGCGAGCCGATCACGACCGAGGCCCTGCGCTACGGGATGCGGGTCGCGGTCATCGCCTTTCCCTGTGCGCCGCAATGGCGGGAGCCGGCCGCGCTGGAGCTCGCCCACCCACGCTACTTCGGCTACGATGTCGATTATGTGCCCGTCGAGGAGCGCTACCGGGGCATGTGATGCGGCTGCTCTCCGAAGACAATATCGACGACATCGCGATTGGCGCTGCGATACTGGGCTCCGGTGGCGGCAGCGATCCCTACATCGGCCGGCTTATGGCCCGCGAAGCAATTCGGAAATATGGACCGGTTGCGCTTTATCGCCTTGAGGAACTGGACGATGAGGACTTGATTGTGCCCGCTGCTGGCATGGGCGCGCCTACCGTCATCGTAGAAAAACTGCCGGCCGGCGACGACCTTGTTCGCGCGTTTTATGCTTTGGGCAAATACACCGGCCAAATGCCCTGCGCCACCATGAGCATCGAGTGCGGCGGCATGAATTCAATTAGGCCGATCTATCTGGCGGCGCGCCTGGGCATTCCGGTGGTCGATTGCGATGGCATGGGACGGGCTTTCCCCGAGATTCAGATGACGGTGTTGACCGCGAATGGCATCAGCGCAAGTCCTTTTGCCATGTCCGATGAGCGCGGCAACGTATTGCTGATGGATGCCGTCAGCAACAAGTGGATCGAGGTCTTCGCTCGTTCCTGCGTGATGCACATGGGCGCGGTCGGCGCGATCGCCCTTTATGCGGCGACGGTGAAGCAGCTGAAGGAAGCGGCGATTCACGGCACGATCACGCTGGCGGAAGAGATTGGCAAAACTGTACGGAATGCGCGCCGCAAAGAAATGAATCCGGTTGACGCCGTGCGCGAGGCTGTCGGTGGCTATCTCGCTTTCCGCGGCAAAGTCTCCGATGTAGAACGGCGGGTTAGCGGAGGCTTCGCCAAAGGCAGCGCGCAAATGACGGGCAGCGGTCGGTTTGAGGGGCGAGCCCTTTCGCTCTATTTTCAGAATGAACATCTTGTGGTTCGGGTCGATGGCAAGTACGTCGCCACCACGCCGGACTTGATCGCCGTGCTTGACGCGGAGACAGCCGTGCCAATCACCACGGAGGCGCTGCGTTATGGCATGCGGGTCGCCGTCATCGCCTTTCCCTGCGCGCCGCAATGGCGGGAGCCAGCCGCGCTAAAGTTGGTTTGCCCGCGCTACTTCGGCTACGATGTCGAATATGTGCCGGTCGAGGAGCGGTTCAACTGATGATGCGTCAGGTCAATCTCGAAGACAGCCATGCCATCGCAATTGGCGCCGGCGTGCTCGGTACGGGCGGGGGCGGCAGCACCTATCTGAACCGGCTGCGGCTGAACAGGGAGCTGCGCCAGGCTGGGACGCCGGTTCAGGTCATTCAAGCCGATGATGTGCCCGATGATGCGCTGGTCTGCGCCGTCGGCGGCATGGGCGCGCCAACGGTCAGCAACGAAAAGCTGCAAGAAGGGCAAGAGATCAAGCGAGCGGTCCGCGCCCTGGAGGAGCACCTGCGGCAGAAGATCTACGCGATTGTCATCGGCGAGATCGGCGGCGGCAACGCCCTCGGTCCGATGATCACGGCCTTGCAACTTGGCCTCCCCGTTGTCGACGGCGATGGCATGGGGCGCGCATTTCCCGAGCTGGATATGGATACCTTCATGATTTATGGCGCGGCGCCGGCGCCCTTCGCCCTGGCCGATTCCCATGGCAATGTCGCGATCTTCAAGCGGATTGGATCGGCGAAGCAGGCTGAAGAATTCGCCCGCAGCTTGACCATCGAAATGGGCGGCTCGGCCGGGCTTGTTATGCCGGTGATGAGCGGCGCTGAATTGAAAGCGACTGTCATCCGCGATACGCTCAGCTTGGCGAAAGGCCTCGGCGACGCCGTGCTAGACTGCCGCGCGCGCGGGATTGAGCCGGCGGAAACGGTCGCGGCGCAATGCAAGGGCAAAGTCCTTTTCCGGGGCAAGATCATTGATGTCGAGCGGCGTACGGTTCAGGGCTTCGCTCGTGGCAAGCTCGTGATCAGCGCCTTTGACCGGTTCGATCATCAGCTCGAAATCGAGTTTCAGAACGAGAATCTGATCGCGCGCAGCAACGGTGAAGTGCTCTGCACGGTGCCCGATCTGATTACGCTCGTCACCCTGGAAGAGGGCGAGCCCATCGGCACTGAGGCGCTGCGTTATGGCTTGCGCGTGGCTGTCTTGGCGATGCCGGCGCCCAAGGAACTGAAGACGCCGGAAGCGCTGGCGGTAGTGGGTCCGCTCGCCTTTGGCTATGATGAGGAGTACAGCCCGCTGCCGGGGGATTTGTTGTAAGCGGCCGGCACGGTCAGGTTTGACAGATCGGCTGGCTTTCGCTAGGATGATTGCACGATGGGAATTGGGAAGCTACGGGCAATGCATAAGCGCAAAGCGCTCCATTGGACCATTCATCAAGATGGCGCCTGCAAGGCAGATGCCGACTTCTATGCATTCTGTGAGGAGCATAATCAATCTTTGCCGCTGACGCGCGAAGGCTTGAAGCAGTTGCCCCGCGAAATCGAGTTGGAGTTTTACCGCAGAATGCCGGTGTGGATGGCTGACGAGTTAGGCTTTGGCACCTTTGATGATGATCCGATGCCGATTGTGATGCGGGAAGTTGATCACGGCGTCTGGAAGTATGTGTTTTAACGCTGGATGAGATACCTGCTCGATACGAACATCTGCATCTATTGCATCAACAAGAGATATCCGCAGCTATTCGATAAAGTGCTCCTGCGGCATCAAAGCGCTGGCGTTGCCATTAGCGCGATTTCCAAAGCGGAAATGTATGCCGGTTCGTACCGTGGGCGTTCTCCGGCGCTGTTTCGGCACGAGCAAGACGAGTTTTTTTCGTACTTTCCCAGCTTGCCCTTTGATGACGCCGCAGCAGATACCTACGGCCGCATACACGCATTCTTGAGAGACCGAGGCCAGCTTATAGGCGTCGCCGACATGCAGATAGCAGCCATCGCGATGGCAAATGGAATGACGGTCGTGACGCACGATTTCCGCGGTTTTGCGCGCCTCCCTGACTTACCTATCGAAGATTGGATGGCCGCCTAGCGATTGCGCTCAAAGGAACTCGCCATGCCCCAACAGCCTCACATTATCATCTTCAACCCCGACCAGTGGCGCGGCGATGTCATGGGACATTTGGGCAATCCCGCCGCGCTGACGCCAAATCTCGATCAAATCGTCGAGCATGACGCCGTCTCCTTTCGCTACGCCTTTTGCCAGAATCCGGTCTGCACGCCCAGCCGCTGCTCCTTCATGACCGGCTGGTACCCACACGTCCGCGGGCATCGCACTATGTTCCACATGCTGCAGCCGGATGAGCCCGTCCTGCTCAAGATGCTCAAGGACGACGGCTACTTCGTCTGGTGGGGCGGCAAGAACGACCTGGTTCCGCGCCAAAATGGCTTCGCCGATTACTGCGATGTCAAGTACGAGGCGCCGCGCGAATTGCGTCCCAATTTGCATCGCGCCGATGAATGGCGAGGCGATCCCGACAGCGACAACTATTATTCCTTCTTCGCCGGCAAGCTCTCCTCAACCCCCCTCGGTCCCCCCGAAGCATCAGGGGGAAGCACGACAGAAGACGTCTATTACGACAACGACTGGGCGATGGTCGATGGCGCTGTTGACCTGATACGCAACGCGCCGCCCGATCAGCCGCTCTGCATTTACCTTCCCCTGAGCTATCCACATCCGCCATACGGCGTGGAAGATCCTTGGTTCAGCGACATCGATCGCGACGCGATTCCGGAGCGGATTCCAACGCCGGACTGGGCGAAGAAGCCGAGCCTCGTCGCTGGCATTTATGAGCGGCAGCACCTGCAGGGCTGGAGCGAGGAGCGCTTCAATGAGTTGCGCGCCGTCTATTACGGCATGTGCGCCCGCGTTGACGCGCAGTTCGGTATGGTGGTCAACGCCCTCAAAGAAAGCGGCATCTATGACGACAGCGCCATTTTCTTCTTCTCCGATCATGGCGATTTCACCGGCGATTACGGCTTGGTCGAGAAGACGCAGAACACCTTTGAAGACTGCCTGACGCGTGTGCCGCTCATCGTCAAGCCGCCGGCGGGCGCGCCGATCAAGCCGGGCGTTCGCGATCAACTGGTCGAGCTGGTCGATTTCACGGCGACCGCTTACGAATGGGCCGGCATAAAGCCGGACTACGACCAATTCGGGCGCGCGCTATCGGGGCTGATCGCTGGCGTCGATGATGAGCACCGCGATGCTGTCTTTTGCGAAGGCGGGCGGCGCATCGGTGAAGAGCAGGCGATGGAGAAGGATAGCCCGTCCTTCTACGATCCGACGGGCTTGTATTGGCCCCGCGTGCAGCTGCAAGGGAGCGAAGCAGGCGAGCACAGCAAGGCGACGATGTGCCGCACGCGCGACCACAAGTATGTCCGCCGTCTATATGAGAGCGATGAGCTATATGATCTGCGGCGGGACCCGGGCGAGCTGGAGAATCGCATAGACGACCCGGCTTACGCGGCGATTCTGTCTGACTTGCGCGAGCGGATGCTGACCTGGTATCAGACGACCTGTGATGTGGTGCCCTACAAGACGGATGTGCGTTGACGCGGGTTGGTGATTCCTCTTCCCTCCTTGTGGGGGCAAGGGGCTAGGGGA
>WTGC01000145.1 GCA_011523705.1 Chloroflexota bacterium | reverse complement strand
AATTCTTCAGCGTCAGCGCGTAATGCTCGCGCAGGCTCTCCACATCGCGCACTTCGAAACCGGCCTTCGCCGCGACATCGAGCACGTAAGCGATATGCTGGCTGTCCCCATCGGGGAAGATGTATTGCTGCACGAAGGAGTCCTTGGCTTGGTACTGCGGGATTTTCGGCGCCTGGAACAGGGTGATGCCGTGATTCAAGAATACGCCGCCATGCTTCAATAGCCGATATGCTTTCTCAAAGTAAACCGCCAGGTTCTCCCGCCCGACATGCTCAACCATGCCCACGCTGACGATCTTATCGAAAGGCTGGCTCTCGTTGACGTTGCGATAATCCAGCAGCTCCGCCCGGCAGCGATCCGACAGGTCGGCCGCTTCGATGCGCTCCTTCGCCAGCGCCAGCTGCTTTTCGCTCAAAGTGATTCCGAGCGCCTCCACGCCGTAATGCTGCGCCGCGTGCATGATCAGCGCGCCCCAGCCGCAGCCGATATCAAGCAGCCGATCGCCCGGCTCCAGCCGCAGCTTTCGACAGATGTAATCCAGCTTGCGGCTCTGCGCCGTGTCAATGCTCTCCTCGGGATCCTTGAAATAGGCGCAGGAATAGACCATCTTCTCGTCAAGCCACAACTGATAAAACTCGTTGGAGACGTCGTAGTGATATTGAATCGCCTGCATATCGCGATTGACCGAATGTTTCGCGCCCGAAAGATGGGCGATCTGATTGTTGCCGCCAGCATCGCGCGCGGGCAGCCGCAACAGCTTGGGCGCGAAACGCAGCGTATCTGACCAGCTCCAGCCCTCCCACAGATAGCGCGCCAAATCGATCGCCGCGTAGAGCTCGCCTTCGATCTCAAAGTCGCCGAACATATACGCTTCGCCCAGCTTCCGCTCCGTCGGCGGGAAGAACATGCGCCGCAACGCCGACGGTCCATTGAGCACGATGGTGAATCGAGGGCTGGTCGCGTTGCGCGGTTCCCACACGGTGCCTTCCCACAACCGAATGGCAAAATCGCGACCAGGATAATTCTCAAGCACAGCCGTCAGCAGATTCAGCGTATTGGCCACATGGCTATCACGCGTCATGACTCCTGCCTCAACCACAATCAACCTCCTCTATTCGCCGCGCTGCGGGAGGGGCTCGGCGCGCGAATAGCGCTCCACGTCATTTCGGCGCACATTATAACAAGATTGACACCGAAGTGCGAAACCCCGCGTATAGGCTTTTACCGGCTGCCGCGCCAGCCCAGACCGCAGCCGCGGGACGCCCGCCAGACCCACTCTCGATTGCGAATAAGGCAGGGTCGCTGCCAGAGATGACCAGACACATTTCAGCCACTTCAGAGCCCCAATTGCTCATCGTCGCCGACAGCCTCTTGAGCCGCGCCGGCTTGACCGCTCTTTTGGAAGAACGCGGCTGCTTCGTGCTGGGGCGAGTCGACGGCGAGCATCTAGCGTCAGAGATGGACCGCCTGGCGCCCGATGTCCTGGTCATTGATTTCGGCTGGGAGGCCGAAGCCATGCGCGAGCGCCTGTATCGCCTCGACAAGGACATCCCGTTGCTGGCTTTGATCGCTGAGGCGCCTGATGCCCCCTTGGGGCGCCTGCTGGCTACCTTGCGCGCCTTCCCGCGCTTCGCCCTGTTGCTGAACGACAGCGATCCTGATGCGATCGTCGCCGCGCTGACAGCGCTCGAGCAGGGGCTGACCGCGATCGATCCGCGCTTGACTGACTTGCTGGGTTCGGCGGCGCGCGGCGATTACATAGCCCCGACCGAGCCCTTGACCACGCGCGAAAATGAAGTGCTGCAGCTCTTGGCGCGCGGGCTCACCAATCGCGCTATCGCCCAGGAACTGGGCATCACCCAGCATACGGTCAAGTTCCACGTCAACGCGATTATGAGCAAGCTGGGGGCGCAAAGCCGCACGGAGGCGGTCGTCCGCGCCACCCAGCTCGGCTTAATCCTGCTCTAGACAGCTGGCGACGCGCGGGATAGGTTTGTGGGCGAAGGGATTAACAATTGCGCGTGTGGAACGAGTATCTCATTTCTGATGAGCATGGCAGTTCTTTTCGCTGCCGCCGAGCGGCTGGCAAGATAAGCGCATGAAAGCGCTCGTCACCGGCGCCACCGGCTTCGTCGGCTCGCATCTGACGCGCCAGCTGATTGAACAGGGCCATTGCGCGCGCGTCCTCTACCGCTCCAAGAAAAAATTGAGCGTCCTGGGCGACCTGAAATACGAAGCCGTCGCCGGCGATCTCGACGATATCGCGCTCTTGGAGGCAGCCTGCGCCGATTGCGATGTCGTCTTCCACGTCGCCGCCAAAGCCGATTACTGGAAAGACGACGACCGCGACGCCCTCTGGCGCATCAATGTGGAGGGGACGCGCAATCTGCTGACCGCGGCCCGTTCCGCCAGCGTCGACCGCGTCATCTTCACCAGCAGCGCCTCGACCATCGGCATCCGACCCGGCGCCGAACCGGCCAATGAAAGCGACACTTTCAATCTGCCGCCTGAGCGCTTCTGGTATGCCTTTAGCAAGGTCAAAGCGGAAGAAATCGTCGCCGGATTCGTCACCGACGGCATGGATATCGTCACTTTAAATCCGACTGTCATCATCGGACCGGGCGACCTCAACGCCATCTCCGGCAGCTTCGTCATCGAGACCGCGCGCTGGCAGTGGCTGGCGCCGATGTCTTCTGGCGGGCTGGCGGTCATTGACGTGCGCGATGTGGCGCGCGCGCATCTCAAGGCCGTCGAGCGCGGCCGCAGCGGCGAGCGCTACATCCTCAATACTGCCAATCTGTCGTATCGCCAGTGGTTTGGCTTGATCGCGTTCGCATGCGGAGTTCGCCCACCAGCCTTCTTCATGCCCGACTGGCTGCTCGAACCCACCGCGCGATTCGTCGAATTGCTGCGGGCGCTTGGCTTTCAGACGCCGATGGACGCCAATCAAACCCGGCTCGGGGGCGCCCACGTCTACTTCGACGGGTCCAAGGCGCAGCGCGAGCTGTTCAAGCCAAGCATCGATATCGAGACCAGCTTGAAAGACACCTTCGACTGGTACGAGCGGAATGGCTACATCAAACGCGATCTGCTAACGCGGTTGATTGGGTTGCTCTAGATCCGCCTTGCAGATATTGTAGCGGCGAGCCATTGGGTCGGCCTTTCCGTCATGGCTCTGTGTACGGACGTGCGACGGTCGCCTAGAAACTGACCTTCGCAAGGAAAACGCCATTGAATAAGTCTAGGGTCCAATTGAATCTGCACGCCGAATGGAAAGTCTCCCCCTGATGCTTCGGGGGGAGATTTAGAGGGGCGTAGAATGCCCTTCCGCACGCCGAATCAAATCCTCAAACAGGGGCAGCCCCCGCTCCCGCATCCGCTCCGGATGAAACTGCGCTCCCAGGACGCGCCCATCCGCCGACTCTAACGCTTCAATCACGCCGTCTGCCGTCCGCGCGGCCGCCCGCAATCCCGCGCCCAGATCCGCCACCGCCTGAATATGATGCGTATTGGCGCGCAACCGCTCGACGCCCAGAATCGCCGCCAAGCGACTGCCGTGCTCGATCTGAATCTCGTGCTCGCCGGCGCCGCGCTCGGCGCTATGAACGGCGGCGCCGCATTGACGCTCTACATCGCCATAAATCGTCCCGCCGGCCATGGCATTGGCGAATTGCATGCCATAGCAGATGCCGAGAAATGGCCGATCCGCCATCGCCCGGTAGATCAGCTCGTCGCTTCGATCGCGGGCTTCTTCCACCGCGGGCAAATCTGCCGGCAGCGCGCCGATCAATCCGCGCGTGATGCCCGGCCCGCCAGTGATGATCAGCCCGTCAAGCAGAGCCGCGAGATTGCTCGCCACCTCAGCCGATTCCATGATCGGGACGATGATGGGCAAGCCCCCGGCGCGTTCCACCGCTACCACATAACGCCGATCGAGCGTCTGACGCCCATCCTTCAGGCTTGTGGTGATGCCGATGCGCGGGCGGATCATGCGTCGTCAATGGGGCCGATAGGGCAGGTCATCCATGCCCCCGACAAACTCGGGCAAATTGCGCGCGCCCAGCATCTGTCGCGTGGCATGCGCCTCGCCCAGGTGATACCAGTAATGATAGATGACGCGCTGCAGCATGGTGCCGATGGACTCGTCCAGCGCTTCGCCCTTCCACTGGAAATGCTCCTGCAGCTTTTCCGAATTCAGCGTATCCAGGAAGATGTCCGCATGCGCCGTCACCTCGCGCCAGGCGTCCCACATATCGTCCAGCTTCGGCGTTGACGGCGGGCAGCCAAACGAGCAAATCTTGCGCAGTTCCGGCTGAATGACCAGCCCCTGCGCCAGAAAGACGAAGGTTCGATTTTCGTGATCGGCCAGATGCCCGATGGTCCAACTGATGCAGTTCATCTGTCCGTGCCGCGCGTAAGCGTCCTGCAAGCTCATGCCTTCGAGGCAGCGCAGGAATTCGCTGCGCGTGAATCGCAACTGCTCCACCAGCGGATGCGCCATCGCCCACCTCCATTCCAATCACTATTTCTTTTAGACACCTGTAGACATTCGCCCGACATTGCCGCCGCCCACGCAAAACGCCTTGCGTCTATCTGCGCTTCGCTCCCCCTCTCGTTGTGCTGTGTCTACGCGCCGCTTGTGGGAGAGGGCACCGCGCCGCGTAGACACAGGCGGTCGGGGGTGGGGGTCTGCCGCCCGCGAAGAATACAGGCGCCCCTATTCAGCAGCAGCGTTGCGGCTGAGCTGGCGCCAGAACCGCATCAGCACCGGCGACCGCTATCGCATCGATGGCGAGCAGTGCTGGCTGCGTCGCTTCCGCCGGGCTGCAGCAGAGTTCATCGACTGCGTAATCGGTGACGCAAACGCCCGTCTCCGGCAGGTTCAGCCGAACATTGCGCGCCGCTTCCCAATCGCCGCAAAGCGCCGCCGCCACCGAACGAACCTGCTCATAACCGGTCGCCGCCAGGAAGGTGGGCGCCCGCCCATAGCTCTTCATGCCGACGATGTAAAAGTCCGGCTCCGGCTGGCGCAGCTCGGGCTCGCCGTGCGGTCTCACCGTCCCGCAGCTATGCAAATTGGGGTCTATCAGTGGCGCCAAACGGCGCGCCGCTTCGACTGCCGGATCCAACTCGAGCCGCAATTCGCGCAGCATCGCCAGGTCGGGTCGCGCGCCGGTACAGACGATGACCTCGTCAGCGTAATAGCCTTGCATCTCGCCGTCCATTACGCCGCGAACACAGAGCCCGTCGTCCATCTCTTTCACTTCCCTCACGGCGAATGGCGCCACGATCTCCAGCGCGCCCGCTTCGACCGCGTCTCTGATTCGCAAGCCCAGTTGACCGCGGGCCGGCAAGGCATCGTCTACGCCGCCGCCATAAACCTTGCGCAGGTTGTCCCCGCGCATGACCCAGATGATTTCTGTCGCCGGATTTTCATACCGCAATTGGATCAGATCGAGCAAAACGTTGATCGCCGAGTGGCCACTGCCGACGACCATCACGCGCCGGTCGGCGTAGCGTTCGCGCTCGCTTCCCAGCACATCGGGTATGCCATAGACCAGCCGCCCGCGCAGATTCGTTTCGCCAAGCGCCGGCAGGCCGTTTGCTCCCAACGGATTCGGCTCTCTCCATGTCCCGGAGGCGTCAATGACAGCGCGCGCCTCAATCAGCGTCTCGCGTCCGTCGCCATCGACGATATGCAGTTGAACGGGCGACTTCTCGCGTTCAGTATCCTTGACTTTGTCGAGATTGTGCCGGCTGATATGAAGGACGCGCGTACCCGTGCGAATCACATCGCGCATCGCCGGGGTTTCCGCCAGCGGCTGCAAATAGCGCTCGACCCATTCGGCGCCGGTCGGCAATTCCTCAGCCGGCGGCATCTTCCAGCCCTCTCTCTCCAGCAAGCGAACGCTGGCCGCATCCACATTGAATTCCCAGGGCGAAAACATGCGCACATGTCCCCAGTCCAATACGCTGGCGCCTACGCGCTCCCCCGCTTCAAAGAGGATCGAGCGCTCGCCGCGCTCAAGCAAATGCGCCGCCGCCGCCAATCCAACCGGTCCGCCGCCGATGATCGCCGTTGGCAACTCGGTCATAAAGACATTCTCCTTGTCCTACCAATTTCGCATGCCTACGTGGCTCTTAGATGAGCATACCCGCCCAATGTCTTACTTGCGTCGACTGCTTCATTAAACCGCCAGCCAACTGATCACTCGGTGTACTCAATCTACTCGGTGTACTCGGTGGCAAGTTTTCTAATACCCCAGCTTCAAAGCCACTTCTTCCAGGCTTTCCGTCGGACCAATCAGCGTGACCTCGTCCTCCAGGTGCAGATTGGTATAGCCATGCGGCACAATGGAATGCCCGCGCCGCGCGATCGCCATCACCAGCACATCATCGGGCAAGATCAGCTCGCGCAAGTGCAAGCCATCCACGCCCGGATCGGTGATCGTCACCTGTATCACATCATGATCGGGATCATCTTCAAAGACCATCGTCGCCAATTGGGGCGCGCGCACGAAGTTGTCCAGCAGATGGACCATCGCATTCGCCGGATCCAGCACGTGCACGCCCAATTCGCGGAACTGCTCGACGAGATTGAAAGTGTTCAGCCGCGCGATCTGCCGCGTGATGCCAAATTCCTCGTAGAAGATTTGACAGAGCTTCAGGCTGTCCTCGTCATTCGGCAAGAGCGTGACCGCCGCTTCGGTCTTCGGCTCAATCAGTTCCCGTACGCGCTCGGCTGTGATCTCCGGCAGCCAGTGCTCATGCCGCAAGCCGTCGGAAGCGGTCAGCGAAGACACATGCGACTGATCGATATCGAGCAGCTTGACCCGCCAGCCATGCGCAAGGAGCCGCTCCGCCAGCTGCCGCGACTGATTCTCGATGCCGACGATGACCACATCGAGGATTTCGTCATCGGCAATGTCCTTTGGCAGGTGCGATTCGCCCACCAGCCGAATGGCGAACTTGAAGAGGGGCGGTCCCGCCAATTGGCTCAATACGATCGCCGCCACCATCAGCGTGGCGAAATCATTGCCCAATTCCGGGAACTCAATCGCGACTTCCTTCGCCAAGCCAAGCCCAACGCCAGCCTGCGTAATATACGCCATCCAGGTCAAGCGATTGAAACGCGGCGGATCCCCCGCCAGCGTCCCGCCTATATAGCCGCCCACAAACAATGCCGCCAGCCGCACGGCGAATATCGCCAACGTCACCGGCAATAGCGCCTGCAGGACGCTCAGATCCAGCGCCTGTCCGATCAAGGTGAAGAAGATCACGAATATGGGCATCTCTACCTGATGAAGCAGGTGGCGCAATTCGCTGCGGTACGGACTGCGGTTCGTGATCCAGAAACTGGCGACCATGCAGATCAGCAGCGGTTCAAATAGCAGATCGAAGGGGAGATTCTCGTGACTGAATTGCCGGATTTCGCCCGATAAGGCGAAGACCAGGTAGCCAATCAGCAGAATGAGCGGAATCTTCACCCGGTCTTCCCAATGGCTGCGCAGCACCAACGCCATCACTTGAGCGACCAGGATGCCGAAGCCGATTGAAGCCAGAATCTCGAAAACGACCAGGATGATGAAACCCAGGTCGAAACGGTGACCGTTGAGCAGGGTCGCGGCGATCGATGTGCTCACGGCGAAGAGCGCCACGATCAGCACGTCTTTCACCAGCGTCACGCCCAGCACGCCTTTGACGAAGGGACCGCGCGCCCGCAGCTCGTTGATGATGGCGATCGCCGACGATGGCGAGCGCGCCGCCAGAATCGTGCCCGCCAGCAGCGACGCCGCCAATCGACCAGCAGTCGACAGCCCTTGCATGAAGGGAATGACATCAGCCAGCAGGAAAACCGCGGCGCCGCAAAACAGGTAGATGGCGGCGATCTGAGTCAGCGTATTCCAGCCGATGCTCCGATAGCGCCCCCGCAGTTCGTCGAGCGCCATTTCGCTGCCAGCGGCGAAGGCGATGAAAGCCAGCGATACCTCATCGAGAAAGCGTAGGCTCTCGACATTTGCCACATCCATAAAACGCAGGATGAAGGGACCGGCCAAAATGCCGGCCAGCAAGTATCCGCTGATCAAGGGCAAATGAAAGCGAGTCGAGAATCTGCCAATCTGAAAGGCCGCCAATGCGGTGAATGCGAATGCGGCGAGCGAAAACGCCAGCAGACCGTAATCCAATGTTCGATTCCTGAGCTAGTGTGTAGAGATAGATTGCCAGAATTGTCGCTATTCTAGCAACTTAGAGTTGACTGTACAGCCTGTAAAGATTCTGATGGGGTGGCTGAATTAGCCAGCGGCAGCGCGCCTGTCGTTGAGTTGCCGCTCCAAATCCGCGGCCAGCCGCCCCATGATCTGGACTGTCTGACGCAGATCGGATGCCGTCGTGCGCGGATTGTTTGTGACCAGGCGCAAGACCGTCTTCCCATGCAGCTTGGTAGTCGAGGCGAAGGCGAATCCATTGGCGGCCATAGCGCCTTGCAACTCGTCCGTGACGCGTTCCGCCAGCATTTCGTCGCCATTTGCCGGTTGGTAGCGAAAGGTCACAATCGCCATTTGCGCCGGCGTGACGATTGTCCAGTGCCCGGCATCACGCAATAGTGATTCCGCCAGTTCCGCCAATTCAAAGCCGCGCTCAATCGCTGCCCGCACTGCAGCCAAGCCAAATACTTTCAGGCTCATCCAGAATTTCAGCGCCCGGAAATAGCGCGTCAACTGTATGCCCTGATACATGAAGTTCATCTCTTCGCCAACTTCATCTTTACTGTGCAATTCGGCGTCAGATAAGAAGTGCGCTGTATCTTTGAATGTTTCGCTCAGCCAGTGGCGATCACGCACCAGCACAGCGCTGCATTCAACCGGCTGAAACATCCATTTATGCGCGTCCCATGTCAGCGTATGCGCGCGTTCCATGCCCGACAACACCTGACCTCTGTACTGGGACAAGCAGGCGGACGCGCCATAGGCGCCATCAACATGCAGCCAAAGACCTTCGCGCTCACACAGATCGGCCAGGTCATTCAACGGGTCGACCGCGCCGGTATTTGTCGTGCCTGCCGTCGCCGCCACACAGAATGGTCGCTTTCCCGCCGCCCGGTCTTCCGCAATCGCCCGCTCAAGCTCGGCCACGGGCAGGCGAAAATCGGCGTCCGCCGGGATTTCGCGCAGTTGTTCCGGCGCAAAACCGAGAATCCGCAGCCCGCGCGCGATGACGAAATGCGCCTGATCCGAGCAGTAGGCGACGGCATGCCTCATGTCGCCGTTGAGCTGGATCTGCCGCGCCACCGCCAAGCCGGTCAGATTCGCCACCGAACCGCCGCTGACAAAAATGCCGCCCGCCTCTTTCGGCATGCCGCAAAGTTTGCGCAGCCAACCAATGCAGGCTCTTTCGACTACAGCCGCGCCCGTACCCAGCGGATACAAGGCGTTGAAGATGTTGTAGACGGAAGCCAGCGTGTCCGCCATCGCGCCGACGAAATTGCTGGAGGACGGAATGTAGGCGAAGAAGCGCGGATGATCCAGATGGTCGATGGTCGTCAGCACCTGTCGCTCGAATTGTTCCAAAACGTCTCGCCAATCGGCCCCCGCCTCCGGAAGCGGCTCGGTCAGAATCTCCTCGAATGTCGCATGGTCAAGCGCTCGCGTCACCGGAAACTGCGATTGCGCTCCCGTATAATCGACCAGCATGTCAATGATGCGGTAGCCCATTTCGCGCATTTCATCAGCGTCCAGCTTTAGTTGGTCGCGCGGGTTTGAACTTCTCATAATATTTCCTTAGCCAATAGTACCGGTGAGCCAGATATTCTTGGATAATATCATTATTTCCAGTCTCCTCATAATTTCAGAGCGCAGACCAGCGAGCTCGCGGCGTAGCCTTGAATAGCATCCGCCAACTTGGAGACTGACCTGATGCCAAAACTGGCTATTCCCATTGAGGCGCGAAAATCAGCGCGATACGATTCCCCGGACGGCGCAATTCGCGACGTGCAGCAACCTAAGGCTTACTTGTATAGTTTATACGGTTTGCGCAGTTACCGCCGTAAGCGCGCGCTTAACCGATTACAGCGCCGCGAGGCTCCGCTTCCAGTTCAGCCGCCAGCCGTGTCATCAGCTGAATCGTGCGCTCCAGATCCTCCGGCGTCGTGCGCGGATTGTTGCAGCACATGCGCATGACCGGCTGGCCCCGCAATTGCGTCCCCGCGGCGAAAGCGAAGCCATCGTCCAGCAGCCGCGCGACGAGATCATGCGTCACCCGGCTCGCCAGCGCCGCGTCGCCATTCGCCGGCCGGTAGCGGAAGGTCAGGATCGCCATTTGCGCCGGCGTCACGATCTCCCAACAGCCCTCCGCGCGCAGCAACCGCTCAGCCAATACCGCATTCTCGAAGCCGGCCGCGATCGCCTCGCTGATGGCGTCCAAGCCGAAGACCTTGAAGCTCAGCCACAGCTTCAGCGCCCGAAATTGCCGCGTCAGCTGAATGCCCTGATACATGAAGTTGAGCTCTTCGCCTTCGCTCTGCATATCTTTCAAGACTTCCGATGCTTCCTTGAATGTCTGCGCCAGCCAGCGCCGGTCCCGCAGCAGCACGACGCCGCATTCAATCGGCTGGAAGAGCCACTTGTGCGCGTCCAGCGCCAGCGAATCGACGCGCTCCAATCCCTTCAGCGCTGGCGCCCCGTGCTCGGTCAACACAGCCGGCGCGCCATAAGCGCCATCGACATGGAGCCACAATCCCTCACCCGCGCAGAAATCGGCCAGCTCGTCCAGCGGATCCACCGCGCCGGTGTTGGTCGTGCCCGCGCTGGCGATGACGCAAAATGGACGCATGCCCGCCGCTCGGTCTTCCGCGATCGCCCGCCGCAAATCCGCCACTGGCAGGCGAAAGCCTGCATCGCTGGGCAGCTTGCGCAGCTGCTCGGGCGCGAAGCCCAGCAGCCGCATCCCGCGCGAGACGGCGAAGTGTATCTGGTCGGAACAATAAGCGACCGCGCCGCCCATATCGCCCTGAAGCTGAATCTCGCGCGCCACCGCCAACGCCGTCAAATTGGCGACCGAGCCGCCGCTGACGAATGTCCCGCCTGCGGCCTCTGGGAGACCAAAAATCTGCCGCAGCCAATCCACCGTCAGCCGCTCGATCTGGGCCGCGCCCGGTCCTTGCCGCCAGACGGCGTTGAAAACGTTGTAGCCGGCCGCCAGCGCATCCGCCATCACGCCTATGAAATTGTTCGCCAGCGGAATATAAGCGAAGAAGCGCGGATGATCGACTCGATTCGAGCTGTCCACCACCTGCCGCTCAAATTGCTCGAGCGCCTCGCGCCAAGGCATTCCCGCTCGCGGCAGCGGCTCGCGCAGAATCGCCTCCAGCGCCTCGTAGTCCAGCGCTTCCGCGACCGGCTTTTCAGCGCGGTCATTATAATAGTCGACCAGCATATCAATGACCCGATAGCCGATTTCGCGCATCTCGTCCCTGCTGAATTCCAAGCCTTGTCTCGGTAATGATTCGCTCATTTGCTCTTCCATCCCGACTATACGTCAGTCATCGTTCGTCGTGTGGAATCTCATGATGAGAAGAAACCCTGTAGGGGTTGACCGCTACTGCAGATAGCCTGCCCTCCGTAGATTTTACCCCATCCCCGGCCCTTCCCCAGTGAACTAGGGAAGGGTGACTCGACGGCAGAATCGGGAAATTCGGGTGCCGAAATCGTCAAAATCCCTTGAAACCAAGTGCGCTGCAAGAGTACTCCCTCTTCCCTAGTTTGCTGGGTCACTTAGACATAGACGTTTGGGAAGGGGGTTGGGGGGGATGGGGTGTAACCGACGTGATAGCGTGGCCCAATACCGGACAAGCCATGTAGGGTCGACTCTGTGAGTCGCCCGCCGACGCAATACACGTAGGGGCGACCTATCACGTCGCCCGAGCAAGCTCCCCGCTAAACCATCGCATTCAACGCAATCACTGCCAAAACCGTCAGCGCCAGCCGGTTGAGCAACTGCTTGCTGAAGCGGTCGCCGATGCGCACGCCGATAATCGTGCCGACATAAATGAGTGGCGACATTACCAGCGCCATCAGAAAAACCTCGAGGCTCATTGTTTGCGACAGGAAGAGCAGCAGCAGGACTTGAACGGGCGCGTTCAAGAGGAAGAGCGTCATGGTGAAGGCGCGCGCCTCCTGCGCCCGAAAGTCGCGCGTCGTCATCCACAATACTATGGGCGGTCCGCCCATCGCCACCAGGCCCTGCAAGATGCCGCTGAGGCCGAATGCCGCGATCGAAGCAGCTTTGGGCCACTCGCGCTGCGCCATTCTTCCAGCCAGCACACGCACAATGACGCCCAGCAGCACGCCGGCGCCCACCAGCCGCTTGACCCCGACCGTATCCATCGCTTCGACATTCAGCAGCAGCAAGACGCCGAGCGCCACCGTCAGAAAGCGCACGATGGCCGCCGGCTTGACATCGTCCCAGGGGATATGCGCCCGCAACTGCCAGGCGCCGAAGATCACTTGAATGCCGATCGATAAGGTGGTCAGCGCCACCGCCTGTGACAGGCTGAAGCCGGCATCGACCAGCAGCGGCACCGCGATCAAGCCCAAGGCGAAACCAATGGCGCCTTGCACCAGGCTGCCCCCAAACATGATGATGCCCGCCAAGATCAGCGCCATTGCCGCTCCACCGCGCTTGTTGCTCATGATGCAGTTTCACACAGACCGCCGCGATAGACAAGGTTTGCCCGCGCTCCCGCTTGCCTCGGACCATGAATGCTCCGTCGTATATTCTGCACAGTTGCTGATACCATCTCGCCCCAGCCGCGTATAGATTTACATATCGCCGCTTGGGCGCCGACCGTCAGAATCGCGTAAAAATCGGCGTGGATCGGAGCAGATTCGCCCAATCGGCGCTACAATTCTTTAATGACAAGACGAAAGGAGCGGGCGCGGACAGCCGAAGACAGACAGCCCGGCACAAACGCTATGGACAATCGCAAGATTGTGGAGCTAACAGTTGGCGAGCTGGAAGAGATCATCAGCCGCACGGTGAAAAAGTCGGTCGCTGAAGTCATGATCGAGTTCGCCCTGGAGGCTGATGTCGAGGCGCAAGTCGCCTACGACGCCGAGATCAATGACCTGCTGCGGCAAGAGATGCAAACAGTGGGCGCCGTCGCCGATTTGGAACTCGCCGCCGCCACCAAAGTGGATGACTAGACCGCCGCAAGCCGCGCTGGAAAGGACCAACATGCAAGTCTGGGAAGCCATTCAAAGCAAAAGAGCGATACGCGAATTTCGCGCCGAACCGCTGAGCAGCGACCATATCGATCGCATCCTCAACGCGGGAAGGCGCTCGCAAAGCTCCAAAAACAGCCAGCCCTGGCACTTCATCGCGGTGCAGGACAAAGGACGGCTGGCGGCGCTCGCTGCCACCGGTGCCGGCATGGGGCATGTCGCGGGCTGCGCGCTTTGCGTCGTCATCGTCGTGCCGACCGAAAACGAGCGCACCCTCTGGCATTTCTTCGATTCCGGCCAGAGCGCCGCCTATATGCAACTCGCTGCAACCGAGATCGGCATTGGCTCTTGCCTGGGCACGATTTACGAGCCCGAAGAAGCGGCCGAAATTCTGGGCATCCCGGACGGCTTCCAAACACGCCTGGTGATTTCTTTTGGCCATCCGGCCGATGAGCCGGCGGCGGCACAACCGCTGCGAGCCGGCGGCCGCCGCGTCTTCGCCGATGTCGTCCATTGGGAGACCTGGTAACGGGGGCGCCGGACGATGGCGGAGGCAAAGGTCAAGACCCGCTCGATCGCAAAAACCGCGACCGCCGGCATCTGCGTCCGCCCGCGCCGCCTGCGCCTTTCGCACGCCCTGCGGCGGATGGCGCGCGAAACAAAGCTGACCCCCGATGACCTCATCTATCCGCTCTTCGTCCGCTACGGCAGCGACCGGCAAATCCCCATCGATTCCATGCCCGGCAGTTCGCAGCTGACGGTCGACAAGCTCGCCGCCGAAGCCATGGAAATCGCCGCGCTCGGCATCCCCGCCGTCCTCCTCTTCGGCATCCCCGAACACAAGGACTGGCGCGGCAGCGACAACTGCAGCGACGACGGCGTCATCCCGCGCGCCATCCGCGCCATCAAAGAGGCCGCGCCCGCGCTCGCCGTCATATCCGATATGTGCTTCTGCGAATACACCGATCATGGCCATTGCGGCATCATTAACTCGCCGGAAAACGCGCATTTCGATCCCGCTCTGCCCCTGGGTTACTTGCTGAACGACCCAACCATTGAGTTGCTGGGCGAGGCTTCGCTCGCTCATGCGCGCGCTGGCGCCGATATCATCGCGCCTTCCGGCATGATCGACGGCATGGTCGCTGGCATTCGCTCCGCGCTCGATGACGGTGGCTTCTCCCACGTCGCCGTGATGAGCTACGCGGCCAAATACGCCAGCGTCTTCTATGGACCTTTCCGCGACGCCGCCCACAGCGCGCCCGGCTTCGGCGATCGGGCGCAATATCAGCTCGACAGCGCCAATCGGCGCGAGGCATTGAAGGAGATCGCGCTGGATGTGGAGCAGGGCGCCGACATCCTGATGATCAAGCCGGCCATGCCCAGCCTCGACATCTTGAACGAAGCGCGCGGGCGCTTCGATCTGCCCCTGGCCGCCTACCAGGTGAGTGGCGAATACGCCATGATTCATGCGGCGGCGCGTCAGGGCTGGCTCGATCTGGACAGGTCCGCCCTCGAAAGCCTCACCTGCATCAAACGCGCTGGCGCCGATCTGATCGTTACCTATTTCGCCAAAGACGCGATCCGATGGCTCGGCGGCGGTTGATTCCCCATCCATTTGACATTTGTCGGGGCGACTCGGTGAGTCGCCCGTCTCCGACTCCTTCTAGAAATCAGCGGGCGAGCCACCGGCCCGCCCCTACAGCATCTTTTTTTGCGGATTCGTTGTTTGTGTGAGCCACGTCGTAATCAGCGAGCGGCTGTCGTAAGAATCTTATGCGACTCTCGTCAATAGGAATTCATCCGCGACGTTTCCCAGCCCACCTCCCGGTATGGATGCGTCGTCATCTACCCATCATCGTCATCATGCCCCTGCTCATCATCGTCATGACCTGGCCCACGATCGTCTACGTCTTCGATGGGGAAACCTTCGCTGTACCCACGCGCAATACCGATGTCTGGCAGAAACTCTGGGATGTTTGGCACTTGGAGCGGTTCCTCGCCGGGCGGACCAGCTTTTATCATTCGGATGCCATGTTTTACCCCGGCGGCGTCTCGCTCGCCTTTGAAAATTTCAGCCTGCCGCACATGCTCTCTGTCGCTCTTCTGGGGAAGATTCTCCCAACTGCAAGCGCCTATAATCTGACCTATCTCTTGATCGTCTTCGCGGTCGCTTTGAGCGGCTACGTCTATCTGAATTATCTCTTTCGCGATCGCTGGCTGGCGACGATGGGCGCGGTCGTCTTCGGCCTCAGCCAACACGTGACTGCCCACGCCGCCCATCCGGATATCAATCTGATCGTCAGCTTTCCGCTCGCCACCTATTTCTTCCAACGCGCAATGACGGAAGCGCGCCTCAAGCATTTGCTCGTCTGCGGCATTATCGTCGGCTTCACCGCCTTCTTGAGCCTGTACATCTTCGTCTGCCTGCTCATCACCTTGGCGCTGATCATCTTGTATTACGCCACGGAGCGCTGGAAAAACTTGCGCTATTGGCGCTGGATGCTGCTCCTCGGTCTCGTCACTCTGCTCTGCAGCGCTGGACGAATCACCCCGATGCTCGCTGGCACAGAAGATCTGGCATCCGCCATTGGCAAGAATACGACCAAGGAGACGGGCACGGACCTGCTTTCGTATTTTGTTAACTACTGGCACCCATTGACGACGCCGCTGCTCAAGGCGCTCTTCGGGGCCGGCTCGCCATTTTATGAGCCGCACACCGGTTATCTCGGTTACCTCCCGCTGGCGCTCATCATCATCGGCGTCACCCGCTCCGATAGCCGCCGTAAGATGCTGCCCTGGCTGGCGCTGGCGCTGCCGTTTCTGCTCTTGCGTCTCGGCTCGGTCCTGCAAGTTGATGGCCAGCAATTCAACCATATCGTCTTGCCGAAAGCGTTCCTGGCCGATCTGCTGCCGCCGCTGTTCAGTCCCTTCCACGCGACCGATCACTTCCAGATGGGCATCCTCTTGCCCTGGGCGGTCATGTCATGCTACGGCCTGCAATCCCTGTTGACCTCCCGCCCCGGGCATCAGCGCGCCCTGATCGCCCTGGCGGTCATCGCCCTGATTGCCTTTGAATCCTACGAGTCGACCTCCATGAGAGTCCTCCCTAATGAGCAGTTCGCCTTTGTCGCGAGGCTGCGAGGGGAGAGCGTCGACGGGGAGCCACGCCTAATCAACCTGCCCATGGGAAGACAGCCGTCCAAGCTCTACGGCTTCTACCAGTCGCTGATCGGTTACCCGCAGGTCGAGGGCTTGACCGGGCGCACGCCGCCCTCCGCTTATGCCACTATCGACGGCAATTTTCTGCTCAGCGCCTGGCGGGGCGGCGCACCCATTCATTGCTTTCCCCCGCATCAGTCAATCTACATTGACGCTTTGAATCAGCTGCGAGACGCCGGTTTTAGTCATGTCGTCTGGCACCATTGGCTCGGTCAAGATATCGAGATCGCCAGCAGTTTCGTCGATGCGCAATCCGCCTACAGCGATGACTTCGTGAGCGTCTATCGCCTGGAAGACCTGCGCCAATCCTGCGACTTGACCAACTCCGTCAACCCGTCGGTTCTGGAACATCTTCGCAACACTGAATCAGCGCCCGCGATCATCCCGCGGAGTGGGTCGGCCATATTGAGCATCCTTCCCGCCGACGGGCAGCACATCGCGGCGCTCTTCGGCTTGCATCGCTACGCGCGCCTGACGCGGGCTGATGGCGAGATCATTGCAGCGCCCGGCAACGGCGAGGACGTCGTTGATGTCGACGGCTTGCTGGCCAGAGATAGCGTCATTCTGCTGGTGTATAATCCGCAATCTACAGAGGCCGACGCCATACATAGCTACCGCGCTTGGCTGGCCGACCGCTTCCAATCCTGCCGGCGCTTAACCGAGACAGATGAGGCGCTGGTGGAGCTTTTCTTCGACGCGGCCTTCCCCTGCGAACTGGCATTCTCCGCCGCCCCGCTGGAAGTCCGTTACGACAACGGCATTGAGCTGGGCAATCTGCTGCTGCAAGCCAGCGACGGCGCTCTCGAGCTCCACCTGCTTTGGACGCGCCTCCCCGCCGACGCGCATGCTGTCTCCATTCAGTTCATCGACGCTGACGGCGCTCGGGCGGGCGGAGAAGATTTTGTCATCGGCCAAGAGCCGCTTGCCCACTACCGCATCGATACATCGTCCTTGACCGCCGGCGACTATCAGGTGAAGATGATAGTCTACGACTATGACAGCGGCGCCAGCCTATCGGGCACGGTCACTTCCAGCCAAGCCCGCTTTGATCGGGCGCTGGAAATCACAAATATGACGGCGAATCCGCCAGGGCAGCGCCAATAATGGCTCAGTGTCAAGTTCGCCTCAGTAGTAAACGCGAGCGACTCCGGCGCCTTTCGCCCGCCTGCATTCACGCCAGACCCCGCCCGGCCGCCGTCATTTTGCCCCGCCAATGACGAGACCAAACGCGGTGATGCGGCTCTCATCCAGCGCTCGCAAACACTGGCGCTTTCTCATCGGCTTTCCGATCCTTATGGCAGTCATGACTTGGCCGACCATCATCTATGTATTCGATGGCGGCGTTTTTTGGCTGCCCACCGGCAATAAAGATGTCTGGATGAAATTCTGGGACGCTTGGCGCCTGCCTTTTATCATCGCCGATTCCAGAAATTACTTCTTCAGCGACGGGCTGTTCTATCCCGACGGGCTCTCCCTCGTTTATCACAACTTCAGTTTTCCCCACATGTTGGTCTTCGGCGCCTTGCAGAAACTCATGCCCGCGTCCAATGCCTTCAATCTGAGCTTCCTGCTTATCGTCAGCGCGAATGGGGGCGCCGCTTATCTATTGCTCATGCGTCTGTTTCGCCATCTTTGGCTCGCTTTCGCTGGCGCCGTTGTCTTCGCGCTAAGCCCCTTCGTGCTCAGTCAACCGCATCACCCCGACGTTATATTGATTGCATTTGTCCCTCTGTCGCTATATTTCCTGGATCGCGGCATCGTGGAGGGGCGCTGGTTCCCGACCGCCATTTCCGCTTTCATCATCGCCGGGACCCTGTTCATCGGCATGTACATTTATGTCTGCCTGGTCTTCACGGTGGGATTATTCCTACTCCGCTATGCCTTGGAACGTTGGTCGAGCCCCGCATTTTGGAAGCGCGTCATCCTGCTGGCGCTTATCGTCGGGTCCTTCAGCTTTCTTCGCGTCTACCCCTTGATCGAGAATCGCTCGTCCTTTGAGGATGCGCTGGACAAGAGGAGCGGTGGCGAACAGAGCAACGAGCTGCTTGCCAGTTTCGTGAATTCCAAACATCCGCTCCTTCCCTCCGATTTAAGCGAGCGGCTCGAACAGAATCGCCAGGCCAGCAGCGACCGCGCTTATCTCGGTTATGTTCCTCTGCTGCTGATCACCTATGGGCTAGTACGCGGGGGCAACCGCCGGCGAATGGCGCCCTGGCTCTTTCTGCTGCTGCTGTTTTTCACCCTCCGGCTTGGCTCTAACCTGGTGATCTTTGGTCAGCGTTACGATCACATCGTCTTGCCCAAACATTTCCTGGATCAACTGCTGCCATTCCTCTTTGAATCCTTCTGGGATACTTCGCTCTATCAGATCGGCCTCGCCTTGCCCTTGGTGGTGCTCGCCTGCTTTGGCCTGATGACGGCGCTGAAGTCAATATCACCGCGGCATCGAGTCACGCTTGTCTTGTCGGTTCTGATTCTCACATGCTTCGAATACTATCTGCCCGCGAGCCCGCTCATCATAGGTCGAGACCGCACGGACTTCCTGAACTGGCTCAAGACGGAAGACGACCAAGATCAGATAGCCTTGATCCATTTGCCGATGGGGCGACACGAGTCCAAAGTATACGGCTACTATCAGTCACTGAGCGGTTATCCCCATGTTGAAGGTCTCGCCAGCCGCACGCCTCCCTCAGCCTACGACGCCATCAACGCGCATCTCATCCTCAGCCATTGGCGGCGTGACCGGCCCATCGTCTGTCTGCCGACCAGCCGCGTGCAATATCTCGCCGCGCTGGACCAGCTTCAGGCGAACGGATTCACGCATGTCGTCCTCCATTCGAGCGTCCGGGGCGCTTCCCTGGCGCCGAGCTTCAATAGCCTGCAGCCCGCCTACGAGGACAGCACCGTTAGCATCTACAGGCCGGAGCAGTTGAAAGAGAGCTGCGCCAATCCCTCGATCCTGGCGCCCACGCCATTCGAGCATCTCGAAGATTTGGCGCTCTCATCAGCCATCAGCACCGATCAGGGCATGTCAATCTTGAGTTTTCATCCCTCCGAAGGCATTGATGTCGCGAGCTTGCGCTACCTGTCTTCCGTGTTCATCTATTGGAAGAGCTTCGCTCATGTATATCTCCGCGACGGCGAACTGATTCTCCAAAGCATGGGGCCGAATGACAGCGACTTGAGCCGATTTTTGGAGGACGAGCAATTCATCCTGAACCTGCACAATCCGAGCCAGGTTGAAGAGGGCGACTTGCGCCCGCTTGACGAAGCTCTGGCGACAGACTTCCATGCCTGCCATCCCATCATTCACAGCGCCAAACTTTTCGCCGCCTACTACTTGCGAAGAGGTTTCGACTGCGCGCTCCTAACAAGTCCGGCGCCATTCGAGGTCCAATACGACAACGGCGTACGGCTGGCGAATTGGCGGCTCGTTGCCAATGGCGACAGTCTGGAAATCCAAACCTGGTGGACGAGCTTGCCCGACGAAGCCCACGGCGTCTCGATCCAGGTGTTCGACCGAACCGGCGAAAAGGTCGCGGGCAGTGATTTCACCATCCGCCACAATTCGTTGTCCCGCCACCAACTTGACCTCTCGTCTCTTGTTCCCGGCAATTACAATGTGAAAATGATCCTGTACAACTACGAAACCCGCGTCAGCGTACCTGGCGCCATAACGAGCGATCAAGCCCGCTTCGAGCGCGCTCTTGATCTGGGCTTGATCCGCATTGATTAGCGGGAGCGCGCCGACTCATGTCTGATGGTCGAATTCGCCATGTGAGCGCGCCAAGCCCGCCGCCCCCCGATGTTGAGGCGTCGAGCGCTGGATGGTGTCGAACATGAAGCGCTTCGCCTCTCTGCTGCGCGATCATTGGCGCATCCTCATATTCGGACCCCTGGCGATCATCGTCATGACCTGGCCAACCTTCGCGCATGTCTTTGACGCGAGCAGTTTCTGGCTGCCCACCGCGCGCAATGACATCTACATGCTCTTCTGGGATGAATGGTACAGCAGCCTTTTCCTTTCCGGGCAAGCTGACTTGTACTTCACCGATCTGAAGTTTTATCCTTCAGGAGTGTCGCTCGCCTTTCACAACTTCAGCCTGCCGCACATGCTGCTGTTCAGTGGTTTAAGCAACTTTCTGCCGCGTTCGTCCGCTTTCAATCTGACGTACTTGCTGCTCGCCTTCAGTACCATGCTGGCGGGTTACCTCTACTTTCAGTACTTGCTTCGCGACAAGCGACTGTCGTTTTTCGGCGCGATCGTATTTGGCGCCAGCGCCTTTGTGCTTTCCCGCCCGGCCACTCCGCATGTATCGTTTATCGCCTTCTTGCCTCTGTCGCTATATTTTCTTCACCGCGGCTTCGCGGAAGATCGCGGCAAATTCCTCATCGTTTCCGCTGCGCTCATTGGCTTGACCGCCTTCATTGGCTTGTATACCTTCGTCTGTCTGCTGATGACCGTCGCCTTGTATCTGCTCTGTTTTGCCCGCTCGCGCTGGCGCCGTCATTCCTTCTGGCTCAAGGCCCTCATGGTGGTTCTCCTCGTCGGCGCGATCAGCAGCCTTCGCGTCTATCCCATGCTGGCCGATTCCGCCGGTATTTCCAGCGCGCTGGACAAAAACATCGGCGCCGAAGTCGGAAAGGACCTGCTGGGATATTTCGTCAACTACGAGAATCCAGCGACGGGACCGCTCTTGAAGTCGGCATTCGGCTCAGAAATCGTCGAAAATGGCTGGCGACAGACGGTTTATCTTGGCTATCTTCCTCTGCTGCTGATCGCTTTGGCGCTGGCGAGCGCCCGCTTGCGCTCCCAAATCTGGCTCTGGCTGGCGCTGGCGTTGGTATTTCTGTCGCTGCGCCTTGGTTCGACGCTTCTGGTCAACGACGTGGCTTTTGAAGCCATACGCTTGCCCAAGTTTTATTTGGCCCAGATCATTCCCCAAGTCTTCCAAACGTTTTGGAACACGGATCCCTTTTTCGCCGGTGCCGTGTTCCCCTTCGCGCTGCTGGTTTGCTATGGAATGAAGGCGCTGCTTCAGGGCCTGCCCGCCAAGCGGCATGCCGCCGTCATCTTCGTCGCCGCGGGCATCGTCGCATTTGAATATTATCAAGCGCCTGACCCGCTCGTGATTCCCGACGCGCAGTTGGCATTCCTGGCGCAGCTCCGCCAGGAAGACGACGAACCGATCCGATTGATCAACCTGCCTATGGGCCCTCGCGAATCCAAGATTTACGACTTCTACCAGTCTTACAACGGTTTCCCGCATGTCGAAGGGCGTCCCACGCGCGCGCCTGCTTCCGCCTTTGATTACATTGAAAGCAACCTGCTGCTCAGCAGCTGGAGACGCCATGAATTCGTGCTCTGTCTCCCTTGGATCCGCGACTCGTATCTCGCCGACTTGCAACAGCTCCAAACCGATGGATTTACCCACGTTGTCTATCATCATCATTTGGATTGGCGCGATTCCATTCCTCTGAGCTTCACCGGTGTTCAGCCCACATACCGCGACAAGTTTGTGACGGTGTACCGGCTTGCTATGCTGGAAGACAGTTGCCGACCGGAGACGCTCGCGGCGCCGGCGCCGTTTTCCTATCTGCAGCGCTTGGCGCTTTCCTCAGCCTTGGTCCCCGATGAGGGCATGACGATTGTGAGCTTTCAGCCTTCCGAAAGCATTGCCGAAGAAGATTTCCGCTTCCTCGCGGATGTGTATCACAACTGGAAGGGCTTCGCTCATCTTTACCAGAGAAACGGCGAACTCAAACTTCAGACTTCAAATCCGTATGATGCGGACCTGAACAAGCTTCTGTCTGATAACTTGCTTTTCTTGGCCGCCTACAATCCGAGCCAGGTTGATTCGACCGATCTGCGCGCGCTTGGCGAGGCTTTCGCCGAAGATTTCCAACCCTGCCCACCGATCATCGACGCGTCCGACCTTGTCGCGCTGTACTACCTGCCGCATAACTTTGAATGCGCGCTCGTCTTGGCGCCGGCGCCCTTCATCGTCGACTACGACAATGGCGTTCGGCTGAGGAATCGGCGCCTCGAACTCAATGGCGCGGCATTGACGCTCGAAACCTGGTGGACGAGCTTGCCCGAAGACGCCCACGGCGTTTCAATCCAGGTCTTCGATCAGTCCGGCGCGAAGGTCGCGGGCAGCGACTTCACTATCCGCCACAATTCGCTGTCCCGCCATCAACTGGACCTAAGGCCGCTTGCTCCCGGCGATTACACCGTGAAGCTCATCCTCTATCACTTTGAAAGCCGCGCCAGTGTTTCGGGCGTCGTCGCCAGCAATCAGGCTCGCTTTGAACGGGAGCTGGATATCGGAACGATCGCGATCAATTGACGGAAGCGCCGGCGCCCGCGCACTGCTGACGAAATCGCGGCTTGGCTGGGCGGCCTTCGCGCTTGTTGATGCCGTGCCAGCGCGTATACTCTACAGTACGCCGCGCCCGCTAAGGTGAAGAAATGTCCCCGACTGGTCATAAATCTACATGAATCGAATCGCCGCTGTCTTGCGCCAACATTGGCCTTTCTTTCTGTTTGTCCCTCTTCTGATCATTATGATGACTTGGCCGATAGCGGTATACACCTTTGATACAAGCGCCATGTGGATGCCAAGCCAAAACCTTGATCAAGGCTTGAAACTATGGGACGCCTGGTACGGCGGTCGTATGCTCGCCGGCGCCGAACAGTATTACTTCACCGAGCTTCTCTTTTATCCAGACGGGATGTCGCTGGTCTTTCACAATTTCAGCGTTCCGCATATGTTCCTGCAGCTATTGGCGCAGCTATTCTTGCCAGCGACAAACGCCTATTGCCTAAGTTTCTTGCTCGTTATTTTTGCCAATGCGGCGGCAAGCTACCTGTACATCTTTTACTTGTTTCGCGACCGATGGCTTGGCCTCTTTGGCTCGGTCGTTTTTGGGCTCAGCGTTTTCGTTCTCAAGCATCCGATGCATCCCGATCTCAATGTCGTCGCGGCTATTCCGCTGGTGATGTATTGTCTGCAGCGCGCGCTCTCTGAACGACGACATCAATGGATGTTGCTTGCCGGGCTCCTGGTCGGCTTCACGGCATTCACAAGCATGTACACTCTGGTTTGCCTGGCTATCACCGCCGGCATCTTTCTGTTGTTCAAGCTGCCCCGGTTTTGGAAAGCGCGAGAATTCTGGACCGGCATCCTGTTGCTCCTCTTGCTTTCAGGCTCGATCAGCGCGCTTCGCGTATACCCAATGACGCGCGATTCTGGCCAATTGGATGAAGCTCTCGGAAAGGGGGGAGGGCAGGAACGTGGCAGCGATCTTCTCGACCTGTTCGTACATCCAGAAAATGTTGTGACCGAATTTGTTTTTGCTTCGATTCTGCGCGAGCCCGTTCCGGACCTACGTATAGACGGATACCTGGGCTATCTTGCCTTGCTTCTGGTCGCGATTGGACTCGTAAAATCGGCGCCTCGCCGCCAATCGCTCGTCTGGATAGTGGTATTCCTTACCTTTGCTTTACTCAAATTGGGATCTTCGCCAATTGTGAATGGCCACACCTTTGAAAACATTCTTTTGCCCAAACACTATCTCAACACGCTATTCCCGGCTGCCTTTAGAGCCTTCTGGGTAACAGCTTACTTCCATATTGGAATACTGCTGCCGCTGGCGATTCTTGCTACCTTCGGTTTGAGGATGCTGCGCTCAGCATTCCCGGCGAAGATGGGCAGCCTTGTCGTCGTCGCCTGCCTCGCGTTGAATCTCATCGAGACCATTGAGCCGCCTCACGCGTTCGCGATACCGGCGCAGCGCTTGGATCACATCGCCTGGCTGCGGACTGAAGATCGGCAGGAAGAAATCCGCTTGATCAATGTGCCTTTTGGGCGCGGACCATCAAAACGGAATGCGCTCTTGCAAGTCTTCAGCGGATATCCCTACGCCGAAGGATTAGCCGCCCGCACGCCGTCCGCAGCCTACGCCTATATCCGGCAGAATACCATCCTTGCCGCCTGGCGAAATGAGAAGGGGATTCTGTGCCTGCCTTTCAATGAGGGCTCGTTTAGACAATCTTTGGACCAATTGCTTGCGGATGGATTTTCACACGCAGTCTTCCACAATGATGTCATTCGCCCTATCCGATACGCCAATTACAGCGTCTTGTCTGTCGAGCCCGCCTTTGAAGATCCATACGCCAGCGTGTACCGGCTGCGGGATTTGCATGACGCTTGCGACGAATCGGCTTTATTCGGTTCAAATGCCTTGCCTCAGCTTGCGGCGATCATGTCGCCCAACGCAATTGACAGCGACACGGATGCGCAGGACGTGAGCGATCCCGCCAACCGAGACGCTCAACGCGAGAATGATGGTTTAGGTCCATCATCCGCGGGCGCGCAGCCCCTGGCGCTCAAACTCGCCGCCGACGGCATCGTGCTCGGCGCGCCCATTCCGCTGGCGAATCTAACTGAAGGCGACCAACTCCTGCCTGATGATGGCATTGCGATCATCGCCTTCTATCCAGCTATTGAGGAGAACGACGCGGTTGAAGCCGCCGCCAGCCGACTTGAGGGCGCGCTCAAGTCTTGCGGGCGCATCGGCAAGCCGGGCGCCGCCATCGAGTACTTCACCAGAGCCGAGATTCCTTGCGCCCTGCTCCTCAGCGACGATCAACTCGCGGTCAGCTACGAAAATGGCGTGTTCCTGGCGAACGTTCTTTTGCATGACGACGGCGAGCAACTGGAGACTTTCTTCCTGTGGAACAAATTGCCCGAAGAGGCTCACGGCCTGTCAATCCAGCTCTTCGACAAAGCAGGCGAAAAGGTCGCCGGGAGCGACTTCACCATCCGCCATGATGCGCTGTCCCGCCGCCGCCTGGACCTGTGGCCGCTTGATCCCGGCGATTACACCGTGAAGCTCATTCTCTATCACTTTGAGACGCGCGCCAGCGTCGCCGGCGTCGCCCTGAGCGCGCAGGCTCGCTTCGAGCGAGAACTGGAAATCGGGTCCATTACCATCGAGTGATCGCGCTCAGCCGACGACAGGATCCCGCTTGCCCGCCCGCGCTTTCGCCACGAGCGCGTCAAACAGCGCCTGCTGCGATGGATCATCCGCGGCCGTCACCTCCGGATGCCACTGCACCGCGATCAGCCAGGGATGGCTTGGCAGCTCAAGCGCCTCAATGATGCCATCGGCCGCCGACGCCGCGACCTGCAATCCCGCCGCGACATCCTTGACCGCCTGGTGATGCCCTGATGATGTGCGCAGCCTCGTCAATCCCATCACTTCGGCGATCAGGCTGTCGGCATTGACATGGACCTCTTGCATCGCCCATAATCCCGCTTCATTCCGATGGATATCTTCATCCTGGATATCAGGAATATGCTCGTGCAGCGTCCCGCCCGCGGCGACATTCAGCACCTGCAAGCCGCGGCAGATACAGAGCAGGGGCTTCTCGCCTTCGTCCAGCAGTCGGCGCGCCATGGTCAACTCACTGAGGTCGCGCTCGCCGTCCACGGGCAGCAAATGCGGATTCCAGCGATCGCCCCCATATTCCGCCGGATCAATATCGGTGCCGCCGGTGATGATGACGCCATCCAGGGCGGGCAGCAACTGTTCCCAGGCATCTTCGCCCGGCGGCAGCAAAAGCGGTATCCCGCCAGCGCGCCGCACAGCGTCGACATAAGGCGTCGGCACGCTGAAGAATTCATCATAATGCCGCGATTGGATATAGCCTTCGCTGCGCCCGCCGGTCGTAATGCCGATGAAGGGTTTGCTCATTCTTGTATCCTCGTTCCCTTGTGCAAAACTTTATAGGGCTTATCCGCTAATTCACTTCTCACTCGAATGTACTGCGAGAGATGCTGCATCAACAATAAACATTGCCACATTTGCCGGAGTACCACAAGCTCAGCCAAGTATAGCTCCCGGCTCTCGGAGCGCAATGTCTACGTGCGCCCCTTTGGGAGAGGGGGCC
>WTGC01000219.1 GCA_011523705.1 Chloroflexota bacterium | reverse complement strand
AGGGAAGGGGAGCAAAACTCGAATCCGCACAAGCAGTAAATGTCCCTCCCTCCTTATGGGGTCGCGTAGACACTGACCCGGCAGGGAGGGATTTCGGGTGGGGAATATGCGGCACTTTACCGAAAACCACCACTCCCCGCGCCAAACTGCCTTTAATCGCTTGCGCATTTCTGGTATACTATTCTCGAATATGCGTTCTAGTCTTTTAGCTTTGATCAGGAGGTCGCATTGAGCCTCAGCAACCGGGAAATCGCCGATATCTTTGCGCGCTGCGCCGACATGCTGCAGATCCGCGGCGACAACATCCACCGCGTGCTGTCTTATCGCCGCGCCTCGGAAACGATCCGCGGCGTCCCGCGCGATCTGCGGGTGATAGCAATCGAAGGCGCCCTGACCGATCTCAGTTATATCGGCAAGACCATCGCGGCGAAAATCGACGAGATGCTGGAGAGCGGCGAGCTGGAATTTTACAACCGGCTCAAAGCCGAGATCCCCGAAGGCTTGGTCGATATCATGCACATCAACGGCGTGGGACCGAAGAAAGCCAAGCTCTTCTGGGAGCAGCTGGATATCACCTCGGTGGACGAATTGAAGATCGCCGCCGATGCCGACAAGCTGGCGGACTTGCCCGGCATGGGAAAGAAGAGCCAGCAGAAGATCCTGGACGGCATCGAGGCGCTCGCCCGCCAAACCGGCCGCGCAAGCATCGGTGATGCCTTGCCCGCCGCTCAAGGGATACTTGACTTGCTGCTGGACTTGCCGGAGGCCCAGGAAGGCGCGCTGGCTGGCAGCATCCGCCGCGGACGGGAGACCATTGGCGATGTCGATATTCTGGTCGCTGCTGACGATTCTGGTCCAATCATGCAGCGCTTCGTGACGATGGAAAATGTCGGGCGCGTGCTCGGGCACGGACCGACCAAAAGCTCGGTCGAATTGCTATCTGGCTTGCAGGTCGATCTGCGGATATTGGCGAAATCACGCTGGGGCACCGCGCTCAACTACTTCACCGGCAGCCTGGCGCATAATGTCAAAATGCGGCAAATCGCCCTCGATCGCGGGCTCAGCCTCAACGAGCACGCGCTCAGCCCGGTCGATGAAAACAAGACGATCATCGATTCGGCGGCGAAAACCCTCTGCGATAGCGAAGAGAAGCTCTACGAGGCGCTTGGCATGCAATATGTGCCGCCGGAGCTGCGTGAGGACAGCGGCGAAATCGAGGCGGCGCGGGAGCAGCGCCTGCCCCAACTGATCACAAGAGCCGACATCGTCGCCGACTTGCACATGCACAGCGACTGGAGCGACGGCAAGAACACGATCCGCGAGATGGTTGAGGCGTGCATCGAGCGCGGTCATCAGTACATCGTCATCACCGACCACTCGCGCAGCCTCGGCATCGCCAACGGACTCTCGATTGAGCGCTTGCTGGCGCAGGCGGAAGCGGTGCGGCGAATCAACGACGAGATGGGCGAATCCATTGAAGTGTTGGCCGGCACTGAAATGGACATCAAAGCAGACGTCAGCCTCGATTATCCCGATGAGGTGCTGGCGCAGCTGGATTTCGTCATCGCCAGTTTGCACTCGGGTTTGAGCCAGAAGCGCGAACAGGTGACGGCGCGCCTGCTCAATGCCATTCGCAATCCATACGTCCGCATGATCGGGCATCCCTCAGCGCGGCAATTCCCCAATCGCGACGAGGTCGACGCCGATTGGGACGCGGTGCTGGCGGCGGCGAAGGAACACGAGACCATCCTCGAGATCAACGCCAATCCCTTGCGTCTCGATCTCAAACCCGAACTGGCGCGCCTGGCGAAGGACATGGGCGTGCCCCTGGCGATCAACACCGACGCCCACCGGGTGGCGCATCTGGATCTGATGGAATTTGGCCTGACAAACGCGCGCCGCGGCTGGGTGGAAGCGCGCCATGTGGTCAATACCTGGCCCCTTGAACGCTTCAGACAGTGGCTCAAGGGTCCTTCTTAATCCGGTGAGGCGCGGGCATGGCTGAAGGCTCGAAAGACGTCAGCGCCGGTCAAGCGGGCGAAGCGACGCCTAATGACGCATTCCAGGCCGCGCGCGCGCAGTTCGCCGCTCGCCGCACCTACAAACGCGCTCTGCGCCGCGCTCGCAATCCGCTCTATTTTTCCGCGCGCTCCTTGATATTGCTCGTCATTATCGTTCTCGTCGCGGGCGCCGCGACGCTCGCCCTGGTCTATGCGCTGCGCCGCGAGCCGGAAGCGACGGGTCTGGACCCGATCATTCACATCGTAACATCTTCGACCGGCACGGCTGATTCTGTTCCGGCGGCGTCGCCCGACGCAACGGCGGTACCGGCGGTCCAGGTCATTCTGGCGGCGGAAACGCCGGAGAATATGATCCTGGAGGGACCGGCGATTCCGACTGTGATCATCACCAACACGCCGATACCCTTGCGAGTGGGCGCCCAAGCGGAGGTGTACGGGGTCGGGATTGACAAGCTCAACATTCGCAACCGCCCCAGCCTGACCGACAGCCAGGTACTTTTTCGCGAAAATGCGGGCAAACGCTTCGATGTCATCGGCGGACCGCATCAAGCCGATGGCTACACCTGGTGGCAAGTGCGTGACCCGCAATTTCAGGTGGAAGGCTGGGCGGTCGCCAATTATCTGCGGTCGATTTCAGAAGGCACAGGACAGTGAAGATGAGCGAGGACATCCAAAAGCGCGTCGCGCAACTGAGCGCCGATCTGCATCATCACAACTATATGTACCACGTGCGCAACGAGCCCGTGATCACCGACGCCGAATATAACCGACTCTTCCGCGAACTGCAAGAACTGGAAGCGCAGCACCCTGAGTTCGCCCAAGCCGATTCGCCGACCCAGCGCGTCGGATCTGACCTCTCCGGCGACTTCCCCAAGGTGCGGCATCCGGCGCCGATACTGAGCTTGTCCAATGCATTCGACGAATCCGACCTGGTCAATTGGGAAGAGCGCAACCGGCGGCTGCTGCCTGCGGACGCGCAGCTGCAATACGTGCTCCAGCCAAAGCTCGATGGCTTGGCGATCGTCATTACTTACGAAGACGGCGTCTTGGTCCGCGCCGCCACCCGCGGCAACGGCGAGTTTGGCGATGATGTCACCGCCAACGTGAAGACAATTCGCTCGGTCCCCTTGCGCATTCCGGTGGACCCCGAGCGTGGCGCCGCGCCGGAGCGTCTGGTCGTGCGCGGAGAGATTCTCTTTCACAATGAGGCATTCCTCGAGCTCAATCGCGAGCAGGAGGCGCAGGGACTGCCCGCTTATGTGAACGCGCGCAATACCGCTTCCGGCTCGCTGAAACAGAAGGACAGCCGCGAAACGGCCAAACGCAAGCTGACCGCCTACGTCTACGCCATCGTCGACAGCGACGGCCTCGACTTGGAGAGCGAGTGGGAGACGCTTCAGTTCTTGCGCGACATGGGTTTCAACGTCATCACAGAGGCCGCGCTCTGTGAAGATCTGGCGGACGTGACAGGCCGATTGCCCGATTGGGAAGCGAGACGCGACGACCTGCCCTTCGAAATCGATGGCATGGTTTTGAAAGTCGACAGCTTCGCCCAGACGAGTGAACTCGGTGTGGTCGGCAAGGATCCGCGCGGCGCCATCGCCTACAAATTCCCGGCGGAAGAAGCCACCACCAAGCTGGTCGGCCTGACCATCGGCGTGGGGCGCACGGGCAAAGTCACGCCGACGGCGCAGCTCGAGCCGGTCTTCATCGGCGGCGTGACCGTCTCCAACGCCAGCCTGCACAATTACGAACAGGTCGCCGCCCTCGACATCCGCCAGGGCGACCGCGTCATCGTCAAGCGTTCGGGCGATGTCATCCCCTATGTGATTGGTCCCGTGGTCGGCGCGCGCGATGGGAGTGAATCGGCCATTCGCCCGCCCGAGAGCTGCCCCTTCTGCGAAACCTCGCTCATCCAGCCGGCGGGAGCGGTGGATTGGTTCTGCCCCAATCCCAAATGCCCGGAACGGGTCATGCGCACGCTGGAATTCTTCGTATCGCGCGTGGCGATGGATATCGAAGGCATGGGACCGCAGACCATCGCCGCGCTGATTGAGGTCGGGCTGATCGAAGATGAAGCCGATATATTTAATCTGGATGCCGAGCCGCTGCTGGCGCTGGAGGGCTTCGCCGAGAAGAAAGTGGAGAATCTGCTCGCGTCCATTGAGACGGCCAAGACGCGCTCCTTTGAGCAAGTGCTGACGTCGCTAGGCATTGATGGCATCGGCTCGACCGTCGCCGGGCTGCTCACCGACAACTTCTCGTCGATGCAGAATCTGCTCGATGCCGCGGCCGAGATTCAGTCGGCGAGCGAGTCCTTCGCCCAGACAGCCGAGCCGCTTCTGCCCGTCGAGCCAACTGACGATGCCGCAACTGACAGACTTCTCTCGCGCCTGCGCCACCCACTGACCGAGCTCGTCCCGCGCTATCTTGACGCCGCTGATCTCGGCGATCGTCTCGCGCGCTTGCTCAAGCCGCTGCATCTGTCGGCGGACCATCTCAGCGCCCTGCAAGACGCGCTAAGCCGTCTCATCGCCGCCTCGCGCCCCCTGCACAGCATCGAAGGTCTGGGACCGGTGCTGGTGGAAAACATCGTCTCCTGGTTCACCGACGATCACAATCAGAGCGTGCTGGCAAAGATGCTGGAAGCGGGCGTGAATATGCGCGCCGAAGAAAAGATCCTGTCAGGCAGCGGGCTCGCCGGAAAAACATTCGTCCTAACCGGCGCCATGAGCGTGCCGCGCGGCGAAATCAAGGCGCTGGTCGAAGCCAATGGCGGCAAGGTGACCGGCAGCGTCAGCAAGAAGACGAGTTATGTCGTCGCCGGCGACGCGCCGGGCAGCAAGGTCGATAAAGCGCTGAAAATTAAGGTGCCGGTCATCAGCGAGGACGAGTTGCGCGCGCTGATTGCCCTTTAGCCTCTGCGCAGCATAGCCGCCAGCCGCCGCACTTTGTCGCCGGTCTCGTACCAGCTCTGTCGGCTCAGTCCCAGCTTCTCGCGGATAAGTTTTTCGTCGACGCCGGCACGGTAATCCCGCACCGCCATGGTCCAGCGCATCACTTCAAAGGACAGCTTGAAAGGCACAGCAGCACGCGCGCCAATATCGGTCAAGATATATTCCAGATTGCGCGTCGTGCAATTGAACAGTTGGTCCTCCACCCCATACTGCCGCGCATAGCTATCGAGCAGCCGCAGCGTCTCGGCATCCAGGATGATGCGGCGCTCTTTGTAGACATCGCGCGCTTTGTGGCGAACGCATAATTCCGCCTCGTCTTTGCCGCCGCGACTGATATCCCGCAGCCGCAGCCGGCCGCATTCCGCCTTCTTGATCCCGGTCTGCAGCAGCAACTGGAAGAGGAAGGCCGGGCGATAATCTGGCTCAGCGCCTCGCTTGAATTCAGCGGCAGCGGCGATACAGTCTCTCACCTGCGCGTCCGTCAAGGCGTCAGAGAGTGGCGCCGGACCGGAGCGCTGGCGAATGGATTGGGCCGGATCGTCCGCCAGCGCACCCAGGTCATGCAGCCACTTGCAGTAGACCTTCAAGGTTGTCACCCTTCGCGCGTAGGTCTTTTGGCTGCAAGGCACGCCGCGCTCGTATTCCATCCATTGGAGAAAACGTTCCAGGCACGCAGCTCCCAATTCAGCTAGGGGAAGCGCGCCGCCGGTGAACTCGGCGAGCAGGCGCAAGTCGCCGATGAAGGCTTTAATCGTGTTCTCCATTTTGCCTTCGCCGCGCAGGAAAGCGGCAAAGAGGTCGAAGGTCGCCGCCAATCCAGTGCGCCCATCGATATCGTCAGCCGAGTGCGGCGCCTGTGCGAAGAGCGAAATCTGCCGACTCATCTGTCGGGCCGCCTCCTTCCATCCGCGCTAGCGCTTTTGCGTCCAGGTTCGGTTGCCGAAACGCTCGGCGATCAATTGCTCCGCTCGACTTAGCTCGGCCGGTGAAAGCTGATTGGGCGCCATCTCCAGATTGAAGGCGCTGGCGAAACCCCGCTCGATTGCGGAAGCGGCTTCGGACCAGGTCAAGGGCTCGCCAGCCGCCTCAGCGAGGGTCAGAGCCCGTTCGCGCACCGTTCTCTTTCGCTGCCTGCGCGCGGATTCGCTTTCAAACGTCAGCACGTCGCATATGCGCGCAAGGTCGCCACGGAGGGGAAGCGTGCCATGCTGCAGCAGAGCGCCTTTCCGCCGAAGCTGGGCGCTGCCGATCAGTTTCCGTCCACCGACGCTGATTTCATAATGCGACGGCATCTCGAAACAGACTGGTCCCAGGTCGGCGCCTCGCGCTTGCTCGCGTTGACGCGGAGCGTCCGCCTCCAGCCCCAGCAATTCCAGCGCGCGCAATAAGCCGGCGCTGATTCGACGATAACTTTCGATGATATCCCCGCCCGCTAAGGGGTGATCCAGAGGCAGACAGAGGCTGTAGGTCAGCTCATCGCCATGCAGAATCGCCTTGCCGCCGGTCGGACGGCGAGTCAAATCCCAACCGCGAGCCGCAAGCGCGTCCAGGTCCGCATCGCGGGTACGCTGCCCATAACCGAGCGAGAGACAGAACGGTTTCCAGCCATAGAGCCGCAGCGTCGGCGGCTGGTCCCCGCCAGCGACGGCCGCCAGTATTGCGCTATCGACCGCCATGTTGCTGGCGCCGTCGCGAAAGCTGCAATCTCGCAAGCTGCGCATTTGCCGCATTCTTTGACCAACCCTATACTGACTTCCAGAGTTTGACCCAGGCCCAATGGAATCGCTACCGAATGTCTCGCCAGTATGACGAAAAAAGGCGCGCCGCGCCGCATAAACGGTCCAAAGTCGTGGGAACGGCTACGGGATCGGCGATCCCCAAGCCGCCGCCCAAGCAAAGTCACGCTCCCCTATACAGTACGACGCAATACATTCAAAACCAATACAAAGCGCCGCCGCCGAAAAATGCGCTTTCGGGCGCCCATAGACGTCAGCGCCGCCTTCGTCAACGGCGCCGGCGCAATGAATGGGCTTGGGTCATTTTGGCAGGCGGCATGATATCCGTCTTTGGTTTTCTTGTTCTAGCGATGTTTGTGCTGATACGCCTGCCCCACTCCATCCAGGAAGTCATCCCGACGGCGGATCTACGCTCGCCGCTGCCGACTCCAGTAGACGCGCGCAGCGAATACATCGCCGATGGACGCCGCGTCGGGGTTGACGTTTTGAAGCTGGATGACGGCAGCCTGATCGATATGGTCCCCTGGGATGGGCAATCCCGCTACACCGTCATCGTCGGCGGGCTGGACCGGCGCCCGGATCAAACGGGTGAACCGGTCAGAACCGACAGCTTGATGCTCGTCAGCATCGATCCGACCCGAAACAGCATCGGAGTGCTCAGCATTCCGCGCGACCTTTGGGTGCGCATCCCGGAGCGGGAAGAGCATGACCGCATCAATCGCGCCTATTTCCTCGGCGAGAGCCGCGCGACCGGCTACGGACCAAGCCTCCTGCAGCAAACGGTCAGCTGGAATCTGGGCATGCGCATTCACAATTACATCCTGGTGGACTTCCAGGCCGTGATAGATTTCGTCGATCATCTCGGCGGCATCGAGATCTCAATCGACTACACCATCAACGACGAACGATATCCCGATATGAATTACGGATACGATCCCTTTTACTTGCCGGCAGGCCAGCACGTTCTCGACGGGCACGACACCCTTCGATTCGCGCGAACGCGCCACGGCAACAACGATGTGCGCCGGGCGGAGCGCCAGCAGATGATCCTTTACGCCATTCGAGAGCGGATTCAAAACCTCAACTTCCTTCAGTTGATCGCTCAGGCGCCGGCATTGCTCGCGACCCTTGGCGAACATGTGCAAACCGGGCTGGTACTCGAGCAAATTGTTCAATTGGCTCTGCTGGTGAAAGATATCGAACTGGCCGACATCAATATGCGCGTGATGGACTTCGAGTATCTGGAAGAATACATCACCGAAGAGTACCAGCAACAGGTGCTCGTGCCGCGCGTGGAACGGCTGCCGATTTTGCTGCGCCAAACTTTCGGCGACGATTACGGCCGCTAGCAGAAAGAAAGACAGTGCGCCTCGCGCGCACTGCCCATTAGAACAGACCCACCGTACCGTGTAGCCATAGTGTCTCGAACCTGCAAAGTTACAGGCTGGGAATCGCTTGACAACCGCTGTTTTGGCTTGAGCCTATTACATTGGCTGCCAAAGATAGACTCCCATAAGGAGAATGTTGGCTCGGCACATATAGTTCTATCACGCGTACAGCAGGCGCCGCTCTTTATAACAAACTCGCGCGAGCCTGTCAATTCCGCCAATCCTTGACATCGTCGCGCGGTCAAGAATGGGTCGAAGGTTTATAATAGGGTTGTCGCGACGGCGAGAGAGGGAAAGCGCGATCGGCGCATAAGGAGGATTAACGTGAACGACGCACTCAAAAAAGAATTGTTAGCGGAGTTAATTGGCACCTTTGTCTTGGTATTTGTTGGTTCAGCCGCGGTTCTGGCAGCGCCGATATTTGGCGTCGTTGTGCCGGCGTTGGCTCACGGCTTGATACTTTGCGCCCTCATCTATACATACGGCCATATATCCGGGGCGCAAGTCAATCCGGCGGTGACGCTGGGCTTGGCTGTCGGCGGGCAACAGGATTGGACGAAATCCGCCTACTACATCGTCGCCCAGTTCATCGGCGGCATTATCGCGGCGGCGGTGCTGGTGGTCGTCTTCCCGCAGGAAAACGCGGCTGTCGCCGGATTCCTGGGCGAGAATGCTTACAATTTCGGCCAGACGACCGGCTTTTTGACCGCGGACTCGGTTTGGACGGCGGCGCTGTATGAAGCCATCCTGACCTTTTTCCTGGTCAGCGCCGTCATTCAGGCAGCCGGTTATGGCAAAGCGGGCAAACTGGCTGGCGTCGCCATCGGCTTCACCCTGGCGGCCAGCATCTTGGCTGGCGGACCGGCCACGGGCGCGTCGCTCAACCCGGCGCGCACCTTGGGTCCGGCGCTGATCGCCGGCGACACGTCGTATTTGATTCCCTATCTGATCGGGATTTTCGGCGGCGGCATCGTGGCGGGCTTGGTTCAGGGTAACCTCCTTAACTCGGACGACGAGCCAGCGAAGTAATGGGAACGTGTATTAAGCGGGCGGCCCAAGGGTAGCCCCTGTTTACGTTGCACGTTACAAGAGGGCGTTACAGCGCCGCGCGTAGACACTGCGGTTCAAACGCCCCTACACGTTTGCGCTTTGATTAAGATCCGTAGGGGCGAGGCGGTGACTCGCCCACAGTATTCCGTCTGCACAACAATACGCAAGGAATTTTGCGTGGGCGGCCACATAGTCGCGCGTGTGTCTACAATTATTGCGCTGGGGCCAGCGGACTAGGCTTCGTCGTCGGGCAGATCAAGCTGCAGATGCAGCTCGCTGAGTTGCTCTGGCTCGGCGGTGGATGGCGCGTTCGCCATGATGTCGGCGCCCATCTGCGTCTTGGGGAAGGCGATCACCTCGCGGATATTAGGCGCGCCAGCGAGCAGCATCACCAGCCGGTCAATCCCCCAAGCCATGCCGCCGTGGGGCGGCGCCCCGTATTCGAATGCCTCCAGCATGTGGCCGAATTCGCGCATCGCGTGTTCCATGCTCTGCCCGATCAGCGGGAAGATAAGCTCTTGAATTGTCCGGTCGTGAATGCGGATGCTGCCGCCGCCGACCTCATAGCCGTTGCAGACCAAGTCGTATTGGGAGCCGCGCGCCGCCCCGGGCTCGCTTTCGAGCAAGGGCAAATCTTCCGGCAGGGGCATGGTGAACATGTGCTGTGAGGGGTCCCAGCGTTCATTCTCGGCATCCCAGATGAACTCGGGGAAGTCAATCACCCAACAGAAGGCGAGCAGGTCGTCATCAAGGTTCATTTCGGCTTTGAAGTGGTTGCGCAGCGCGTCGGTGACGGCATAGACAATCTCGTCCTCATCCGACATGAAGAGCAACAGATCGCCGCCTTCCGCGCCCATCGCCTCGATCAGCTCCAGTTTCAGCTCGACATTGAAGAACTTGCCGATGGGACCGCGCAATTCGCCTTCGGGCTCGGTCGGAATCGTGATGTAAGCCAAGCCTTTGGCGCCCTGCCGCCGCGCCATATTCTCCAGGTCTCTTGCCACCCGGCGCAGCTGCGTGCCGCTGAGCGCGCCGGCCACTTCCGGCACGCGCATGCACTTGACCTTTTTACCGGCTTTGACATTCTCCACGAAGACCGGAAAAGCGCAGCGTCCGGCGATATCGCTAATGTCGATTGAGCGCAAATCAAAGCGGATGTCGGGTCTATCGGTGCCATACTGCTCAAGCGCATCCCGGTACTTGATCCGCGGCAAGGGCTCAGCGATCAGACGCTTCTCGGGCGTGACGGTCTTCACGATCGCTGTCGCCAGCTTTTCCATCAGCCGCATGACATCTTCGCGCTCGACAAAGCTCATCTCCAAATCCAGCTGGGTAAATTCCGGCTGGCGGTCGCCGCGCAGGTCCTCATCGCGGAAGCAGCGCGCGATCTGAAAATAGCGCTCGAAGCCGCCCACCATCAGCAATTGCTTCAGCTGCTGGGGCGATTGCGGCAGGGCGTAGAACATGCCCGGCTGCAAGCGGCTCGGCACCAGAAAATCGCGCGCGCCCTCGGGCGTCGTTTTGAAGAGGATCGGCGTTTCGATCTCGATGAATTCTTCGGCTTCGAGAAAGTCGCGAATGAACTTCACCGTCTTGTGCCGCAGCAAGATGCTCTTTTGCATCGCCTCGCGCCGCAGATCCAGATAGCGATGGCGCATGCGCAGCGCCTCGTCCAAATTGCCTTCGTCCCTGTTGATGTAGAAGGGCGGCGTGCGCGACCGATTCAGGATGACGATCTCATCGGCGACGATGTCGATATCGCCGGTGGCCAATTCGGGATTGGCTGTGCCTTCGGGGCGAATTCTCACCTTTCCCTTGACATTCAACACATACTCATTGCGGGCGCTATCGGCGAGGGCGTGCGCTTCGGGCGCCAGTTCCAGGTCGACGACCACTTGCGTAATGCCCCAGCGATCGCGCAAATCGATGAAGATCAGACCGCCCTGGTCGCGCCGCCGATTGACCCAGCCAGCCAAACGTACCGGCGTCCCGGCGTCTTTCAGCCGCAATTCGCCGCAAGTATGTGTCTTCATCATCGGGCGACCCCTCCTCATTCGTAGCTTGAGTCTTCGTCTTTCGTCGAGCTTCTGCCAAATCAGCGACCTAGCTTATCACGTAGGTTCTGCCAAATGTATGGTCATTCGCGGGTAGTAAAGCTGTGGAATAGATTTCCTGAGCGAATACTGCCCAGTTCTTTTACCACTGCGGGTCGCGTAGACACTAACCACCGACACACAAGCGATAATCGGCGATTCGTGCGAAAAAGCGAGCCCTGTAGACTCCCACGCAACAAAGCCGCCGCCAACGCAAAATACCTTGCGTGCTGTTGTGCAGATGGAATACTGTGGGCGAGTCACCGCCGGCGGTCAGTGTCTACGCGACCTCGCCCCTACGGATCTTAATCAAAGCGCTAACGTGTAGGGGCGACCAATCTGGTCGCCCGCTGCCGCCGTAATTTGTGCTTGCGGGCGACATGGTATGTCGCCCCTACAGATCGTGGCTTCGGCGGAATCTACATTGATATATTGATTCTAGTGAGGGCACAGAGGCTGCTCTTGAAGATGTCGCCAAATCCGCATGTCAGCGATTTTGTCCATTCCAAGCGCCGCCGGTCTTTACAGTCCGATTCGGCTTGACTACACTCACGCGAATGGAGAGGCATGAAGGGGCGATCACCAAAAGGCAGCTTGGCCGATTCCTGGCGCTGGTCGGGGCTGTCGGTTTTGTTGCCATTCTGATGATCGATGTGATCGATGTGGGCCGGCCCGGCGGCATCGGTCCAGCGCAGCGAATGGCGCTCGGGCTGGCGCTTGCCTGCGCGCTCATTGGGCTGTCCCTGATTCCACGGGGCGATGCGCCAGCATGAATGGCGCGCCTAGACAGTTTCACATCGCGCTCATGCTGGCGGCATCCCTCGCGCTGCTCTTCGCCTTGCTGATTTACCTGCTCTACGCCGCCAACCTGATCTCATTTCCCTACGACTATGACCAGGGAGAGGGCTTCGAATTGCACGATACCGTGCTCTTCAGCCGCTTCCAGCTTCCTTATCGCGATACCGAGCGCTACCCCTTCTACGCCAGTAATTATCCGCCGCTGTTTCATATCATGGCGGCGCCCTTCGTCTGGCTCTTCGGTCCCTCTTACTGGTATGGGCGGCTACTGGGATTTCTGGCTTCGCTGGTGAGCGCAGGCGCTATCGCCTACGCCGTCTATCGCGATGGAGAGCGGCAGCGCTGGATCGCCCTTTTGGCGGGCTTGGCTTTTTTGAGCTCGAATTTCGTTTATCACATTGGTCCGCTCTTTCGCCAGCACACGATGATGGTCACCTTTGAAACGCTGGCGATGGTCATGCTGGCGGGCGCCTTTCCCAGGCGCGACAAGCGGGGCATCGCCGCCGCCCTAATCTTGCTCATCTGCGCCGGCTACACCAAACAACTCGCCGCCATCACCGCCGCCTCGGCTCTGGTATGGATGTTCTTGCGGGCGCCATGGCGCGCGATTCGCTGGTCGCTCGCTTTCGCTTTGGGCGGCGCCGCTGCCTTCCTCTGGCTGAATGTCGCCTCCGGCGGTCAGTGGTGGATTCAGGCGATCGTCGCCAATGTCAACGACTTCACCCCCGATCAAGCGACCGGACTCTTCATCCTCTGGTTCAAGCTGCACGGATTGCTGCTGTTCCCGGCGGTGATTCTGCTCTTCTATGAGCTGTACTTCGATCGACTTTCGATTTACAGCATCTGGCTGGTCTTTTCGGCGCTTTTGGGTGGCTTGGCGTCGGGCACCTGGGGGGCGGGCGATAGCTACTTCGTCACCTCAATCGCCGCGCTCTGCATCCTCAGCGGCATCTTCTTCTCGCGCCTGTTGACGAGCGATTGGCGCTTGCCACGCTTCATCAGCCATGAGTCACTGACGAAACTCTCCCGCGCCGGGCTGATTATTGTCCCCCTGCTCTATCTGGGATACGCCCGCGCGACGCTCAAAATGCCGACGGATGGCGCCTTTGAGCCGCTGGCGAAGGCTCTGGGCGTCGCCGCCAACGTGCGCGAAGACTTCTACGACTCGGCCACTTTTTTGGTCGGCGGATACGCGCGCATCGGCTACTTCCTGACGGACGCCGATTGGCAAGCGGGCGCGGAAATCCTGCGGCTCATCGACGAGACGGACAAGCCAGTCTTGAGCGAAGAAGCCGGCTTCACCATCGCTGCGGGCCGCGAAGTGGTCACCAATCCGACGCAATTGCGCAACCTGCACCTGGCAGGGCGCTTCGACGGCGCTCAACTGATCGAGATGATTGAGCGGGGCGAATTCGGCATTGTCATCCTGCGCGCGCATTTTTATCCGCCGCCGGTGCTGGCGGCGGTCGGCGGTCACTACGAGCATGCGCATTCGATTCACATGAATGGTTTTGATTACAGCATCCTCTATCCCAAAGAGCGCAACGGCAGCAAAGGAACTCCAGATGACAACCGCCTACCTGACTGACGGCAGCTTCACCCGGCACAATCATCCGCAGCACCCGGAACATGCCGGTCGCATCGAGGCGGTCTGGCAAGCGCTGGGCGCCGCCGGTCTCTCCGATCAACTCCGCCAAATCAGACCGACCGCGGCAAGCGACGAACAGATCCTCGCCGTGCACACCAGGGAACACTTGCTGCGCCTCGTGGCTGTGTCGCAGGGCGACCGGATGGTCCGCCTGGATCCCGATACCTATGCCCTGCCCGTCTCCCCCGAAGTTGCGCGATTGGCGGCGGGCGCGGTCATCGGCGCCGTCGATGCCGTGCTCACAGCGCAAGCCGATAATGCGCTGGCGATCGTGCGGCCGCCCGGGCATCACGCCACCGCCGACCGGCAGATGGGCTTCTGCCTGCTCAACAATATCGCAATCGCCGCGCGCCAGGCTCAGTCAGCGCACGGTCTTGAGAAAGTGCTGATCCTGGATTATGACGTGCATCACGGCAACGGCAGCAACGATATCTTTTATGCCGATCCCTCGGTTCTGTTCATTTCGCTTCATCAATATCCCTTCTATCCCGGCAGCGGGGCGCTAAACGAAATCGGCGAGGACGAGGGGCGCGGCGCGACCATCAACATCCCGCTGCCCGCCGGGCATGGCGACGCCAGCTACCGGGGCCTGTTCTCTGAAATAGTGGTTCCCGCCATTGAACGATTCCAGCCCGACTTGATGCTTGTCTCGGCCGGTTTCGATGCGCATTGGGTCGATCCATTGGCGAGCATGCAATTGACGCTGGCGGGATATGATTACTTGGCGCGCGAATGCATCAAGATGGCCGAGAGACTTTGCGATGGCCGGATCGTTCTTGTCATGGAGGGCGGCTACGACTTAAAGGCATTGGCGCAAGGCTGGTGCAATATCGCCCGCGCGCTGCTGGGTGATGATGATATGAGCGATCCGTACGGATCACCACAGTCGGGGATCAACTCGGACATTCAACCGCTTATCGAGCAGCTGCGCCAGATTCACCGGCTCTAGGTCAACATCAGATCGCCTTCGAGGCCGCTACACCCCTCACCCCCCGGCCCCCTCTCCCACAAGGAGAGAGGGGGAGCTAAACCTCGCGAGCCCTTGAAATATCAAACCTCTTGCCCACAGCGAGACGCAAGGTATTTTGTGTGGGCAGAGGCATTGTCGAGCGTGTATCTACAGGGCATTCAAATCAGGTCAACATCAGGTCGCCTTCGAGGCCGTGCTCTTGCACGAGGGCGCCGCGCAGGTCAAAGATCTGGTCGCGCAGCGCGGCGGCCTTTTCAAACTCCAGCGCCTGGGCCGCCTTCTGCATTTCGCGCTCAAGCTCATCGATCATGCCTTGCAGCTCATCCGCAGGTAGAGCAGCCAATCCCATATCGGTGGCCACTTGATCGTCTTCACCGTCGCCATCAATCGCGCGCAGCCGGTCGGTGATGTCTTGAATGTCTTTGACGATCTGCTGCGGTTCAATGCCGTTCTCGAGATTGAAGGTCTCTTGCTTCAAGCGGCGTCGATCGGTCTCGTCGATGGCGCCTTGCATCGCCGGCGTCATGGTCTCAGCGTACATGATCACCTTGCCGTCGACATGGCGCGCCGCCCGCCCGATCGTCTGAATCAATGCCGGCTCCGAGCGCAAAAAACCCGATTTGTCCGCATCGAGGATGGCGACCAGCGAGACTTCCGGCAAGTCCAGCCCTTCGCGCAAGAGGTTGATGCCAACGACTACATCATAGACGCCCATGCGCAAGTCGCGCAGAATCTCCACTCGCTCCAGCGTATCAACCTCGGCATGAAGATATTGCCCCTTGATTCCGAGCTCGTTCAGATATCCCGCCAATTCTTCCGACATGCGCTGGGTCAGGGTTGTCACCAGCACGCGCTGCCCTTCGCGCACGCGCAAAGCGATTTCTTGCAGCAGGTCGTCAATCTGTCCCTCGATCGGGCGAACATCAACCAACGGATCGACAATGCCGGTCGGCCGGATAATCTGCTCGACGATTTGCTCCGCGTGTTTATCTTCGTAAGGTCCGGGGGTGGCGCTGGTATAGATCGTCTGCCCTACTCGTTCCCAAAATTCGTTGAATTGCAGGGGACGGTTATCCAGGGCGCTGGGCAGGCGGAAGCCGAAATCGACCAAGATCTGTTTGCGCGCCTTATCCCCGTTGTACATGCCGCGAATCTGCGGCACGGTCATGTGACTTTCGTCTATGACCAGCAGGTGATCTTCCGGCAGATAATCGATCAAGGTGAAGGGCGCGCTGCCGGGGGCGCGTCGATCAAAGTGTCGCGAGTAATTCTCGATGCCGGTGGTGAAGCCGACCTCGCGAAGCATCTCGATATCGTAGCGCGTACGCTGCTCAATGCGCTGCGCTTCAATCAGCTTGTCTTCGCGCTTGAAGTAGGTGATCTGCTCTTCCAGCTCGAGCTCGATGTCGTGCAACGCCTCGCGGATGTGTTCCTCGTCGGTGATGTATTCGCGCGCCGGGAAGATGGTCACGTGGTGATGAACATGAACCACTTCGCCGGTCAGCGGATGAAACTCGACGATTTTTTCAATTTCGTCGCCCCAGAGATAAATCCGAAAAGCTGTCTCGGAATAGCCGGGCACGATCTCCAGCGTGTCGCCGCGCGCGCGAAATGTGCCGCGGCGCAATTCCAAATCGTTGCGGTGATATTGAATCCGCACCAAATCGCGCAGCACGCGCTCGCGCACCACCACATCACCGACCGTGAGATCGACCGACATCTTCTGCCAATTCACCGGATCGCCGATGCCGTAAATGCAGGACACCGACGCCACAATCAGCACATCACGGCGGGAGAACAGCGAGGCGGTCGCCGACAGACGCAGGCGCTCGATCTGCTCATTGATATCGGTCGACTTTTCGATATACAAGTCGTGGCGCGGCACATAGGCTTCCGGCTGATAATAGTCATAGTAGCTGACGAAATACTCGATGGCGTTGTTGGGGAAGAGCCGCTTGAATTCGGCGTAGAGCTGCGCCGCCAAGGTCTTGTTATGCGCCATAACCAAGGTCGGCCGCTGCGTCGCCTGCACGATATTGGCGATGGTGAAGGTCTTGCCGGTGCCAGTCGCGCCAAGCAGCGTCTGATGTTTATGATCCTGACGCAAGCCAGACAGCAATCCTTCGATGGCGGTCGGCTGGTCGCCGGTCGGCGCGAAGGGGGATTCCAATTCGAATTCGGGCACGGTGAGACCTCAAGATTCAGAACGGGCGTTCGCTGGCAGCGCTGAGTATACCTACGGATCGCCTTCCATTGCAAGCCAACATCGCCACAGCAAGAGTGGCAATTTGAGGATTATTCCGCTTCGCCATTGACAAGCGCAAGCCTAGCTGATAGGCTCTGTGTTCGCAACGTTAATCGTTGCCTTGATGATGCGGGGTGGAGCAGTGGTAGCTCGTCGGGCTCATAACCCGAAGGTCGTTGGTTCGAATCCAGCCCCCGCTATCGAGCTGATGTAGCTCAGCTGGTTAGAGCGCGCGACTCATAATCGCGAGGTCGGAAGTTCAAATCTTCCCATCAGCACTGATTGGGACCCGGTAGCGGGTCTTTTGAATTACGCTCGTTTCGAATTGACAGATTAAAACAGATGTGCTAACCTATAGGAAAATACAGCGATTCTTTGCGCGTGTTCGGTTTATCCAGTGAGAGGAGTGCCAACATGAAGGTGAAACGCGCCGATTTGTTGTTAAGTGTAATTGCTGCGGCCGAAGGCGAAACGGTTACACCCGCTCAATTGCAAAAAGTCGCATTCTTGGTCGGTAAGAAGTTCCCAGACGACGTTCCTGGCAACTACTATCGGTTCAAGAAGTACGACTATGGTCCGTTTTGCGTCGATATATATAGAGACGCGGAAAAACTACAGTGCCAAGGTCTAGTCTTAGTGCAAGTAAATCCAAGGGGTGGCTGGAAAGAATATTCAGCTACGCAAAAAGGACTCGCTACCGCCGCTAACATTGAATCCAATTCAATGACAAAGTACATTGTCAAGAAAGTGAAATGGGCAAGATCGGTCAGTTTTCAAGAACTTGTGCGGGAGATTTACAAGAAATATCCTGCATACAGGGAAAACAGCGTCTTTCAAGACTAGGAAAATCATGACACTCATCATCGGTGTAAAGTGCGAGGACGGGATTGTCGTGGGTGCGGACAGTATCGCCACATACGGAACTCCTACCGGAATCCCTACAATTGAACAAGAAATGGACAGCAAGATTACTGTTGAAGCAAGCAACGTTATTGTTGCTACATCAGGTGCAGTCGGATTAAGCCAGCAAATCCTTGCTGAACTTCATGGGAACTGGAACAAGATCAAGAAAAGACCTGCACATCGGGCACGAAATGACATTACAAAGCATCTATGGTCGCATATCGGCCCCGCCATGCAGAGAGCAAACTTAGCACAACATCTGCTTGGTCCTGCAGCTAGCCAGAGCGCGATCTGTGCATCCATTATTGTACTTCCGTTGGAAGGAAAGCCTAGATTGTTGCAATTCGTGCCGCAGGCAGACTCTGAGGAATGTACCAAGGAATTACCTATGGTTGCCTTGGGAAGCGGTCAACCAGAGGCCGACCCTTTCTTGGCTTTCATAAAACGCATCTTTTGGAACAACTCAGCTCCTAAGACGATTCCCGAGGGGATTTTCGGAGTATTGTGGACGTTACAGCACGTAAGTAGGGTGAAGGCAGGAGGCGGCGTAGGTGGAAAAGCCTCAATAGCGGTGCTGGAGAAGCAGGATAGCGGTTGGGCGGCAGACAAACTGGATGAAGATCGGCTCGCGGAGCACCTACTGGCTGTAGCAGAAGCGGAGTCGCTGCTTAAAAGATTCAGACAACGATTCAATCCGGACGCTGACGGAGACGAAGCAGAGTAATGGGAACTTTGGCGACTAATGCGATCGTCGCCCAGCGTTGATCGGCATGTTTGGTATCCTGATACTTGGTGCAGTTGGCTGGTAAACTCTGCTAGATTTCGTATCGCAGCACATCCTCGTATTTCTCCCGCCGGCGGCTGACCAACCAGCGATCGCCGTCCACCACCACTTCGGGCGGCCGCGGACGCGCGTTGTAATTGCTCGCCATCGTCATGCCATAAGCGCCGGCGGTCATCAGCGCGACTTTGTCTCCCGGTTTCAAGGGCGGCAACTCGCGATCGGCGCCCAGCACATCAGCCGATTCACAGACCGGTCCCACAACTTGCGCTGTCTCAGTATCGCCTTCCATCTGTCGCAGCGGCACAATCTCATGATGCGCGCCATAGAGGGCGGGCCGGATCAGCTCGGACATGCTCGCGTCAACGACCACGATTGTCTGCCCCGCTTGTCGCTTCACATACAGGACTTCGGCAACCAGCAGCCCGGCGTCAGCGACAATCGCGCGGCCCGGCTCCAGCAGCAGATCGTAGCCTTCCAGACGATATGACAATTGCTCGGCCACTTGATCCGGCGGCGTAATCGTCTCGTTAAAACGATAAGCCACTGGCAGCCCGCCACCCAGGTTGATCGTCCTGATCCAGGGATAATCTTTTGTCAGCGCCAAGAGCTTATCAAGCGCCGCCAAAGTCGCGTCTGAATCGGCCAGCTGACTGCCGATATGCATGTGAATGCCAGCGAATCGAATCCGTGGATATGCCTGCGGTTTGTCGAGTAAGCCGCGAATGACATCAGTAGTCATACCAAACTTCGCCGCGCCATGTCCGGTCGCCATATAGGGATGGGTATGGGCTGTCACTTCGGGATTGAGCCGCAGCGCCACTCGCACCGCCTTGCTATTGGCTTTCCCCGCCAATTGGTCAATATGCGACAGTTCGCCGACATTCTCGGCATTGATCCAGCCGACGCCATTCTTGATCGCATAAGCGAGTTCCGCCCGCGTCTTGCCCACACCGGCGAAGACGATATCGTCTGCATCGGCGCCCGCCTGCGTCACGCGGTAGATCTCGCCGCCGCTGACGCAATCAAAACCGGCGCCGACAGCGTTCAGCGCGCGCAAGATATCCAGATTGCCGTTCGCCTTGACACTGAAATGGAGACGCGCGCTCATGGGCGCAAAGGCGGCTCTAAGGCGATGAAAGTTGCGGCGCATCCGTGCGAGACTGTATACGTAGGCTGGCGTCCCGACTTCATCAATGATCGCCTCAATGTCTACTTCGTCGACGGTCAGGCGCTGGTCCAGGTATCGAATGGAGGAATTGAAGACCATGGTCGTTTGCGTGAGGCTCCTGAAATAAAAACGGAGACACCACTTGCGGTGTCTCCATTCGACGGGAGCGACGGGATTTGAACCCGCGATCTCCGGCTTGACAGGCCGGCATGTTAACCGCTACACCACGCCCCCAGCAATGCGCATAACTTAACATCCGGGTTGATTGCTGTCAAGTGCGAAAGGGCTCAAGGAATGAACGATGCGCGGCATATATCGCAAAGCTGGCGCACGCCAACAACAAGAACGCTCGACAACTATCGGGCTATGACACCGTGCCCACTTCCATTACTTGTATCAATTGTCATGCATTTGGGATAGAATACGCGGCATTGCCCAAAACGAGAAGCGGCAAAAGCGTGAACTACCGCAAAGTCCTGGTGTTTTGGCTGCCGCTGGCGTTGTCCTGGCTGCTGATGTCCTTCGAGGGCTTGTGGATCCAGGGCGTGATTGGCCGCAAGCCGGATGCGGAGACGCAGCTGGCCGCCTTCGGCTTGATGTTTTCGCTGTCGGTTCTCATCGAGACGCCGGTCATCATGCTTTTGGCGACCAGCAACGCCCTCTCGCGCGATCGCCGGTCTTTTCGCGTCTTGTGGCGCTTCATGATGGGCGTCAACGTCTTTGTTACAGCAGTCGCCATATTGATGGCTTTCACGCCGCTGCTGGATTTCTACCTCGGCCGCTTGCTGAATGTGCCCGTCCATATCATTGAAGCGACGCGCCCAGGCATGAAAGTCATGATCCTCTGGGGCGCCTTCATTGGATATCGCCGCTTTCACCAGGGCGTCATCATTCGGCAGGGCAACACGCGTTACATCGCATTCGGCACCGTGCTCCGCGCGCTGATATCCGGCAGCGTCGCAACCGGGCTGGGCGCGATTACGACGGTCGCCGGCGCCGTCGTCGGCGCAATCGCGTTGCTCCTGGCGATGGCGGCTGAGACCCTTTACACCTATATTGTTTCTCGACCAGACGTGAAGCGTATCCTTGCCACAGCGCCAAATCCAGCGCGGCGGACGCTGACTCAGCTTGACGCCTTGCGATTTCACCTGCCACTGGCGGCCACCAGCGTCATCACGATCCTGGTCAGCCCGGTCATTGAGCGCGGGCTGGCCAGCATGCCCGACGCGGCGCAAAGCCTGGCTGCCTGGCCCGTGATCTTCACCATCTTTCTAATCACGCGCTCGGGCGGCATGGCATACCAAGAAGTGGTGATATCGCTAAACGACAGCGAAGCGCAACACCGCGTCCTGCGCAACTTCACGATCCGGCTCGGGCTCGCGCTCAGTCTCATCATGCTGTGCTTTGCCTTCACCCCGGCGATTCTCCTTTATCAAGACGTCATCCTCCGGGTGCCGGCGCATTTGCAGGAGCTGGTACTCCTAGGCGCGCAAGCCGGCATCTTGCTGCCCCTGCTGACAACGCTGCAGAGCTACCTGCGCGCCTTGCTGATGCTAAGCCACCGCACCGGCGTTATCTATCAGGCGATCGTCATCGGCTTCGTGCTGACCGCGGCCACGGTATGGGGCGGCATCGGGCTCGGCTTGCATGGCGTCTTGGCCGCCTCGCTCGGCTTAACCATCGGGATGACGGTCGAATTGCTTCACCTGTATTTTTCTTACCTGCGCGGGCGGGCGGCGCTGCGCCTGCACTGGCAGTCGGCTGTCGCGCCGTCAATCGGTAATTGAGAACTTAGGACAATTCTGAAATGGACTTCATCAACGAGATTCTTCCATTGCGAGAACAAGCCTCCATCCGCGATCGCTGGCTGAAGACGCGGCTCGAGACCATCATCCCGGATTTGCTGCAGCGCGAAAACATCGACATGTGGATCGTCATTTGCCGCGAATACAACGAAGATCCCGTGCTGCTGTCGCTACTGCCGGCCACATCCATGTCGGCGCGCCGCCGCACCATTCTCCTTTTCTCGCGCAATGGCGACGAGGTGGAGCGAATGACACTTTCCCGCTACGGATACGAGGGCTTTTACGAAGGCGTCTGGGATCCGGACAAAGAGGACCAGTTCAAGTGCCTCGCGCGCATCGTCCGCGAGCGTGATCCCAAGAGAATCGGCATCAATACATCGGAGACCTTTGCCTTTGGCGACGGCATCACACAGACCGAGTTTCGGTTGATCAGCGATGCCTTGGGTGAACCATACAGAGCGCGCTTGAGATCCGCCGAGAATCTCTGCGTTGGCTGGTTGGAAGGCCGCATTCCCGAGGAGATTGTCGCCTATCCGCGACTGGTAAAAACGGGTCACCAGATCATCGCCCGCGCCTTTTCCACCGCTGTCATTCACCCGGGCTTGACTAGCACCGATGATGTCGTTTGGTGGATGCGGGATAGCATGCAAGAAGCGGGCTTGAGCGCTTGGTTCCAGCCCACCATTGATATTCAGGCGCCGGGACAGAGCTACGAAGTCAGCGAGAATCCGCGCAAGACCATCATGCCCGGCGACCTGCTTCACTGCGACATGGGCTTCCATTATCTGGGTCTGGCGACCGACCAGCAGCAGCATGCCTATGTCTTGCGTCCAGGCGAATCGGACGCGCCTCCCGGGCTCATAGCCGCCCTCCAAGACGGCAATCGCCTGCAAGATATCCACCTGGAAGAAATGCAGCTAAGCCGCAGCGGGAACGAGGTCTTGCGCGCCATCCTGGAGCGAGCCGCAGACGAAGGCATTCGCGCGCAAGTATACACGCATCCGCTCGGCGTTCACGGTCACGCGGCTGGACCGCTCGTAGGTTTGTGGGATCGACAAGATGGCGTGCCGGGCGTTGGCGATTATCCGCTTTACGATGACACAGTCTACTCGATTGAGTTAAACGTCACCCGCAGCATTCCCGAATGGGACGGGCAGGATGCGCGCATCATGCTCGAAGAAGACGCCGTGCTCACTGGCGGCGAAATGCGCTGGCTGGACGGGCGGCAGGAGTCTTTCTACTTGATCGGCTAGGCGGTGGCGAATCTTTGATTGGCGCCAGTTACGGAGCGCGTATGTCTGACTATGTACCGCCGCGCGGGCGATCTGATAGGGCGCCCCTACAGATGCCTTGTTATGGCGAATGAGCCGAAGCTGCCGTCGACTGAGAATCGCCGCGGCGGGTTGCAGGGACCTGACCAAGAGGCACAGATCCTCAATTTGCAGCAATGCCCTTATCCCCTGTCATGTTCCAACGCGACAAGGAGAATCCGCTTCATTCTCTGATTGCGCATATCTGATCCTTCAAGATGCCGGACCAGACGCCCCTTCATTTCAGCAACGAGGTCGGCGTATTGACCGTCATTGACCAGATTGTTCATCTCGTAGGGGTCATCTTGCAGGTCGTAGAGTTCGTGCATGTCGTGCAGCGAGAAGACGAATTTGTAACGGTCATGCAGGAGCATGCGCTGGGGCCAGAAGTGTCCACCATGCCCCATGTGCTCGCAGATGAGCTCATCGGACCATTCGGCAACTTGCCCTTCGCGGCAAAGCGGCAGCACGCTGCGGCTGTGCATATAATCTGGCACATCAACGCCGGCGGCGTCCAGCATGGTGGCGGTCGCGTCCATATTGGAAACCAACTGATCGCTTCGTCCGCCCCCTTCAATCGCGGCTGGCCAGCGGATCGCCATGGGCACGCGCACCACCTCCTCGATAAAGGTTGAAGACTTGTCCCACAATCCGCCGTGACTGGCGACGGCATCGCCATGATCGGCCAGCCAGATCACAATCGTGTTCTCCGACAGCGACAGCTCATCGAGCGTATCCAACACATCCCCGACGGCGGCGTCCGTCTGATACCCCTGCGCATAACAGCGGGCAAGGATCTCTTGCCAGGTCGACCATTCGGGGAAGGATTGCGCGCTTTGATGGGAGATTTCCCGGTGCAAGCGGTGACGGAGTGGGCGCCCGCTCAGGTCGTCGCGGAAGCTGGGGTATTCGGGAATATCAACTGGGTCGACCATATCGGCGTATTCGGCCGAAGGGTAATAGGGCTGGTGCGGACCCCAGAGGCTGACCACCAGACTGAAGGGCTGATCGCTTTTGGCGAATTCGCGCAGCTTCTCGCAAGCCAGGTGGGCGACGAACTGCTCTTCATGCGCTTCCGGCGGACCGGCGAGAATGCCGGATCCGTTCATGAATTTCCAGGGCGAGGGATCGTGCAGGACGACCTCCTGCCCGCGCCATTCGGGATAATTGATGTTGTATTCGATTTGGGCGCGCGCGTCGCCGAAGCCGCGTTCCTCGGCGTAGCGCTTGTATTCATCGGACATGTAGATTTTGCCATAGTCGGGCAAGCTCCAGCCTTCAATGCCGTAGTCGATGGGCAGGCGCTCGCGGCCGCAATGCCACTTGCCGACGTAGCCGTTGCGATAGCCAGCCTGCGACAAGTAATGGCTGTAGAGCCTTTGCCCGGAGTCGAGATCGGATTGGTTGCCGAAGCTCTCTGCTTCCGTGTTCATGATGATGCCGTGCGAGCTGGGATAAACGCCGGTCATCATACTGCTGCGCGCCGGCGAACAGAGCGGGCAGACCGAATAGGCGCGATCGAAGCGAATGCCTTCCGAGGCGAAGCGTTCGTAATTGGGCCACTTGTACTCGTATTCGCCTTCGCGATCGTGCCCGTAGAAGGCTTGATGATCGGCGATGATGAAGACGATGTTGGGTTTTGAATCTGCCATGCCGTTCAGACGTCCTTTACCAAATGTGAATGCAAAATATGTTGACTCATTTGAGCGAGCCGACCGTGATGCCTTCGATAAGGTTGCGCTGAAACATGATATAGACGACGATCACCGGCACCGCCGTGATGTTGATGCCGGCGAAGGACAGCGCGAAGTCGGTGAAGTACTCGTCCTGGAAGGCGGTCAATCCCAGTGGCAGCGTGCGCTTGCTGTCTTCGTTGATCAGCAGCAGCGCCTGGAAGAATTCATTCCAGGTACCCATAAAGACGAAGATGCCCAGCGCCATCAACGATGGTTTGGAAAGCGGCAGCAGGATGCGCAGGTAGAATTGGAAGCGACTGCAGCCATCGAGCGCGGCCGAGTCTTCCAGCTCTTGCGGGAAGCCCTGAAAGAAGGCGCGCAGCATCAAAATGGCGAAGGGCAGACTGCCAGCGACATAGACCAGGATCAAGCCAAAACGGCTGTTTGCCAGGTTCAGTTCGTACATGAGGGAAAGCAGCGGTCCAAGCTTTGCCGACAGCGGAAAAGCCATCCCGAAAAGAAAGATGAAAAACAACAATTGATTGCCGGGGAAGCGCATCTTGGCGAAGGAATAGGCAGCCAGCGAGCTCAATATCAGCACGAGGCCGACGCTCGTCACGGTGATGAAGATGCTGTTGAAAAAGTAGGCGTCAAAGCTGGCGCCGAACCAGGCGTCAAGGTAATTCTGAAAGCGCCATTCCTGTGGCAGAGCGAGGGCGTTTTCGCGGATTTCCTTGTTCGACTTCAGCGCGCTGGCGAAGACCCAGATGATGGGCACCAGCGTGATGACCGTCGCCAGCGTCAGCATGAGGTAGAAGTGCGCGCCCCGCAGCCGCCGCTGCGCTACACCGCTTAAGAACTCCATGAGCGCCATTCCCGGTACTTGATGAATCCGGTCGAGAGGCATACGACAACAACCGTGTTCACGGTCGCGGCCGCAGTCGCCCAGCCCATTTCAAAATTGCCGATCATCCGGAATACATAGATGTCGATGACGTCCGACTGATAGAAGGGTCCGCCGCCAGTCAGGATGTAGATCACGCCGAAGACGCCCATCGCCGTAAATATGCGCAGCGTAATCACGAAGGTGAAGACATCGTAGAGGCAGGGGATCGTGATCCAGATGAGCTTCTGCCAGAAATTGGCGCCGTCAACGCGCGCCGCGTCAAATATGTCGGTCGAGATATCTTGCAGACCGGCGAGAAAGATGACCATCGAGTAACCGAAGCTGGCCCAGGTATAGGCGATAAAGGTCGAGTAAAGCGCGATCTTGGGATTGCCCAGCCAGGATTGGGTGAATGCGCCTAAACCGATCAATTCCAGGGTCGGGTTCAGTACGCCGGCGAAGGGATGATAAATCCACTTCCAAACATAGGCGATCACGACGCCGGAGAAGATTGCGGGCAAGAAGAGCGCGGCGCGGAAGAAGACGCGTCCCTTGCGGATTTCGTAGATGAATACCGCGAGGAAGAGCCCCATCCAGACCGGAATGACCACCGCCAATCCCAGAAAGATGAAGTTATGGCTCAGCGCGTTCCAGAATTTATCGTCATTGAGGATGAAGTCATAATGTTTGAAGCCGATATATTCTGTGGTTGGCGACAAGAGATCCCAGCGGAAGAAGCTCAAAAAGAAGGAGGCCAGCACCGGACCTAGATTGAAGATAACGTAAATGACGACGGCGGGCAGAATGAATAGATAGGGCATCAGATCAATGCGGAAGCGAGGACTTTGCCCTCTTTTTCGCGCTGCGCTTAGCGTTTGCGCCATTAACTGCTGTCCTTTCGTGTCACGCTGTGCGCGCTGTCTCCCACCCCAAACCCCTCCCCCAAGATGAGGGAGGGGCTTCAAACTCAAGGACCTGGGTGAGGAACTCCCCTTCCCTCTTAATGGGGGAAGGGGCCAGGGGATGG
>WTGC01000213.1 GCA_011523705.1 Chloroflexota bacterium | reverse complement strand
TCAACCCCAGACCCTTGACTCGAAGTATCATGGAGGGGAGCATTTCAGTTCCGACCCCTTGCCCCGAGGCATCAGCGAGGGAGCGCATTTCGGTTCCGGGGTGCGGGCATGTACTATTGGACGTAAGATGCTGCGCAAGCTCAACATTCTCATGCTGGATTGGCCGCTGCGGCAAGAGCGACTCTTTCCCCGCGTCCAGCCTCTGATCGTCGAGATCGGCTTTGGTAATGGCGACCACTTGATCCACCTGGCGCGGACGCAGCCGGAGCGCAACGTCCTGGGTTTCGAGATTTCAGGACAATCCATGGACAAAGCCGAAGCCAAGATCGCGACGCTGGGGCTGGACAACGTCCGACCAATCCATGGGCGCGCCGAAACGGCTCTGGCGCATCTGCTGGCGCCGGCGTCGGTCAGCGAGTTTCACATCAACTACCCCGATCCCTGGTTCAAGAAACGGCATCAGCGCCGCCGTCTCATCAGCCGCGACACGGTTGACTTGCTGACGAGCCGGCTGGTTCCGGCTGGTCGTCTGCTGCTGGCGACTGATATCATCGACTACGCCGAAGTGGCGCATGAGATCCTGTCGACGACGCCCGGGCTTGTCAACCAGTATGACGCGCCCTGGGTCAACGAAGTCGCGGATCGATTTGTCACCAAATACGAACGCAAGGGTTATCACGAGGGACGCCGCGGGCATTTCTTCCGCTATGCGCGTAACGACCGCCCAGTGGCGCATCCGCCCCTCATTCAGGAATGGGAAATGCCGCATTTGTTCTTGCACTCGCCGCTGACCGCCGCCGAAATCTGCGAGCGCTTTGAAGCCACGCGTCGCCGCCTGGGCGAGGTTCACGTCGCCATCTTGCACGCCTTCGCCGACCCCAAGCGGAATGTTGCCTTGTTTGAAGTGGTGGTCGAAGAGCCGACCATCGAGCAGCATACGATGATCATGCTGGCGCCGCGGGAAGAGGCGGGCGAGTACATCGTCAAGATGACCAGCCTGGGTCATGCGCGGGCGACGCTGGGCATGCACCGGGCGGTAGAGGCGGTGGGCGAGTGGGTGGCGGGCTTGGATGCGGAGGCGCGGGTGCTGGCGCGGAAGCTGCGGGGGTGATTTTTGCCACAGAGGCACAGAGGGTTTAGACGAATTGTCTTACACGTTATTCGTAGGTGAAGCTCCATTCGTCGTCTCGCACGCCGCAGTGATGTGCCAGCATTCCGCAGAAGCGTACCACACTCTCTGCACTTAAATTTACATATATCCACCAGCCAGCAGATGATTGTCGGTAGTACTTCGGTGAATCGTGTTTGTCTCTGTCAATCCACCATTTGAATTCGCGATTAGCTTCCTCAAAGTCGGTAAGCAACTGAAGTTCGTGAAGATAGTTGACCATCTGCATCAGCATACCTCGCCATCCGAACCAGGTATTCGGATTGTAATGCTGATCTCGTACTGTAAGCGATATAGGCGTCGTACCTTTCACCCCTTCGGATCGCGGAGGTTCCGCGAAGGCAGGCCAAACGCCCAGGGCCAGCCCGGCCAGATAATCTGCGCGCGCCTTGATTGCATCCGCGTCCCACGACACGAAGGTACTGCCAAAATATTTTGAATTGAGATGAATGCCATGGTTCTTCAGTTCCTGGCGCTTCTCCGAAAATGGCTTATTCGAGAGTTTGCGCGTATTCCAATCCTGTGTGACGATTGTCAAGTTGCCAATAGTATGCAGAAAATCGCGATGAACCTCCTGCCAGCTTTGGCCCAGATGCGCTCTCCATTCATTGCTAAGGCTTTGCGGCATGATATGCTCGATCGTTCCTGGTCCCGCCAATGCAATATCGCTGTCGAAACTTCGGTTTAGCGACTCAAAGACAAACGCTATCCGCTTCGATTTTCCAGAACTGTAGAGTCTGTTCCACGAAAGACGCTGTCTAATTCGGTTGTCAGAAGGGTAATTCCGCTCTCCAAGTGCGCCCGCAAGTGCAGCGGCAGATTTGCCCCCAGTCAGCGAGAGTTCTCGCGCCAGCGATGTGAACATAGAGTTGTGGTAATTGGTTGGTTCACCGGCCAAGAATCGGCGTACCAGATAGTTTTCGACAACCTGCAGCACAAGAGCGAATTCGTCGCTACAAATCGCTTCAATTTCATAAAGGTAGTAGAAATGCATCAAGAGCGGATAGGCGGTCGTGGCCTGCAGAACGTTTAGACGCTCGAGCTTTACTTGAATGCTACTTTGAGATTCTTTGGTTGGACGCAACAGCTTGTCATAGTAACCGGCAAAACGGTGCAAACTTTGAATTTCGTCTATGAATTCTTCGTCATTCGCCTTCAATTGCTTCTCCACCCGGTCGCGAAAGCTTATAAATACCTTGTCTTCGCGTGGTAGTTCCCCGCTTCGGTAACCGAGATAGTGGCGTAGAAACGCTGTCACTTCAGGGATCCGTGCAGTCAATTCTTGTTCGGACAGTAATTTCTCAATTTCCGACCAATGGGCGTGAAACAGTTCATGTTGCCGTTCGGCCGGCAGTCGCATGGCAATATAGTTACGCACAAGGTCGGCTTCGGTGAGTGCTTTGCCCTTATGATTGAGGCTCTCAAAGATCTTGTAAGGCTTGTCCGTCCGGACAAGCTCAATAAATACGATGTACATTGAGGTAAGGATACAAGAAAAGAACCGCTGAGAATCGATCAGAGGATTTGCTAGCAAACTACAAAGATTCGTCTTGAAAAAGCTGTATGCTGGTACGATTCTGGAGTGCAATCCTTCCGCCGGTTTTCCGTCAAGAATCGCGCGATAGCTCTTCCTATCATCGTACTTTTCAGTCGGTAGGATTTTGTATCGCAATTGGCCATGCTCATCGGCATTGAGCAGGTATTTGTCAATCTGCTTTATAGCAGATGTATCTTCTAAAGAATCACGCAATGCGCAAAGAAGTAGCGAAAGCGAAATCAATCGCTGCTGGCCGTCAACGAGTGTGTAGGACTGAAACAGTGTTTTCTTGCTGTCTTCTTCAATGACCACAAGCGAGCCTAAGAAGTGTTCGTGACGAGCGTTCTTGCTCTCGTGGTAAGTCTCGACAACATCATCAAGCAACGTTCGCCATTCCTCCTCTTCCCATGCGTATTCGCGCTGGAATATGGGCAACACATACTGCACATCGCCGCCACCGAGGAAAACCTTGCTCATTTGCCAATCGTCGGCTTTCATGGTTCCCGCCTTTAGCTTCAAAACCCGCGCTAATTTACTATACGGAACGGCTTGCGGCAAGCGAAACATCTATACATCTGTACGAGGCAACGTGCTATAATCCGCGCTCTTGACTCGATTCAACAAAGGACGCCCATGCCCGACCTCACCCACACCACCCTCCCCAACGGACTCACCATCCTCCTGCGCGAAGCCCACAGCGCGCCGGTCATCAGTTGGTGGCTGGCTTACCGCGTGGGCAGCCGCAACGAGCCGACCGGCTTGACCGGCATTTCCCATTGGGTCGAGCACATGATGTTCAAGGGCACCGAGCGCTTCCCGGCTGGGGCGCTGGACCGCGAAATCGACCGCGCCGGCGGGCAGTGGAACGCCTTCACCTCGATGGACGCGACCAAGTATTTCGAGACCCTGCCGGCCAACAAGATCGACATCGCGCTCGAAGCCGAAGCCGACCGCATGACCGGGGCGCTCTTTGACGCCGACGAGACCGAGTCCGAGCGCACCGTCATCATCTCGGAGCGGCAGGGGGCGGAGAATCAGCCGACCTTCTGGCTGCAGGAAGAGCTGCGCGGCGCCGCCTTTCGCGTGCATGGCTATCATCACGAAATCATCGGCGACGAGAC
>WTGC01000028.1 GCA_011523705.1 Chloroflexota bacterium | reverse complement strand
ACGCGACCCCATTAAAGAGGGAGGGGCTTCAAAACCAAGTGGCCGCCAAGAAAACTCCCTTTCCCTCATTTTGGGATGCCCGCCATAGAGATGGCGGGAGAGGGGCCGGGGGATGGGGGCAAAACCCCGTCAATCCTGGGTGGAGTCTGCAACAGGATGTTGTACAATAACGCGGCTCACCAGAAGTGGTGGCTGAAAAGCGCTATCTTCAGACAAATATTCATCTCAGAATAACGTGACGAGCGAGGAAGAGAATACCGTGCGAGTTGTATTGCTTTTGCTGTTGTGCCTCTTTGCCCTGACCGGTTGCGCATCCCAAGCGACCTTCGGCGACGCGATCACACAGGGCGAGCCCACGGCGATCCCGACACCCGTCGTGCCCAGCAAACCAGTGTATCAGGTCGAGCGGGGAAAAATCACATACGAGCGCCGCTTTTTCGGGCGAATTTCGCCCTTGGTCACCGAAGAGATCGCATTTGAAATCGATGGCCGCGTGCTGGAGGTCTTTGTGGATGCCGGCGCCGATGTGGCTGAAGGCGAGGTTCTCGCGCGCCTGAACACGGCCGGGTTGGAAAACCAACTGCTGGACGCGGAAGAGGAGTTGGCGATCGCCACTTCGATCCTGGAAAGCGCCGAGGGCAAAGTGCGCTACGACAGCCAGCGCGCCGCCCTCGGACTTGAAATGGCGCAACTGAAGCTGGACCACGCGATCGAGAACGCGGGCGAAATACCGGATAGTGTCGCCACGCTTCAAATCAATCTGCTGACGCTAGAGCGCGATCTGGCGCAGGTTGCCGTCGACGAGCTGACCAGCGGCGTCGATCCGCAATTGCGCTTTGACGTCTCGCGGGCGCAAAAGCGCGTGGACGAGATCACCGCCACCATTGCCCAGGCCGAGTTGGCGGCGCCGATGTCGGGACGCTTGGTCAATTTCTCCGCCGATCCGGGCGAGCCCATCGCCGCCTACGATCCGGTAGGATTGGTGGCCGATCTTACCGTATTGGAGATCACCGACGATATGAATCCCGAAGATCTGACGGAACTGGCCGAGGGCATGCCTCTGCTCATCAAACGGGCGGCGCTGCCGGGCAACGTTTACAGCGGCACGATCGCCCTGCTGCCCGCGCCTTATGGCCTTTCAACAGACGAGCTCGTCCATGTGGCGTTTGACGAACAGCCGCCGGCTAACGAATTCGATGTCGGCGACCGCATGAATTTCACCGTCGTCATTGAAGAGCGCGATGATGTGCTCTGGCTGCCACAGTCGGCCATCCGACAGTTCAGCGGCCGCAACTTCATTGTCGTGCAAAACGAAGGCGTCCAACAGCGGGTCGATGTCCGCCTGGGCTTGGAAGGCGATGGCCGGGTCGAGATACTCGAAGGCGCTGAAGAGGGACAGACGGTTATCGGTCCATGAAGCGATTCAACTTGCGCATGCGCGCTGTCGTCGTTGTCGCGATCAAGCGCTTGCTGGCGCAGCCCTTGCTGTCGCTGGCGACCATCCTAGGTTTGACCGTCGCGGTGGCGCTGGTATTGACCATCCCGATCTATTCCGAGTCGGTGGCTTTTCGCGTCCTTACCGAGCGCCTCACTGAGGGACCCGACCGCATCAATCGTCCTCCCTTTTCTTTCCTTTTCAGTTATATCGGTTCCTGGAACGAGCCGGTTAACTGGGAGGCGACGCTCGACCTAGATCGCTACTTGCGCGAAAAGGGCGGGTCGGAACTGGGCTTGAAATCCACCTTGGTCGTCCGCCACCTGGAGACGCAGAACTTCCGCCTTTATCCATCGGGTGAAACCAATTATCGCGACGAAAACCGTTCGCTCGATTACGTCAGTTTCGGCACAACGGAGAATATCGCCGAGCAAGTCGAACTGGTCGAAGGGGTCTATCCGGCGCCGGCCGATCCATCGCCGGATAGCTATGTCGATGTGATGATTCATGAGGAATTCGCTTCCGAGTTTGGCATTCAATTGGGCGAGTACTACCAGGGCTATAATTGGCGGCTGGACGCGGACGATCCCATGCAGATCACGCAGATTCGCATCGCCGGCATCTGGCGGCCCCGGGACGATGAGGACGAATACTGGTTCTATCGCCCCAACGTCTTTGAAGACATCCTCCTCATCAATGAAGAGACTTACCGCACGCAGTTGGCGCCTTATACCGAATCCGAAGTCAACCTGGCGGTCTGGTATATCGTGACTGATGGCAGCGGCGTCAACACTTCCCGCGTTGACGAGCTCATCCGCCGCCACAACGACACCGAAAAAATCGCTGACCAATACTTGTCCGGCACTTATATCCAAGCCTCGCCGGTAGAAGAACTCCGACCTTATCAGCGCATTGTCACCGTCCTTACTCTGACGCTGACCGTTTTCAGCATTCCTATTGTCGTCCTGCTGATCATCTTTCTGGTGATGCTGGTGGGCTTGGTCGTTGATGGCCAACGCAACGAAACCGCCGTACTGCGCAGCCGCGGCACGTCGCCCTTCCAGGTCGTCGGCTTGACCACGGTCGAAGGCATCATCATGGGCTTGATCGCGCTCGTCATTGGCGGCTTTCTTGCCCTTCTGTTTACTCAGTTAATCGGCGCCTCCCGCAGTTTTATGGACTTCCGCTGGGGGCATCACTTCATCGTTTCCGTGCCGCCGACCATCGGCTCGACCATTGTCCTGGCGATCTTCTTCACCATTCTCATCCGCGTCGTACCGACGATCGGCGCCGCTCGCCACACCATCATCAGCTACAAAATGGATCAATCGCGCCTGCTGCAGCGCCCCTGGTGGCAGCGGCTTGGCGTCGATGTCCTGCTGCTGATCTTGATCGGCTATTTCTATTATCAGATCATCCAGCAGGGCGGGCTGATTGATGTCGAAGGCGGCGTTCGCAACATTGAAGACGCCTATGACCAGCCCCTGGTTTTCCTGCTGCCGCCCTTAACGATCTTCGCCCTGACGCTATTCTTGTTGCGCTTTCTGGCGCCCATGCTGCGGGCGATGGCTTGGCTGATCCAGTGGAGCAACAGCGTCGGCTTGTTGATTGTGACGCGGCAGTTGGAGCGCTCGCCCGGCGCCTACTATCTGCCGCTGATCCTGCTCGTTTCGACCATCAGCCTCGGCATTTACACCGCTTCATTCGCCCGCACCATCGACCGCTATCTCTACGAACAGCAGTATTATCGCGTTTCGGCCGATGTGTCGGTGCGCGTCTTCAGCCAGAATCCCAGCGCTTTGCCCGGCGGCGGTGGCAGCAATGACGCGCCCCCGGCTTATATGCATATCTCGGAATACACCTCCATGCCCCACGTCCTCGGCGCCACCCGCATCGGCGAGTACGCCGCCAGAGCGCGCTTGACATCGGGCAGCGTCGAAGGCCGATTCGTCGGCGTCGACCGCGCCGACCTTGGACCCGTGCTCTTTTGGCGCTCCGATTTCGCCAATCTACGCTTGGGCTATTTGACCAACGCGCTGGCGATGCAGCCGGATTCCGTGCTCGTATCACGTGAATTCATGGATAGCCGCGCCCTTGATATCGGCGACCTGCTTGAGCTGGACCTGCGCAGCGCTGGCGAAGTCTTCAAGATAAACTTGCAGATTGTCGGCGAGCTCAATTACTTCCCGCGCTGGTATCCGGAAAAGGACGGCGCGCTTTTCGTCGGCAATCTCGATTATCTTTTTGAGCAAGCGCAGATCGAATTGGCGCATCGCGTCATCATGCGCGTCAGTCCGGAATTCAATCAGCGGGCATTCACCCGCGCCGTCTTCGATCGCGGCGCCGCCGGCGTACTGGTAGACGAGCCGATCTCGCGGATCGACCGCGAGCAATCACGCCCGGAGCGGCAAGGGCTCTTCGGCTTGCTGTCGATCGGCTTCATTACGTCGTCCCTGGCCACCATGATCGGCTTCTTGCTTTATACGATCTTTTCTTACCAGCGGCGCTATGTCGAGCTGGGCATCCTGCGCGCCATCGGCTTGTCGCAGTCATCAATGATCGTCTCGGTCGCCTGGGAGCTTGGTTTGCTAATCATCATGGGCTTGGCGCTTGGCTTGGGGATCGGCTTGGTGGTCAGCGTACTCTACATCCCGTATATGCAATTCGTCAGCAGTCTGGAAGGCGTCGTTCCGCCATATGTGGTGACGATGGCTTGGACTGAAATCGCCCAGATCATCGCGCTCTTCTTGGCGACCTTTCTGCTCATCATGCTCATTCTGCTCGTCATCCTGCGCCGTATGCGCATCTTCCAGGCGGTGAAGTTGGGGGAGACACTCTAATGGCAACCAGCAACGGCGCCTTTGTAATCTGCGACGATCTCTACAAGATCTTCAAAGTCGCCGATATCGAGGTGATGGCGCTGCAAGGGCTCGACTTGACGGTCAAGCAAGGCGAACTGGTCGGCGTGGTCGGCGCCAGCGGCAGCGGCAAGACCACGCTCATGAACGTGCTCGGCGGTTTGACGCGCCCATCGGCGGGCCAAGTCATAATCGACGGCAAGAATTTGCTTAAGCTTAGCACCCGCGAATTGACCGCCTATCGACAGGTCGAGGTCGGCTTTGTCTGGCAGCAAGGCAGCCGCAACCTGATCCCTTACTTGTCCGCCCTCGATAATATCAAGCTGCCGATGACGCTGGCTGGCAGCGCTGGCTCGCAAATTGACAAACGCGCGCGCGAACTGATGGACTTGGTCGATCTCTCGCATCGCTACGACCATAAGCCGATTCAACTCTCCGGCGGCGAACAGCAGCGCGTCGCCATCGCTGTTGCATTGGCGAATCAGCCGAAGCTGCTGCTGGCAGATGAACCGACCGGCGAGCTCGACTCCACGACCTCCGATCAGATTTATGACCTTTTCAAGCGGCTCAACCGCGATCTGGGGCTGACCATCTGCATCGTCAGCCACGATCCGCTAATTGCGCAGCATGTTGGGCGCGTCGTCGCCATCCGCGATGGCAAGTTGGCCAGCGAGACTGTGCGCCGTAGCAGGCAGGGCGTCAAGCGCCAGCCTCAAGACGCCGAGCAAGAGCGCGCCGAACTCGCCGAGCGCTGGGACGATCACTTTGAAGAACTTATCGTGCTTGATTCGGCGGGCCGCCTGCAAATCCCGAAACAGTATCGCGAGCAACTCGGCTTCGAGAACCGCGTCGAGATGGAAGTCAGCGAAGACGGCATCATGATTCGCCCGGCGCAGAACCTTGACGAGACCTCGTCACAGAGCGAAATCCAACTGGAGCGTGAAATCCGCGTCGGCGAAAATGGCACGCGCGGCGGTCTCATCAGCCGCTTGCGGAGGAAATCATGACCGATACCGTAATCGCTGCGAAGGACGTCGGGCGTGTCTATCCCTCGGACTCGGGCGATGTTCACGCCCTGCGCGACATCAGCTTTGAGGTCGAACGCGGCGAATTCGTCGCCTTGCGCGGGCGCTCCGGCAGCGGCAAGACCACGCTCTTGAATTGCCTCGGCGGGCTGGACAGCCCCACTAGCGGCGACATCTGGATTCAAGGCGTCGACATCGCCACGATGGAAGAGGTCGAACGTACGCGCTGGCGGCGCGAAAGCATCGGCTTCGTCTTCCAGCAGATGGGCTTGCTGCCCAGCTTCTCCGCCTATGAGAACCTTGATGTGATGGCGCGCCTGGGCAATGTGCCCCGCCGCGAGCGCCGGAGTCGTATCCTTGATACGCTGGAATTGGTCGGTTTGCTCGATTACTATGACCACCGCCCCTACGAGATGTCTGGCGGGCAGCAGCAGCGCATCGCCATCGCCCGCGCCCTCGTCACCGAGCCGGACCTGATCCTCGCCGACGAGCCAAGCAGCGAACTCGACAGCGAAACCACCCACATGGTTCTGGCGGTGCTGGGTGAATTCGTGCGCGAAAAGGGCGTCTCCATTTTGCTCTCCAGCCACGATCCCATCGTCGATGAATATGCCGATCGCATCATCAACTTGCGCGACGGGCAAATCGATGATGCTGCCGGCTAAGGGAGGACGGTCGGTGCCTGCGGGGCTATGTCTGCGCGACCCAATGAGTGGCCCGCCAATAGGCAAAAGCGGTAAGGCTTGTCAGGTACTGCGCCATGCTTTCTCGCCGGTTTCACCCCATCCCCCTTCCCGAAGGTCAATGTCTACGTGACCCAGCAAGCTAAGGTAGGGGGAGCACTTCTGGCGTGCGCTCGGAACTACGGGTTTCTGCCTGTCACGGCGCCGAGTATTCAAATTCTGCCGTCGAGTCACCCTTCCCTAGTTCACTGGGGAAGGGCCGGGGATGGGATAAGACGTACGGAAAACAGGCTTTCTGCAATATCGGACAAGCCTCGAAGGGGCGACCTTGTAGGTCGCCCGCATTCTCGGCAACTCAGTGCATCCCCTTGGTGACCTTCTATGAGACCGATGTCCTCGGTGGCGATCCTTCTGCTGTTTCTCTGCGGCGCGAGCTGGGTTTCCGCCTTCGACGACACGATCCTCTTCCGCGATGTCAGCGCGCAGGCGGGCATTTCGGCGTCCCACCGCGCCATCTGGCACGAAGATGTGCCGGTCCCTTATGACGGCGCATATCTGGCGGCCGGTTCCGCCTGGGCTGATTACGACAAGGACGGCTGGGTCGATCTCTTCGTCAGCGGCAACCTCGATCCCAACGCGCTTTATCGCAACAAGGGCGACGGCGCCTTTTCCGTTTCCGAGCTTTCAGAGGCTTTGAGCCTGCCCGATACACCGAGCGGCGGCGCCGTCTGGGCCGACTATGACAACGATGGCTGGCGCGATTTGTATGTGCTGAACAATGGCGCCAACCGGCTATTTCGCAATCTAGCGGGCGCTGGGTTCGCGGATGTCACGGCTTCGGCCGGCGTCGGCGATATTGGCAAAGGCACATCGGCCGCCTGGGGTGATTATGATGAAGACGGCCATCTTGATCTTTACGTGACGAACTGGTCTTGCTATCCCGAGTGCGAGCTTGTCGATTTCTCGCGCAATCGTGACGCGCTCTATCACAACAATGGCGATGGCAGCTTCACCGATGTTTCGGGCCTCCTCGGATTTGAGCTGCTGCTGGGCGCAGGCTTCGCGGTGAGTTGGGTAGACTACGACGATGATCGCGATCTCGATTTGTACGTGGTCAACGACAAGGTGATCAACGCGGTCGGCAATGTCTTGTGGCGCAACGATGGACCGGGCTGCACCGGCTGGTGTTTCACCAATGTCTCAGCGCGCGCTGGCGCCGATGCGGTGGTGCATGGCATGGGCTTGGCTACGGGCGATTATGACAATGACGGCGACCTGGATCTGTATTTCTCCAATATGATCGGCGCCATGGTGCTGCTGGAGAACCTGGGCGATGGCAGCTTCGTCGACAGCGCCGACTACGCCGGCGTCGCCTATAGGACTGGCGCGGCCGTCGGCTGGGGCACGGCTTTCTTCGATTATGACAATGACGGCTGGCTCGACCTGTATCTGGCGGCGACTGGGACTGCGGCCGTCGCCAGCAAGAGCGGCGCCCAACTGGAGAATCCGGACCAACTCTATGGAATGCCGGCCGAGTATGGATCTGGCGGCATGCACTTCATTTATCCCGATATGCTGTATCACAATCAGCGCAACGGCAGTTTCAGAGCCATCGATCAGAGCCTATTCAACGACAGGGCCGCGGCGACCATGGGATTCAGCACGGCTGATTATGATCGCGATGGGCGCGTCGACTTCGCCTTAACTTGGTGGAATGCGGCGCACCGGCTATTTCGCAATACCGCCCACCAAGGCAGAAGGAACAACTGGATCGCCTTCGAGCTGGAAGGCGGCGGCGCCATCGACCGTGACGCCATTGGCACGCGTGTGCAGGTCGTCACCGACGATGGATTGTCGCAGATGCGGGAGTTGAAGTCGGGTTCGAGCTTGGGCGCCGGCAACGAACTTGTTCTTCATTTTGGCTTGGGCGACGCGGAAATTACCCGCGTCATCGTCAGTTGGCTCGATGGCGCGCTACATGAGTACACAAGCGTGCCCTTGAATCGTCGCTGTCGCATTACTTTGGATGCGATGACTTGCTCGCCCTAAGGAGGACACGCGGCCTGACAAGCGGCTTGCCCGTACAAGATGGCGTGTACAAGTCAGCCGCTGGCTCTCCCACTTTTTGAAATAGATAGCCAATCAGCAATTGCCGGACTAGCTTGGCATTGCCTTGAAAGAGATAAACGATGAATAGACTTCGCCGCGCCGCGCTCTCGCTTCTATGCCTGCTTGTCATCGCCTGGCCGGCATCGGTAAACGCTCACCAGCCCTTTTGCGAATTTGCCGATTTAAGGGCGGATACGCCTTGGCAAGTGCCAGATCCGGCTATCTCCTACGCCTATTTTGGCAATGTCTACCCCGGCTGGGATATCGATTATTTCGCATTTGACGCCCAAGCCGGGCAATCTGTCTTGCTGAGCTTGAGCATACCCGCCAACGACGAGAACGACGACGTGATTTATGCGCCGCTGATGGCTGTGATTGGCCCCGGCCTGCCCGGCGACCGGCCGCCTGAGCTGCCCGCGGGATTGCAAGTCCGCGCTGGCGCCGGCGCGCTGATGGTCGCGCTGGGAGACGACCCCGCCTATTTCTATGAACGATTCGGACGCGTCCATTTCTGGAACTACGATGATGACTTCTTCCGCGCGCCACAGGATGGCCGCTACACGGTCGCCCTCTGGCACCCTGAGGGGCAAGTGGGGCGCTACACCTTCGTCATCGGGCAGCGTGAAGTCTGGGGCGGCGATCTCGAATGCTTTATGGCCTACGATGTCTATTGGACGCCCATCATCGAGGGCGCGAATCCTTACCGCGATACGCCGCTAGATGAGCTGATGCACGACCCCAACCGGATCATCAATCTGGACGCGCGCGATGCCCCAACCCTCGATTTGCAGGTCTACGCCCTCGACGACGGCAGCTTCAATATCCAGCTGCAAACCAGCAACTTTAAGTTCACGCCGCAAAATGTTGATTTGGCGCCGGTCAATGGCGAAGGACATGCCCATCTGTATGTCAACGGCGTGAAACTGGCGCGGCTCTATGGCGAGTGGCAACATTTGCCCACGCTGCCCCCGGACGCGGAAGTGCTGACGGTCTCGCTCTATGCCAACAATCATCAGGCTTTCGCCGTCAATGGAGAAATCATATCTGCGTCCGTCCGGCTGGAAGATCTGAGTGGCGACTGATGCCCGCCGATGTGATCGTCGCGGGCCATATCGCGCTGGATATCTTGCCCGACTTGTCGTCGCTGCAGCCCGAACAGGTCATAGCCGCCGGCAAGGTGCATGAAATCGGTCCGATATCGTATTCCACCGGCGGCGCCGTGTCCAACACCGGGTTGGCGCTTCATCGGCTGGGAGTCAATGTCGGCTTGCAGGCGCTGGTCGGCGATGATTGGGTCGGGCGCGCCATCATCGACTACGTGCGCTCTTTCGAGCCTACTCTGGGCGATCACATCCAAATCGCGTCAAATGCGGCCAGTCCCTACACCATCGTTATCGAACCGCAAAACCATGACCGCACCTTGCTGACGCACACGGGCGTCTACAACGACTATTCGCTTGAGGACATCAATCTGGATCAAGTCGCTGGCTGCAAGCACTTTCACCTGGGTTATCCGACGCTTCTGCCTCGCCTTTACGCTGACGATGGCGCCAACTTGCTGAAGGCATTGCGCGCCGTGAAAGATTTGGGCCCTGTCACTTCCATTGACATGTCGCTGCCGCCACCCGATTCGCCGAGTGGGCGCGCTAACTGGCGCGCAATCCTGGAGCGCTGCCTGCCCTTGGTGGATATCTTTGTGCCCAGCATTGAAGAAATCATGTTTATGCTGCGCCCGAATGATCTCGCGCGCTGGGGCGAAGGATTGCTCAATTCTCTGACTGCCGTTTATCTGACGCGCCTGGCAGATGAGCTCATCGCGATGGGTGCTGGTATCGCCGGCTTCAAACTGGGCGAACGGGGCCTTTTCCTGCGCGGATCCGATGACCGATCGCGGCTGGCATTCTTGTCGTCGATCGGGGGAGCGCCCGATGACTGGGCGGGCTTTCAGACCTGGCATCCCGCCTTCCAGGTCGATGTGGCGGGCACAACCGGCGCCGGTGATGCCGCGTACGCCGGTCTGATTGCGGCCTTGATGCGCGGGCTGGAACCGGAAGCCTGCGCGTGGATGGCTTGCGCGGTGGCCGCCTGCAATATCGAAGCGGCTGACGCCACCAGCGGCGTACGCAGTTGGGGAGAGACCGAAGGGAGAATCGCCGCCGGCTGGGTTACGCGCTAATAGCTGCCTTTAAGGTCTCATACGATCACGCTCCACCAATGCCCCCGCCGCCAATCCCGATCTGTAGGGGCGACTCTTGGGTCGTCCTCACTCTCAAGATTGTGTGTACGGGCGAGCCGGTGGCTCGCCCCCTCAATACCTCCGGCACGCTTTGTCATAGCTCCCCCTCTCGCACTGCTGTGTCGGCGGTCAGTGTCCAAGCGACCTACGCTCGGCTTGTGTCGCCCTCCCTCCAATCCCAATCTGTAGGGGCGACCTATCAGGTCGCCCGAAAAAGCACAAGAAAATACAGAATCCGCGGCGATTATTTGCTGGCTCAACAGGCTGTCCAGTCGCCATTTACTCGTCCGGGAGGGCCCGGGCTGTGGAGTTCAACGCCCATTCTTCGGCAGCAGCCAGATCAAGACAGCAGACAGCAAGCTGAACGCGCAAGTTAGCGCCAGCACCGGGCTGTAGGAGCCGAATAGATCAAACATGACACCGGCGGCGAAGGGTGAGGCCGCGCCAGCCAGCGTAAGGAAGATGACCATGGCGCTGCTGATGCGTCCGTAGAAGGCGGCGCCGTATGTATCGGCGACCATGAGCGGGCGCGTGAGGGTATGGGTGCCGATCGCCATGCCAAACAGGGCGACGAAGAGAACGATCAGCCAGGGCGCGCTGCCCAGAAGCAGAATCGCCAGCGAGGCGCTCAACAGGACAAAGACGCCGATTGCCATCGTTCGGCTGGAAAAGCGGACTTCGACCGGGGCGAAGATCATACGCCCGACAACCTGCATCACGCCGATGGCGCCACTGGCCAGCGCCGCGCTGCCAGGCTGAATCTTGACGCTGATCAACAGCGGAATGAAATGGATGCGCACAGCGAAAATGCTCAAGGTCGAAAGCGAGAAAGCCAAGGAGAGCAGCCAGAAATAGCGAGAGCGTAGCACCGCTCGCAGATTGATGGGCGGGCTTTCGCTGGCTTTCGCTGAGATTGCTTCGCCGTCCGTTTCCAAGCCCATATCGGCGGGATTTCGGCGCAGAAAGAGCGCGTGCAAAGGAATCGTAATCGCGCCCAGAATGAGCGCAAGAATCAGGATGGCTTGTCGCCAACCAAAGGCCTCCAGCAGCGCATGCGACAGGGGCGTAAATATCGTGCTGGCGAAGCCGGCGATGAATGTCACAATCGCCATGGCCCGGCCACGCTTCCGCGAAAACCAGGTCGCGATTACGGCGAAGGCCGGCTCGTACAAGATCGCGGCGCCGAAGAAGCCCATCAGCGCCATCACCGCGATAAACTCCGGAAGCGTGTTCACCCGTGACCAGAGTACGACCATGACGGTCGCGCCAATCGACCCGGCCGTCATCAAGAGGCGGGCGCCCCGTTTGTCAAGCCAGAAACCGACGGGCAGAGCGACCAAGCCGGCGATAAGCAGCGACAGGGAGAAAGCGCCCGAGAGCGCCCCGCGCGACCAGCCGAATTCCGCTTCCAAGGGCGCGATGAACACGGGAAAGGCATAAATGAGCACGCCGTATGAAACGGTCTCGGTGATCGCCAATACGAGCGCAATGGTCCAGCCGTAGTAGAGCGGTCGCCGCCCCAAGAATCGTCGCATTCGCTGATCTTCGGAGGTAACGTGTCTTGTCGATGCGTTGAAGAATATCGGCGACGTCTCATATCACAAGTGGCAATACGAATCGTCCAGCGGCTGCGCGCCCTACCAGCTACCCCTCCCGCCCATCCCAGTCCGTGTGGGCGATCGAAGGTTAGTGTCGGCGGGCAGTGTCAACGCGACCGACGCTACCCAGTGGGACGCCCGCCCGCCAGAACTCAACAGCGGTATGGCGCGCCTCAAGGCAGTGGTAAAATGCAGACTATGTCTCAACTTTGCAATTGCAGGCGAATTCCCTTCTAAACTAGGGATATCCGCAAACGACCAGAAAGCGCAAACGCATGCCCACACTTTTCAACTTCAGGCAATTTGAAGGACGCTATTGGGACACAGCCGCCATCCGCAATGCCCTGGATTATCAAGGCGTCAAGGCGCCGCACACGGGCAAACCCTTTTGCGAAGCGATGCTGCTCGGCATCAGCGGCGGCGTCGCGTTCGGCTATTTCACCTTCCACTACAAGGGTTACGATCCACAGGTCAACCTGCTGACGCGCAATACCTTTGACCCGATGGAGACAATTTTCAACAGATTGAAAATCCCGCGGGATCTGAGGCGAAGCGCCAGCGCCGAAAAAGGACGCCAGAATCTGATTAACGCGCTGGAAGAAGGCTACGCTCCGGTCGCCAGTCCCGATATGTGGCTGCTGCCCTACAATGCGCTGCCCTATGATGAAGGCATGTGGGGTGGGATGCCCTTAGTCATTTACGGCTACGAGCCGGAAAAGGGCGAAGCCTACCTTAGCGACCGCAGCCGCGTATCCTTAACGATCAGCACGGAAGACCTGGACAAAGCCCGCGGCCGCATCAAAAAGGAGCGGCACGCGCTTCTGCTGCTCGGCGCGCCCGATGAAAGCGCGCTGCCCGAGGCGATACGTGCTGGTCTCGCCGGCTGCGTCAAGCTGATGACCGAAAAGCCGCCCAAAGGCTCTGCCAAGAATTTCGGCTTGCGCGCCCTGGAGCATTGGGCGGACATGCTGGCGAAGACCAGCCGCGGCAGCTGGGCGAAAGAGTACCCGACAGGACGCCCGCTGCTGGCGGCGCTGACCACCGCCTATACATTTCTGGGCCCGGCCTTTGGCAAGACGGTGCAAGCCGAGCGCGATGTCTACGCCGAATTTCTCGATGAGGCGGCGCAGGTGTTGGATTCCGGCGCCTTGAGTGATGTCGCGGTCCAATATCGGATCGCGGGCGAAGCCTGGGCTGCGCTGCGCGATGGCCTGCTGCCGCAAGAGGCGCCCATGCTCGGCGAGGCCCGCGCAGCGATCGACCGTCGGACCCAGCTCTTCATCGAAAGCGGCGCGGCGCAATTGGACGAGATCATTGAATGCCGCGACCGACTGGAAGCGCTGAAGACGGATTCGGAAAGCGACTTCCCCTTAAGCGACGCCGAGATTGCCGAGCTGCGCGCTGACATTCGCGATAAAGTCGTGCAAGTGCGTGAAGCGGAAGAGGCGGCGGTGATGGCGCTGAAGGCGGCGATTGACTAAGCCGCCGGATGGATCGCGTTTGCCCTATACAGTCGCTTTTAGGGCTTGCTGCCTTCTATTCGGTGATCGGTGGCGCTTCGAGGCCGACGCAGGAGAAAACGTCAACCATCGTTTGGCGATCGCCAGAGGAGAGAACGCCTATCCAGGCGCCCAAAGCCCGGATGTCGCAGTATCTGGATTGCATGTAGGGATCATCCTCTTCACTCACATTTGCCTGCACAAGGGCGTAAATGGTCGGCACATCACCGAACTGACGCGACATCAACAAGCCGATCTCCACCGCTTCAAAACAAGCTGGAATTTGCGCCCAGATTCTTTGGCGCCAGGCAGACTGAAACTCTCTATATGCCTGAACGGACTCCGGTGTGACGCCCTCGATTAGTCCTTTCGGCGCCTTCCGGAAATCGCCTAGCAGGGTCAGAACCGTGCCCAGTTGGTCATCGGTACAGAGCGGCAGCGTGGGAGTCTCGGCCTTTTGGTCTAGCGTTGTTTCACTTTCATCGATACGGCGCGGGATCTCCTGTACCTTTTCCGCCAGCGTATTGATGTCACGCCGCCGGCTTTCGATATAAGGATTCAGGATCGGGGATATGCCGACGAATTCAAGGGCGTGAGCAGCCACGGTATCGCTGGCTATCTGGTTGATCAGCAGTCCGATCTCGAATGTTTCAGCGCAGGCGAATAGATCCACCCATTCCTCAAGTCGCCAATCCAAGATTCGATTCATCTGACGGAACAAGTCTGGCGCGGTTTCGATGACCGGCGCTTGCGCGATTACGCTGAGGTACGCGTCAACATTGTCGCGAAAACGCGTCAACTCCTCCCTGACGCAGGCTCGCAGGTTGTTGCTGTAGCGGCGCCCATTGTCGCCTGCGCCGGGCTCTTCTTCTATGGCGGCAACTGTGGTCTGCAACCAGTCGCCTTGATTTAATAGCTGGCTTAGAACTGTTATGCCGCCGGAGAGGTAACTCAGGACGTCGTACGACAAGAAATTGCCAAGGTCATACTTGATGCGGCAATTCGGCAGCGTCGCCTTGCTTTCAATGCGCCAGGTTATCCGCGCGTCTATAAGGGACATAAGCCCGCCCGTCCAGGCGTTGCCCGCCTCTGCGGTTTCCAATTCGTCTTGAAAGCTTCGAATGACTTCAACAATGTCATCGACGGCTTCTGCACTGCAAGTGGGCTTATGAATCTCGCGCGCCAGTGACGAGCTCATTTTGGAATTGCCGCCCATTTTATCGGAGATGATGTGTTCCAGCCTTCGCGCGAGACGCGCGTCGACGCTGATGGCATCTTCGAGCGTTTCAATCGCGCCTTGGGGCAGCCAAGCGAGATAGTCGTCCTCGAATTCGACGGTATCGCCAGCGCTCTCACGAATGACGGCGCCGATTTCCAACGCCTCCGAACATGACGGCAGTCGCGGCCAAAGTTCTTCGCGCCATCTGATTTGCGCACGCCCAAAATCGATTAGATTTGTCCGCTCGCCAGCGTCCGCGGCCAGCCTGAGCAGCGCCAGATAGCCGAGCAGGATTTCATTTAGCGCGTCGCGTTCTTCGACTGTGCAGCTCTTCAGCGTGCTGCTGTAAAGCCAGGTACTTGCATGCGCCTCGTAGCCGTTGGCAACGGGCTTGAGCATTTCCAAGAGTTGATTGTAATTCCGCCCGCGGCGCTCTTCATCAGGGATCTCTTCAGCCGCGACGCCAGCGACGAAAAGACTGAAGTATGTGGCGCGATCCAAGCTGTCTTGTCGCATGAGAATGCTCGATTCAAATGCCAATTTGCAACTCGGCAGGCGCGACCTCAACTCATCGCTCCAATTGACTTGAGCGGATCCATATCTTGCCATATCGCTATAGGCTTTTATGCTGGAAAACGACTCCAACAGCAGAAGGTATTCATTCACCGCCTGAAACAAGGCGCCGAGTTCAGACCACCTGCACATGCGTAATGCGCCATCTGCTTCAGTCGAGTCCGCATCGCCTCGCAACCTAGTATGAACATCATTCCACAACTGACGATAGCGTTCAAAGAATGTCGCGTCGAAAAATGGTTCGGAATAGGGATTTGCAAACGACCCAACGAAAGCAGCGCCTTTTTCCATGGCCAAAAAGTGATCCGCGCGCATTGCTGCGAACAGGCCGTAGCGTTTGCTTAGCAATTCGCCCAGCTCAATGGATTCGGCGCAGCGCGGCAGCGATTTCCATACGGCATCGCGTCGTCTCAACTGCAGGTCTCTAAAGCTGATCAAGTCGTCCAGCGTTTCAACCTCTGGCAATCTATCTTCCAGAGCAGCGTAATCCGCCAGCGTCGCCAGAGCGGTTGACAATTGGTCTATGGAACAAGGCGCAAAATCGCCGCTGGCGAATGATGCAATTGCCAGACCCGATACGGCGATCATGCTCAATGCAAACAACCTAATCATGCTGGCGCAATCCTTTTATTGACATCGTCATTCATGATAAGTTTATGTCGAGCGGGCATTATGGCACAAATAGTCGCCGCGTCCGTTCGTAAAACGCATGACGGGCGGCGCGAGATTGACCCCGATCTGTTATAGAATACATGTGATAGATCCTCAATTCCTAATGAAGGGATGAGTTCATGAAAGCAATCATGGTCATGTTCGATTCGCTCAATCGCCGTCTGATGGAGCCTTACGGCTGCGACTGGGTGCACACGCCAAACTTCGCCCGCCTGGCGCAACGCAGCGCCACCTTCGAAAACGCCTTCATCGGCAGTATGCCCTGCATGCCCGCCCGGCGCGAACTGCATACGGGCCGTTACAACTTCCTGCATCGCAGCTGGGGTCCGCTGGAGCCCTTCGACGACTCCATGCCGCAGATTCTTGACGAGAACGGCGTCCATAGCCACAAGGTCACCGACCATCAGCACTATTGGGAAGACGGCGGCGCCACCTATCACACGCGCTTTACCACGCACGAATTCTCGCGCGGACAGGAGGGCGATCCCTGGAAGGGCGTCGTTGAAGCCGGCGTCAGCAGCAAGGATGCCGATTGGCGCTTCCGCACGCGCTTGCAAGACGAAGTCAATCGAACCTATCTGAACGATGAAAGCTTGATGCCCCAGGCGCAGACATTTGCCAAAGGCATCGAGTTCATACGGAAGAATCAGGCGGCGGACAACTGGTATCTGCAAATCGAAACTTTCGATCCACATGAGCCATTCTTCACTCAGCCGGGTTGGAAAGAGCTTTACCCGCATGAGTACGACGGACCCCTATTCGACTGGCCACCCTACACACGCATCACCGAGCCGCCGGAACAAGTGCAGCACATGCGCTACGAATATGCCGCGCTAATGAGCATGTGCGATCACTACTTGGGCTCGGTGCTTGATGTGATGGATGAGCTCAATCTTTGGGACGATACGCTGCTGATTGTCACGACCGACCATGGATTCCATCTGGGCGAACACGACTGGTGGGGCAAGATGCGCATGCCCTGGTACAACGAGCTGGCGAACATCCCCTTCTTCGTGTGGGACCCGCGGGCGAAGGTGGCGGACGAGCGGCGCAGCAGCCTGGTGCAGAATATTGATGTGCCGGCGACGCTGCTGGAGTACTTTGATATCGAGCGCCCCGCGGATATGCAAGGGGTTCCGCTGCGGCGGACGGTCGCTGATGACACGCCAGCGCGCGAAGCTGCCCTCTATGGCGCCCACGGCGGACACGTGAACGTCACCGACGGACGCTACGTCTATATGCGCGCCGCAGCCGATGAAGACAATCTCCCGCTCTACAATTACACCCTGATGACGACCCACATGCGGCATCGCTTCCAAGTGGAGGAACTGCAAGATATCGAATTGGCCGCCCCCTTCCCCTTCACCAAAGGCTGCCGGACGATGAAGATCCCGGCCTCGCGCGCGCCACTGTGGATCCCCTTCTTTGAGACCCTGCTCTTTGATTTGGAAGCGGATCCCGGGCAACTGAATCCGATTGAGGACGCCGCTGTCGAAGCGGAAATGACTGAGAAGCTGGTCGAATTGATGCGCGCCAACGACGCGCCGCCGGAGCAATTCGAGCGCCTCGGTTTGAGCGACTAATGGTTCATAACGCGAATGAACGGCGGGCGACTCACAGAGTCGCCCCTACGATTTCGTCAAATGTGGCGGTATTAGGTCTAAGAGCGGGGTCATTTGTCCAGCAGCCCCGCTAGATTCTGGCCCATGATCGCGTCCATATCAGCCGCTGAAATGAAACGGCAGTGGTGGCGCAGAATCTCAATGGCTTGGCGATGACTATGGAATTGACAGCAAACCGGATAATCGGAGCCCCATAACAGACGGCTCGCGCCAAAACGCTGGTAGAGGGCGTGGACGACCGGCTGTACATCGCGCAAGGGATAATCCCAAGGGGGCGCTGTCGTGCTGTTGTAGAAGCCCGAGACCTTGATAAAGACGTTGTCCTGGCGCGCAGTCGCAAGGATCTCGCTCAAGCCTTCGGGTTCCAGCAGCTTGGGATGCCCCATATGATGCAGCAAAATTCGCAGTTCCGGGAAGCGGCCCGCCAAGGCGCGGATCTCCCTCAGATGCTGTGGGCGGCAGTGAATGCTGGCGAGCGCGCCCTGCGCATTCGCCACCTCGAACATCGCAATGCCGTCGGCCGAATTCAGCCAGCGGGCATCCTCCGCCGGGTCGTTGATGTAATGGGTGAATCCCGCCGGCTTCCACCTCTCTAGACCTGCTAGCAGCCGCTCCGCCGCGCCTGGCTGGTGATAGCTGTCTTTCCAAAGGCTGTCCACATCAATAACAAAGGCGAATCGGCGCCGAAGTTCCGCGACCTTGTCATGAATGTACTGATTGTTGTCCGGATTGCCTTCAATCTCAGCGCAGACAATCAGCGCCCGATCGACGCCGTTGGCATCCATTTCGAATTGCAGTAGCTCGCAGGAACCGCGCGTCGCTGAATCCGGCACCGGTGGCTGGTATGGCCAGAGTGACCAGGCGTGACAATGCGAATCCATGATCATGAGGTCTGCTCCGCATAGAGCTCGTCACGCGAAACGCCGGCGCCCCCTTGCCCCGCCGAGCGGTAGGCGGCATCAAGCAGCTCGACGGCGCGCCAGCCGATAACGCCGTCGCTATGGTTTTCCGCCCGTCCCAGAATCACATCGACGAAGTTATGAGTCGGCGCGAAGTCGAGGTCCTGGTGGCTATCGGCGAATGCGCGATCGTCGGTGCGTTCCGGTTCTTCGCCTTCGCGGCGAATGATCAATCGGCCCTGCGAGTCATCGAATTCGATCCAGCCCTGCTCGCAGGTGATGGTCAAGCCGAAGCTGCGACCGCCGCCGGGCAAGTTGCTGCAGCCGCCAAAATTCGCCAAGGCGCCGCCATCAAGCTCGGCCAATATCGCGATCGCCAGCTCCACCTTCAGTCCATGATTCGCCATTAGGCTGTGCACGCGGGCGACGCGCAGTCCGGTAATGAAGAAGGCCATGCCGGCCAGATGCGTGATCTGCAAGTGCCCGTGGCCGCCACCTGAGCGAATCGGGTCGCCGTAGACATCGCCCGGTCCATGAAGCCTGGCGTGATGGACGACATCTTCGCCAGCGAGCAAAGGCCGAATGTGCTGCGAGAATAATCCGTTGATGTATTGCACGGCGCCCAGTTCCCCGCTCCGTACGACATCACGGGCGCGGATCGCCAAGGGGCTGTGATTGCTGTTGTAACCCATCACGATTTGCCGCTGCTTTGACGCAGCCAAGTCAACGAGATCGCGGGCTTGCTTCGCGCACAGCGTCATCGGCTTTTCGATGAAAACGTGTCTGCCGCGCTCCAGGCAAGCCTTGGCGACGGGATAATGCGCCGCATGATGGGTGGCGACCATGACGCCATCAAGTGATTCGCGCTTGAGCATGGTCTCAAATTCGCCGTATATCGAGTCGATGCCGAAGACATGGGCTGTCTTCCGCGCCTTGTCCGCGTCCAGATCGCATATCGCGATGATTTCAGCGTCCGGATGCGCCTGCAGGGCGGGTAGATGTGTTGTCGTCGCCCACCAGCCCGTGCCTACCAGGCCAATTCTGGCTCTTTTCAATTCTCCGATCCTTAGCGCGAATCCATGATCATGAGACTTAATCCGTATGGAGCTCAACCCCGCGCGCATCTAGCACCCCCTCCCTGACTCGTCGGGGAGGGGGCAGGGGGGAGGGGTAAAAACTTCAACTCCCGATCGGCTCGATCCAGTCTTCCTCAATGCCCAAGCCAAAGCCGGGTTCATCAGAAATCTCGAGCCAGCCATCAACAGCGTAAGACATGCCCGGCAGTGGAGTCGATTCGCTTAAGGGGATGCCGGGTGGCGCGCCTATGAAATATTCGATCCAGGGAACCGCCGCCATCGCGAAGGAGAAGTGCTGCCCATAGGGTGTGCGGGCGCCGGCGTGCAACATGACTTGCTTGCCAGCCGCCTCCGCCGCGTGCGCGATCTTGATGCAGGTCGTCAAGCCACCGACCCACTCAATATCCGGCTGGAGGATATCGACCAGGTTGTGATTCAGCGCATACTGAAAGGGAACATGGGTATGCCAGTGTTCGCCGGTCGTCAGCGTTTGCCAGGGCAGCCGCGCCCGCAGCTCGGCATGGGCGTCGAAGTCTTCCGGTATCAGGCATTCTTCAATCCACTTGACGCGATAGGGGCGCAGCGCCTCGGCCAGACGCACGGCGTAATCGACATCCAGCGACATCCAGCAATCCAGCATGATCTCGCAGGCGTCGCCAACCTGTTCGCGCGTTTTGGCAATGAGTTCGACATTCTTCCGCAAGCCGGCCAGCCCATCGGCCGGTCCGTAAGGGCAAGCCAGCTTGTGGGCGGTGAAGCCCAGTTCTTGATACCAATCGATGTCGTTGCCGGTTGAATAGCAGAAGATGCGATCTTTCACTTTGCCGCCGATGAGACTGTAGACCGGCAGGCCCAGGGCCTTGCCCTTGGCATCCCAGAGCGCCAGGTCCACCGCGCTGACGGCGTAAGAAGCCAAACCCCAAGAGCCGTAGAGCTTGGTCAAACGGAACATCATATCGGCGAGGCGCTCGATGGCGAAGCCGTCTTGCCCCACCAGCTGCGGCGCCAGGTGATCTTCAATGATGGCGGACACCGGCCGGCTGTAGATGGAGGAGCCCAAGCCCCAGGTGCCGTCTTCGAGCGTGACCTTGACCCAAACTGGTCCCCAGCCCATGTCAATCCACTTGCTGCGGTGGCGCTTGACGTGCGGGTACCAGGACATCGGGTTGCCGACTTCATCGGTATCATTCCAGCTGGCGCGCCGGGGCTTCACGCTGTATTTCCGCGTGGGAATATTGACCTTTACAACTTCAATGCGCTCAATCTTCATGCGGATTCCTCACCCTGGATACTGGATAGTGATATGCCGCCGAGTATAATGCAGGCGCGTAACGCGAAGCAAATCGGCTATAAAACCAGTAGGGGTGACGCCATGAAGGCATTGGTATGGGAAGCGGCGCGGACGATGACTTTGCGTGACGAACCGGAGCCGACAGCGGCCGCCGATGAGATCGTCGTGCGGGTCGGGCACGCCGGCATCTGCGGCTCGGAATTGAGCGGCTACTTGGGCCATAACGCCTTGCGCGTCCCGCCCTTGATCATGGGACATGAATTCGCCGGCGAGATCGTCGATCTCGGCCCCCTCGTGCCGGAGCTGCGGCCGGATCTGGCGCTGGGGGCCCTGGTGACGCTGAACCCGCTCTGGTACTGCGGCGACTGCCAGCCCTGCGCGGCCGGCTTGAACCAGCTCTGCGGGACGCGGCGTCTGATAGGCGCGCATCGCCCCGGCGCTTTCGCCGAATACCTTAGCGCGCCGGCGAAACTGGCGCTGCGCCTGCCGGAAGGCATGAACACGCGGACGGGCGCGTTGACCGAGCCGGTGGGCTGCGCCGTGCGCATCGCCGAGTTGGCGGGCGCGGTCTCCGATGCAGACTGTTTGATTATCGGCGCCGGACCGATCGGCCTGCTGTCGCTGCAGATGCTGCGCTACCAGGGCGCGGCGCGCGTCTTCATCGCTGAGATTGATGAGGCGCGGCTGGCGATGGCTGATGTGCTGGGTGGCATCGCGATTCAGCCGAGCGAAGTCGACACGGTCGAGGCAGTGCTCGAAGCGACCGATGGCGCCGGCGTCGCTGTTTCGATCGACGCGGTTGGCACAGCACTGACGCGCGAGCAGTGCGTGGCGGCTACGAAGGCGAGCGGACGGTTGATCCTCAGCGGCTTGCATGAGGAGAGCAGCGCAATGCCGGTCGCGGCGATGATCCGGGGGGAGATCACGGCGGTGGGCTCATTCGCTTATACGCCGGCGAATTTCGCGCGGGCGCTGGAGCTGCTGGGCGCGGGCGCGATTCGCCTGGACCCCTGGATCCATGAGGCGCCGCTTGGTGAAGGCGGCCACTGGTTCGAGCGTTTGATCGAGGCGCCTGGCGATGTGTCCAAGGTGCTGCTGGTGCCGTGACATACCCCTCACCCCCCGGCCCCCTCTCCCACAAGGGGAGAGGGTGAGCGTTGCCACTAGCGAAAATGCAATGCTACAGCGGATTTCGCCCGAATGACGCAACTTTTTCCAGGCTATCGCGTGCAAATTCGCGCATAATGGCCAGTAATGGACAAGCCCCATAGGGGCGAGCTACCGCTGCGCGTCGATATGGCTGATCGCTCCTCCTCTCGGTGACCTCGAAAAAACTCGGTGTAGGAGGGCTGTGTCTACGCTCCCCTCGGTGGTTAAAGATTATCACTCCGCCGGATGGTTGGGGCCGATCCAGATGGTTTCGGATGTCTCGGCTGGTTCGATATCGAGGTTGACGACGATGGCTTCCTGGTCGCTGCGGACGAGGATGCAGACCAGCGGCTGGTCGGGATCTGCATTGATTTCCTGGTGGGGCACGAAAGGCGGGACATAGATGAAATCGCCGGCATCGGCTTCGGCGACGTATTCCAACTGGTCGCCCCAGCGCATGCGGGCGCGGCCGCTGAGCACATAGATGACGCTTTCGAGCTCGCCGTGATGATGGGCGCCGGTTTTGGCATCGGGCTCAATGTTGACGGTGCCCGCCCAGAGTTTCTCGGCGCCGGCTTTGGCGTAATTGATGGCGGCGGCGCGGGTCATGCCCGGTGTTTGCGGCGTGTTGGAATCGAGCTCGCCGCTGCGGACGATGCGGACGCCGTTGTCGCGCCATTTGGGGGAGTTGGTCATGGGGCTGGCTCCTTGCTTGATGCTGTCTTGTAATGGCATTTTACCACCGAGTACACCGAGTACACCGAGAAATATTTGCCACCAAGTCACGAAGGGCACAAAGATATTTTGCCACAGAGACACAGAGGCACAGAGGGAAAATCAGCTTAGTTGGCGTAGTCATCGGGCGGGGATGCGGGATCGGACGGATTGGGCGGCAGATTTTCCGGCGATAGGCGCGCGTGGCGTTGGGATGCGCCATGCCAGGGCGGGTGATTCTGGTCTTTGCCGTCATAGTGGAATACGTGGCGGATGACGCGTTCGGGTATGCGGTCGGGCAGGATTTCGTCTAGCCATTGGATTCGGTCGAGAATGCGGGCGAGGGCGAGGGTGCGGCGGTTGGAGTCGGGTTCGTTAGGTCTCAGGTCGGATGCCATTTGGCGGGCGTATTTCATGAGTTGTTCGCGGATGTAGGTGAAGTCTTCGATGTCGGTGTTGTCGGGTTCGCTGGCGTCTGTGAGTTGGGATTTCTCGTCGACGATAGTCTCCTCATCTTGCCGCCATTCTGCCGCCGAGGGGAAAGTTTTTTCGGCGGTTTGGCAATCTGACCGGTCGCGCATTTTTTTGCGCCAATCGCGCAGTGTGCGTTCGGGGATGCCAGTCGTGAAGTGGACGTAGCCGATATGGTCGCCGATTTCGAGCATCCGCATGGCTTCGGCTTTCTGTTGGACGGAGTATTTGCTGGGCATGGGTTTGGCCTGGGCTGAGTTCGAGACTGTTGTAGCAGGGATGGGGGTTGGGGTGGCGACTGGATGTTCGCGGTTGTGACCCCCTGACGCCCCGCCCCGCTCCCCGAGGCTTCACGGAGGGGGGAGCTGGAAGATTGTGATAAGCTGGTATAGGTGGGCAGGCTTTTAGAGAAGATAAACACACTAGTGAATAAACGAGTGTCGGGACCAGGCAAACTCACCGTTACGCATAGGGAGAACCGCTTAGTGTCATTAACCGTCGCTGATGGAACTGGTATGGAACGAACCATAACGGAGTGTGCGTTGACTTGGTACAAAGTCAGGCCGACGATACAAGACTACCTGACAGGGTATCCTATCAGACTTTTTGGTCAGTTAGCTTTAGCGGAATCTCTCAGCGGAGAATCAAGGCGCAATACTCTGAAGTCCATATTTCGCGGAGACCACGAAGAGGTCTTTCGGGCTTATAAGATGCTGATTCACAATTGCTTCACAGAAAAAGGTTTCCACATTCCTGATGGAGTACTTACATCTGACACATATGCCAATAATGTTCTAATTGCACGTCCGACGGGGGAGAAAGCAATAAACGTTGCCGCGATTTATTCGAAGTTCGCACTGTGGATACATGCCGAGATTGAGAAAAAACCTTTGACTGGTCTTCAAAACGAGGTTTACCGATTTCTGTTTATGCACGAAGAAAATCAAAAAAGAGGTCGCAATCTCTGCCAGCTTGTAACTGTGCTCTTTTTGATTGATGGAACGTTCGCCGGAACACGACGGAAATCTGATGTAGGTTTACGCTATAAGGCAATCTTTGGCGAGATCTTCCCAGACGAATTGCGGTCAGACCTAGGTCTAGCCTACGGCAAAGACGAAATTATTGAGTTGTGCTATGAGCTACGTAATACCCTCAAAACACTTTGTATCCCAAAAGAGATTGACCTTAGTTTTGAAAACAATGATTTCGTCTTCGAGATACCCGTTCGACAGCATATAGACAAAAGATTGGTTGTTTATGCAGGAAACTTCTATCGGAAACTGGTAGCACATTTGTTGCGTTGGGAAGAGGAAAACCGAAATAATCCGGATTTCATGCCAAACAGAATCATGAAAAGCTTTGACTTTGACACATAGGCGTTTCTAGATTCGGCGCAAGTGGCGGACGCCGCTTTTGCCCGCAACCACCACATCCCGCGTCATGCCAATGAAGAGCCCGTGCTCGACGATGCCGGCGCGGGATTCGAGCTGGCGCGCCAGGGAGGCTGGGTCGGTGATGGGACCGAAGTCCGCGTCGAGGATGCGGTTGCCCTGGTCAGTTGTGAACGGCGCGTCGCCGACCATCCGCAGTCTGGGCGTCGCGCCGAGTGATTCCAGGTAAGCCGCTTGCGACTCCCAGCCGAAGGGGATGACTTCGATCGGGATGGCCCAAGTTGTGCCGAGCTGGTCGACAAGTTTGGAGTCATCGGCGACGATGACAAGGCGCTCGGTGGCTTGGGCGACGATCTTCTCGCGCAGGTGGGCGCCGCCGCCGCCCTTGATGAGATTGAAATCGGGATCGACTTCGTCGGCGCCGTCAATGGTGATGTCGAGACGCGGATGCTGGGCGAGGGTCGTCAGCGGAATGCCGAGTTCGTTGGCGGCCGCTTCGGTGGCCAGCGAGGTGGGCAGGCCGTGGACCTTCGCCAACTCGCCGCTGTGGAGGCGCTGGGCGATGCGGCGGGTGGCGAAGATGGCGGTGCTGCCGCTGCCCAAGCCCACGATCATGCCCGATTCGACGAGGTTGGCGGCGAATTCGCCCGCTTGCCGCTTGAGTACGTCGGCGTTCATGGCGGGCATTGTACGTTAAATGTTTTCCTTTTTCACCACCGAGGACTAAATTCCAACCCCTCACCCCCCGGCCCCCTCTCCCACAAGGGGAGAGGGGGAGCTACGCGCAGGCACACGCATGGTATTCTGCGTGGGCGGCTTTCGTGCAGCGCGCGCGCCAACATATTCGGCTATCGGACAGATGGAGCGGGCGCTGTAATGGAAGCCGTAATGGGTTATAGTTTGCGGGGCAAGGCGTATGAATTGATAAAGGGGAGCACAGATGTACAAGACATTGAGCCCGGGCGCGCTAGGGATACGCGGATTGTCGTTGGCGGAGAATCTCCAGTTGGCGAAGGACACGGGTTTTGAGGGTCTGGATTTCAGTATCGCCGAAGCGGCGGCGCTGGCGGACGAACATGGCGCGGATTATGTGCGGGCGCTGTTTGACGACGCCGGCATCCAGTATGGCGCCTGGGGCATGACGGTGCGCTGGCAGCACGAAGACTGGCGCGATGATTTGGCGGCGCTGCCGAAGTATGCGGCGCTGGGCGCTGAGCTGGGCGCGCTGCGCTCATCGACCTGGTGCCCGCCTTCTTCGACCGAGCGCGAATTCGATGAGAATTTCGCTTGGCACCTGGAGCGATTCAAGGCGATCGCCGAGGTTTGCAGCGATCATGGCATTCGCTTCGGCATCGAATTCATTGGTCCGCAGACGCTGCGCCCGGCCGATCAGCATGATTTCATCTACGACATGGAAGGCATGCTGGAATTGGCGGCCGCTTGTGGTACGGGCAATGTCGGCTTGCTGCTGGATGTCTGGCATCTTTACACTTCGGGCGGCTCGGTGGATGATATGGACAGAATCAGCAATGCGGACATCGTGAATGTGCATGTCAACGATGCGCCGCTGGGGCTGACGATGGCGACCTACGACGACCATGATCGGCGGCTGCCGACCGAAACCGGGGTTCTGCCGCTTGAGGGCTTTATGAAGAAGTTGACTGCGCTGGGTTATGATGGTCCAGTGACGCCGGAGCCATTCAGCAAGCGCATCAACGCGCTGGAGGATCCGCGAGAGGCGGCGGCGGAGACGGCGACATACATGGCCCGGTTGTGGGAGCTTGGGGGCTTGGCATAGGCGTTAAGCGGATCACAGCGGCACACGCCACTTGACAATTCTCAGCCGAGATTATCTAATCAGCGTTCGATTTCGTGAGGAAACGCCATGTCTTTGAAGATTGCCATGATTGGCGCCGGTTCGGTCGGGTTCACGCGCCGATTGATGAAGGATTTGCTGACCGTGCCGGAATTCGGCGACACGGAGTTTGCGCTGATGGATATTTCGGCGCGCAATCTGAGCATGGTGGCGCAGCTTTGCGAGCGCGATATCAAAGCCAACGGCTTGGCGGCGACGGTGACGTCGACGCTGGATCGGCGGGAAGCGATCGCCGATGCCGATTACGTGATTTGCATGA
>WTGC01000237.1 GCA_011523705.1 Chloroflexota bacterium | reverse complement strand
CAGCCGGAGGCGATCTGGCAGAAGCTCTATAGCGGCTCGAAGATGAACGGGCGGCGCGGCGCGCTGATCTGCGCGCTGGGCGCGATCGATATGGCGCTCTGGGATATCAAGGGCAAAGCGCTTGGGCTGCCCGTCTACAAGCTCTTGGGCGGCGCGGTGAAGGAGTCGATCACGCCTTATGCTTCGCTGCTGCCAACTGGCGATACGCTGGACGAATACCGCGAATCGCTGAAGGATAAACTGCTGGACGCGCGCGACTTTGGATTCAAGGCGGCCAAGCTGGAGATCTGCATTAACGGTCCCTATACGCATAATGCGCTGCAGGAAGATGACGATCATGTCGCTGGCATCGTCTCCGAGTGTCGGGAAGCGGTCGGCGAGGAAATGACGCTGATGGTGGATGTGGCTTATGCCTGGGACGACGCACGCACGGCGCTGCGCGTCATCAAGCAGCTGGAGCCCTTTGATCTCTTCTTCCTGGAGACGCCCATCAATATCGACGACCTGGAGGGTTATGCCTTCATCTGTGACCATTCGCCCATCCGCATCGCCGCCGGCGAGTGGCAGAATACGCATTGGGAATTCATCGACCTGGCGCATCGCGGCAAACTGGATGTCCTGCAGCCCGATATCGGGCGCGTCGGCGGCTTTACCGAGGCGCGCAAGGTGGCGCAATTGGCGGCGGATTATGGGCGTCTGATCGTGCCGCACTGCTGGAAGACGGGCATCGGCATCGCGGCCAGCGCCCACCTGGGTTTCGCCACTGCTTGCTGCCCCTATATTGAGTACCTGCCGGCGACGCTGTCGGAGTCGGTGCTGCGCGACGAGTTGGTCGCCGATGAATTGGCGATGATCGACGGCGAGATACCGCTGCCGCAAAAGCCGGGCCTGGGCATCGAACTCAATCGCGATGCCCTAGCGCGTTATACGGTGGATTAGGCCAATTGAGCTACTGCTTCGCTAACCAATTGGGTATCATATTGCGAAAACCATGGTGCATGGTGCATGGTGAAAATGCAGGAATCGCAGCATCGTCGGGATTAATCATAGAATTCACACCTGCAGCAATTTGCTCAAAAAACATGATACTGAGATACTTTATTCACAAGGCCGTTCCGGCGCGCGGCATCTGCCTTATACCATGTTGACCATTTGCAAGTTGAAAGGCGCCGTACTTGTCTCGTTTCGATTTGACGCAAGATGAAGTAAATCATTTGCTTGGGATCGAAAAGAAGCTCGTACGGTGGGACGCACTGACACTACCAGAGAAAGGTCAAAACCAGAGTGAGCACGTAGAAGCAGTCTACGGGAATGAGAAGTTCTTGTTGGACATTTACTTTGCAAGGAAAGATCCTCGGAAATATAAATACCAGTTGCGCATGTGGAACTCGACCCTCTTGCTGCGGCTGGACGTAGAAGGTAAACTCCACAAGAATCCTACATCTGAACTCCTTCCGCGGTCACATTTGCATCGATATTTTCAAGGTGCCCGAATCTCAGTTGCCGAGGAGGTTTCTGTCCAAGTTTTCCCCGCCATAAGCGACCCCATACAGACGTTGGAGGACTTCATGAGATTCTGCAACATTGAGAGTCCACCGATTCAGCGAGGATTGAACTGATGGTCACAAAAGTGCGTGAGTTCACTACAATTTATTGTGATTGGTTCAGGGACGCGAGTGTCACTCGAAAGTCAGGAGAGTGGACTATAGTAGATATTCCGCTCTTGGACCGTCATAACGACTACCTTCAAATATACGTGAGGGATACCGAATCAGGCTTCTTGCTTACTGACGACGGAGATACGTTAATCGACCTTGAAATGGGTGGTTGTCCTGTGAACACCGAGAAGAGACAGGAGTTGCTTGCGTATACGCTGCGAAGATTTGGAATTGAACAAGACATTGAAACGAAGGAACTCTTTATTGAGACCAGTGCAGAAAGTATTGCACTCGGAATGCACAACCTAATGCAATCAATGTTGGCTGTGGGCGATCTGTTCTATACAACCGAGCAGCGAGTCGATAACATGTTCGACCAGCATGTAAAATCTTGGCTTGATGACTTAAAAGTTTCCTTTGAGCAAAACGACAAGATCGAAGGGAAGAGTGGACTTGAATACAGACAAGACATCGTAATCGCCGGATCAAATCGCAGACCTAAGAGAGTTGTACAAATCCTCAAGACTCCCACTTTCTCCGGTGTTCGCGATACGATGTTGTTTCATTTGGATACCGAACACTTCGGAAATCGAGTTTACGCAATGCTAAATGACGGAGCCAGAAGAATACCCGACAAATGGTTGAGTCCGATGCGTTCCACGGGCATCATACCTGTCAAGTGGTCGGAGCGCCTTTCGATGCAACACGAACTCAACGGAAACTAGAGGAAGAAGACTGCGATCCATAATTGGCGACTTGGCGAGATACCGCTGCCGCAGAAGCCGGGCTTGGGCATTGAACTCAATCGCGATGCCCTGCAGCGCTATCTGGTGGATTGACGAGATTTCTCAGGCGAAGCTCGCCTCTGGCAGTTTCACGCCGGCGTTTTGCAATGCCGATTCGATGGCGGCGCGCTGATCAGCCGAGCTTTCGGGCATGGGCATTCTGGGAGCGCCAGCCGGGCGCCCTTGCAATGCCAGCGCAGTTTTGACATTAGCAGGCATATTATCGCCTTCGAGGGCGTTGTAGATCGGCAGCAGCTTCAGATGGGTATCGAGGGCGGCGCTGTGATCGCCGGCTTGGACCTGATGCCAGAGCTCGAGGCAAAGTTCAGGAACGGCGGTCAAGATGGCGGCGATGGCGCCATGCGCGCCCAGGCAGAACGAGGGGTACATCAGCGCGTCCACGGCCGACATGATAAGGCCCGCGTCGGCTGATGTCATCAGCAAATCAGCCATCAGCTTGAGATCGCCGGCGCTTTGCTTCACGCCGATGAGCCCGTCTATCTCGCGCAGCATGCGGTCGAGCAGGGCGGGCGAACAATAAGTCCAGGGCACAACGTTGTAAATCATGACTGGCTGGGCGGCTTGCTCCGCCAGATTCGCAAAGTGATTGAACATCATTTCGTCGCTGGGGCGGAAGAGATAGTGCACCGGCGTTACTTGCAAGGCAGCGACATCCAGGTCGGCCAGGGCTTGGGCTTTCTCAATTGCCTGCCTGGTGCTGTCGACGATGATGCCGGCGATGACGGGCGCGCGCCCGGCGGCGACTTCGCAGGCGATGGCCACCACTTGGCGCAATTCGGCGGTCGTCAGGGCATGTCCCTCGCCGGTGCTGCCGCCGACAGCGATGCCATGGGCGCCGGCGGATGCGATCAAGTGCTCGACTTCCGCCCGCAGCAGCGCCTCGTCTACCGATTCGTCAGCGGCGAATGGGGTCACCATCGGTGGCACGATGCCGAATATGTTCATGTTTGTCCTCGCTTTCTGAGTCGCTCCAATGCGACTATTCACCATTCGATTCAAATGCGCGGAATTGTATACCGATTTGGGTCACGCTGCCCGAGTCGCGACCAAGTCGCGCTTGCCGAAGAATATCCAGAGCAGCCAAAGCGCCGTCGGCAGGACGAGGATGAGCGAACCGAGCTGGAGCACGCCGCTGACGCCGAGAGACGTGTCGATGAGGCGCCCGGTCGTGCCGGAGGAAACAGCGGCGAAGAGCGTATACAGGGCGAATTCGGTGGAGAAGACGCGACCGCGCACTTCATTCGGCACAATTTGCAGCAGCAGTTGCGTACCCAGTACCCAGACCAGTCCGCCGCCGACGCCGCGCAACAGCGCCCCCATGAGTACGACGGGCAGCGAGATCAAGGTGGAGCAAATGAGAAAGCCAAATGAGGCGCAGACATAGCCGAAGGCGATCATCAGGCGCAGGCGCCGATCGCGATCGCGCGCCCAATTGCGCCCGAGAATGGGGCTGAGGCCAGAACCGATGCCAGCCATGACGTAGATCAAACCCATGCTGATGCTGCCGCCTTCGCCGATGGGAAAGTGCTGCTCCGCGATAGTGACCTGCGCGACTTGAAAGAAGCCGATGATGAAGAAACCGAGAATGGCTTTCTGAATGGCGATGGAGAAGGTGTCGATGTGCCGGCGCAGGTAGCTCAAGCCGTCGATGTACTGTTGGATGCCGGCAAGGATCGATCGGTCCGTATCGCGCTTGAGCATTGATTGGTAGGGCATGCGGAAGAGGATGAGAGCGCTGAGCATGAAGGTGACGGCATCGATGGCGAAAGCGGGATAGACGCCGACCACGCCGGCGACCAAACCGCCCAGGGCGCTGCCGAAAGCCAGCATGACGGACCAGGTCGCTGAAGAGAGGGCGTTGGCGATGCCCACTTCGCCGGGCTTGGTGATATCCGGCAGGAGGGCGTTCCAGGCGGGGAAGTAAAAGCCCTGCGAGGCGGCTTGTACGGCGGTGAGCGCGTAGATGAGCCAGACATGCTGCGGCTCGCGGACCAGCAGGAAGCCCAAAACCACGAAGCAGCGCAGCACATCGGTGGTGATTAGGATCGCTCTGCGGTTATAGCGATCGGCGACAACGCCGGCGATGGGGCTGACCAGGAATGGCGCCAGCATGCGGACGACGAATAGACCGCCGATGGCTGTGCCCGATTGCGTTAGCGTCGCGATCAAGGCGGCGGAGGCGATCAGATTGAACCAGTCGCCGGTTAAGCTGATGACTTGGCCCGCCCAAAGATGACGAAAAGAGCGGTTGCCGCGAATGAGCTGGCGGTATCCGGATGTCGGATTATGGTTCTGTTTCAAGTTGAGCTCGCAAGTGATTTACCGCGCCGTCGGCGGAGGCGTCAATCAAATCGTATGAGCGGCCTTCTCGCCCTATAGGACGAGATGCCATTGAACGGAGCTATTATATCCGCATGTTCCTTCACAATACAGCGGCGAAAAAAGGCGGGCGAAAGCTCGCGAAGTTCTCGAGGCGGGATCGCATATCACATCTAGTCAAATTTGCCTGGAAGTCTGTAAGATTGTGTCAATCCAAGCAAGGCGTCGCCAGGTGAGTTTGCGGAAATTCGGGAGCATTTGATGAGGATATTCATCGCTGGAATAGATGGCTATTTGGGCTGGCCCCTGGCGGTCTATCTGAGCGTGCGCGGTCACGAAGTCGCCGGCGCCGATTTGCTGCTGCGGCGCGAGTGGGTGGCGGAAGTTGGCGGCATCAGCGCCTTGCCCATAGCCAGCCGCGAAGAACGCATCGAGGCTCTAAAGGAGGCGGCGGGCGCGGGGGTGGATTTCCGCGTTGGCGATTTGACCGATTACGAATTCGTCAAAGGCTTGTTTCAGGAATTCCAGCCAGAGGCGGTCGTTCATCTGGGGCAAATGCCGTCGGCGCCTTACTCCATGATTGACCAGGCGCATTGCGTCTGGACGCAGTCGAACAACATCATCAACAACCTCAACCTGCTTTGGGCGATCAAGGAAGTCGCGCCGGCGGCGCATTTGATCAAACTGGGCACGATGGGCGAGTACGGCACGCCAGCGGTTGATATTCCGGAAGGCTTCTTTGATGTGGAGTTTCGCGGGCGGAAAGATTACCTGCCCTTTCCGCGGCAGGCGGGCAGTTGGTATCACCAGAGCAAGGTGCACGATTCGCACAATACCCGCTTCGCCTCGAAGATATGGGGCACGCGGGCGACCGATATCATGCAGGGCGTGGTCTTTGGCACGCGGATTGCCGAGATGGGCGCCGACCCGCGCCTGCGCACCCGGCTCGACTTCGATCAGTGCTTTGGCACGGCGATCAACCGCTTCTGCTGCCAGGCGGTCATCGGTCATCCGCTGACGCTCTTTGGGCTCGGCAAGCAGCGTCGCGGGTTCTTGCCGCTGGTTGATGCGATGCAGTGCCTCGGGCTGGCGCTTGAGAACCCGCCGTCCGTGGGCGAATACCGCGTTTTCAATCAATTTGAGAAGGCCTATTCCATTGCGGAGCTGGCTTGCCTGGTGAAGGACGTCGCGGGGGACATCGGTTTGCCGGTCGATGTCAAGCGCTACGACAATCCGCGGACCGAAATGGAAGACCACTATTACAATCCCGATCGCCAGCATCTGCTGGATCTCGGATATCAGCCGACGCGGGACATCCGGTCGGTGATCAAAGCGATGCTCTTGGATCTGCTCGACAATAGAGAACGCATCGCGGCGCATGCCGATGTGCTTATTCCCGATATTCGATGGGACGGGGACCGAAAGCGGTCGGAAGTCATCGGATGATCGAGGTCCGCAAACTGCCGGCATATTCGCAGCGAGTCATCCTCATCAGCGCGGCGCTGGCAATCTGCCTCCTATGTTTCCTCACCATTCAAAACAGCCCGCCGCCAACCATTGATCTGGAATTTGGCGACACGTCGATCGTTATCGGGGCCGAGCGCGATTGGACGCTGTACCCCGGCGATTGCGTGGAGATTCGCTGGCAAGTGGCCGGGATCGCGTCGCTATACGTGGATGGGGAGGGCCGGATTGGCGCTGATGAGATGCGCTTTTGCCCCGATATCAATGCGACGAGCCCGCTTTTCGAGGTCCGCGCGGAGAATGGCATTTATCGCAGCTTCCGTCTCAAGCTTCATCATTTCCCCGATTTGCTCTTTTACCTGGTCGGTTTTGTATTTTTCACCGGTACGCCTATCCTCGCCGTCTATTACATCCGCCCGCGACGGCTTGAGCAGCCGCTGCCGCTGTTTTGGCTGGCGCTCGGCGCGCTTGCTTTGGTTGCGCTTGGCGCCTGGCTGCGCCTGACCCCGCATGAGCCGCAAGTGATTGACCTGGAGGATGGCGATGTCGCGGTCCGGATTTGGTCCGATCATGATCGCGCTTTGTTTCCGCATGAGTGCTTCCGTATCGGTTGGTCGGTGGCGGGCGCGCAATCGGTGCGGTTTCGGGGTCGAGAGATTTCAGCTGACATCAATCCGGCCTTCGGCGAGCATTGCGCGGAAGATGGCGATTACGCGCGAATTGAAGTGTTCAAGCAGGATGGCGCAAGCAAAGCCTACGGTCTGGCTGTCGCATCGTTCTTCCCACGCTCTCTTGTGCCGCCGCCATTCTTTTACCTGTCTTTGCTGGGGATCATTTTGGGCGTATTGATTTACCTTCCGCTCCTCGCCCGGAAGGCGCGGGAATGGCGCCGCCGAGACGGACGCGCCGACGCGGTCTCTGTACTGGGTTGCCTCTTTGTGGTCGTCGTCTTGTATCTGCCATTCGGCTTTGAGAGCAGCTTGCACTGGGAAGGCTGGATCTTTCACGGCTACGCGGAAGGGGGGACACTGAGCTTTTACGCGACCGAGTCCGTGTCTCGCCCGTGGGTGAATGTGCCGCGCGCCCTGGCATACATGATCAGCTCTGAGACCTTCATTGGTTATCATCTGGTGACCTTCCTCCTGTACGCTGGCGAGATGATGATTCTTTATATCATCTTGCGTCAGTTTGGCGTTGCACCGCTGTATGCCTTCTTGACGACGGCGTTATTCATATTCTATCCGGTCAACGAGGCAATTTTGACGGCGCGTCTTCTGCCGAATAACTTTAGTCTGTTTTCCTTTCTACTAGCCACCGCTCTATTCCTGGATTATTGCAAGAATCCGCAGCGGCTTGCGCTGCTGGGCATGTGGTTGAGCCTGCTTTACTGCGTCAATTCGAACGAGGCGGGATTCGTCGTCATCCTGGTTGTTCCGCTGCTGCTCTGGCTGCGCGACCGGCGGCTGACCTGGCGCAATCTGAATCTGAGCGCCGCCTGGTATCTCGTGCCCGCCTTCAAAGCCGCCTACGTCCTTTTGCTCTTGGCGACGGGCCGTGACTTTTATCAGAGCGGTCTGTTGAACACGAGCGCGGATTCGCCGGGATCCATCAAGACGATCTTCGATACTTTGTTTGGCGTATTGGGCGGCGTTTATTGGGAAACATTCGTCGGCGGGTGGGGAAGTGCGTTGAATACCGTTGAAGAGAATCACTGGTGGCTGCCCACCGTTGGCATTCTGGCTGTGGTGAGCCTCGTCGCCTGGATTCACCTGCAGGAGGGGGGCGCCGATAAACCGTCAGCGCGCCAGATTGGCGCCTCGCTGACGAGTGGATTGCTCCTCATTGTCGCCGCAATCAGTCTTCTAATGTGGGTACCATTGTACCGCGACGATGTATGGCGCATGTATCAGTATGTTCCAATTGGGGCAGCCATCGTCGCTTTCAGCTTGCTTCTGCTGATGGCTTCGCCAATTCGCGACAATCTGTGGCGACAGATTGCTATAGTCGTCTTATGTCTGCTGCTGCTCGTTCCAGCGGCATCGCGGTTGTTCTCCCAGCACAATCAATTCCGCGAGAGCGCGTACCGAAAAGCCCGCATTATGCTTCAGATTATGGATATCGCGCCGGCATTCGCGCCAAATGCGCAGCTGGCGCTGATTACGGAACTTGACCGCATGGCGCTTCGCGAGCGGGGCATCGGCGAATTCATCGCCACCGATATGCTGAACAGCGCGCTGCACGTTCTATACCAGGACAGGGCGCCGGAATATGCCTACTTCTGTCATACCCTGATACATTGCGGTGATTTCAGCGGCGATGAAACGGTCTTCTCGTCGGCGGCGCCGGCGGACCTGCTCGGCACGACGGTCGTCATGGTTTTGAATGAGGACTTGTCGGTTGAATTGGTCGCAGATCCGGTGGAATTCCTGGGATTGGAATCAAGTGCGCCATACAATGCAAGCGAGCTCTATGATGCCGACGCGCCGCTCCCGCCGCGGGCGGCGACCATGCTGGCGGCTGATTTGGGTGGTTGAGTGGGCTGCCGTTGCATCGGCGCATGGCGATAAGGGGCGAACCACCGCCTCGCCCCTACGACGACATTAGTATGGGAAAGGGAAAATGGCGCGCAAACCGGTATTGCTGATAATTCTAGACGGCTGGGGCATACGCGGGGCCGAACATGGCAACGCGGTTGCGCAGGGCAAGACGCCCAATTTCGATCGTTGGATGCGATCCTGTGAACGCTGCATCGTGCACACTTCGGGCGAGCATGTGGGCTTGACGCCCGGCCAGATGGGCAATTCCGAAGTGGGCCACCTCAATCTAGGCGCTGGACGCATCGTCTATCAAGATATCTCGCGGATTGCCAAAGCCATCGCGGAGGGCGCGCTTGCGGATAATTCCGTATTGCGAGTGACTCTGCAAGAGCTTCATCAGCAGGGCGGCAAGCTGCACTTGGTCGGCCTGTTGGGTGACGGCGGCGTGCACAGCCACTCCGATCATCTCTACGCCTTGATGGATATCGCGGCGGCCAATGGCGTCAACCCAGTCTTGCATCTAATCACTGACGGGCGCGATACGCCGACGCGGAATGGGATCAGATATTGCGCCGAACTGCTCGACAAGATTGCTCGAGACGGGGTCGGGCGCGTGGCGACTGTGAGCGGGCGCTATTATGCGATGGACCGCGACCGGCGCTGGGAGCGCACGGCGCGCGCTTATGATGCGATGGCATTTCGCTCGAGTGACGCGAGGGCACCCGACGCCTTGACGGCGATTCAGCAAGCTTACGATCAGGGCGTGACGGACGAGTTCATCTCGCCGACACTTGTAGGCGACGAGGCGGGTTTGGGCGTCGCCAGCGGAGACGCGCTGCTCTGTTTCAACTTTCGCGCCGACCGCATGCGGCAATTGGCGCAGGCTTTCGTCAAGCGAGACTTCAATGGCGCCGAGCGCCTTCGAGCGCTCCCCGACCCGCACTTGATCACCATGACCGAGTATATGGAAGGGTTGACGGACGCGATTCTGTTTCCAGTGGAGCTGCTGCGCAATACCCTGGCTGAGACGCTGAGCAAGGCAGGCATGACGCAGTATCACAGCGCTGAAACGGAGAAGTATCCGCATGTCACCTTCTTCTTCAATGGGCGCCGCGAAGAGCCATTCGCCGGGGAAACGCGTCGGATCGTGCCTTCGCCCCAGGTCGCCACTTATGACCTGATGCCGGAGATGAGCGCCGTCGAACTGACCGAGGCGACGCTCGGGCGGCTGGCGGCGGCTGACGACGACTTCTTGCTGGTGAACTTCGCCAATCCGGATATGGTCGGGCATACCGGCTCATTGCCGGCGGCGATCAAGGCGGTGGAAACGGTTGACGCCTGCGCGGGCCGGCTGGTGGACGCGGTGCTGGCGAAGGGCGGCGCTGCCATCGTCACGGCTGACCACGGCAATTGCGAGCGCATGATTGATGCAATAACGGGCGAGCCGCATACCTACCATACTGTCGGGCCGGTCTCGCTCTTTGTGATTGATGCCGCGGTCTACTATGACTTGCATAGCTGGGGCCGGCTGGCTGATGTCGCGCCGACAGCGCTGGATATGCTGGGCGTCGAGCAGCCGGCGGAGATGACGGGCGCGAGTTTGATCCGGGGAATGCGCTCCTTGGCTAGCCGAGCTTCCGCCTGAAATAGGTAAGCATCTCGTTGAAGGCGTCGGTGGCGACATCGTCTCGGCTCAGCTCGCCGTCTTCCAGCATGAAGCCATGCGGTTCGTTGGAATAGACCTTGAGCTCAAAGTCTTTTCCCGCTTCTCCGAGCGCCGTTGCATAGGCATAAATATCCGCGATCGGGCTGGGGCGGTCCAGCGTGCCATGAATGATGAGCATAGGCGCGTCAAGCTGGTCAATCACGTCAACGGGCGCGGCCGGACTGCCGAAATTGGGGAAGCCATACCATGCCACACCGGCGGCGAATTCCTTTATCTGGGGCATGAAGAGCATCGTATAGCGTCCGCCGGCGCAGAACCCGGTCAAGCCAATCTTGGTCGGGTCGACATCGTCGCGAGCGCTTAGAAAAGCGATGCTATCGCGCAAGAGCTGCTCAACGAGCACGTCAGCCGGGCTTCGTTCGAAGGTCTGCCAGCCGATAGCCAAGACTACAAATCCTTCAGCGGCAAACGCATCGGTCATGTCACGGTAACCGTCTTGCAAGCCGTTGAAGGAGTGGATCAAAACCACCGCCGGATATACCCCTTCAGGGGCGGGATAAGCAAGATAAGATTGATAGGCCTGCTCGTCGCTCAATACGGCAATATCTTCGCTGATCACCTGCGGGCTGTCTTGCGCCAGCGGCGTCAGCGCGCTTGTTAGTAAAACCAACATGAACAGAGCATATTTGATTTTCACTGGCTCGTCCTTTTCATCGTCTTGGTCGTAAACGCTAACAGCCTGCTGGCGGGAAGTCAACACTGGCGCGCGGGCGGGGAGGCTTGCCACCGAAGGCTGTCCAGCTGCCGGAGGAATCTGAGCGGGCACGCGCGAATCGTAGTCCGAGCGCCGCTTATATTTCCGGCGAGAATTGTTAGAATGGCTTCATTGGTGAAACTATGGTGCTGCGGAAGCGCCGTTTGAGCGGGGAGGCGGGCTGAAAATGAAGACCAGACTGATTTGCATGATTGTATTGGCTTTACTATCGATACCGTCGGGAGCGCAAGATTGGCAGCGCGGTTCAATGGGCAATGTTGAATACAACTGCGACGCCATCATGGGCATTATTGACGATGTCGGCATCACATACTACCTCATCCTTGGCACCGATGATTTGACCCCGGGCGATGGCGATGCCGAGCACTATATCCTCACCGATATTAGCGTGGTCACCGTGGCGGAGAGCCTGCTGGTCCGCGCTAGCGGTTGTGGGAAGGCGATGGTCGTCGATGATAAGGTAGTGGACATTTACGAACCGGACAAATGGAAGCCGAACATCACGCGCGAGTATTTCTACCAGTGCGACATCGTGCGCCGGATAGTCGCCGGCTTTGGCGATCTTGCCTTTCGACGCTCTGGCGAGCGGCAGCATACCGTGATCAGCTTTTACCAGGAGGAGGTGCCCGAATGCGTCCCGCCTTTCGTGGTCACCAAGGTGCACAGCGATGTATACGCCTGCGCCGACAGCGACTGCGAAAAGATAGATCGCATTATGCGTTGGAAGGCTTGGCCTGTTGTGGGCTGGAGCGAGGGCTGGTATGAATTGGCGCTGGAAGACAAGACCGGTTTTGTCGCTGAGGCTGATGTCGCGCCGGGTCTCTATGGTTTGATGCAGGTGGAGCAACTGCATGCCTCGCGTTATCACGATTGCGAACTGTATGTAGATCGCCTGCCTGAGGATTATCGGTACATCGCCACGCTCAAGGCGGGACCAGCGTATCGGGAGATAGAGTTGGCGCTCTATAAGCCGGCGGTCGATACGCCGGTGGAAATCGTCGAAGAAAGACCAGGCGCATTCAACGACAGCGGCGATCCCTACCTCCTCCAAATCTACTCGCGCTCTGACCATTTCCCAATGGGCGCCTACGTCATTGAGCTCACCTGGAATGGACGGACATTCCGTTACGGCTTAGAAGTGCAGGATCACGCTCTCTTTTTGATTCACGTCAATTGCAATCTACCCGAAAGCGAGTGATGAGCCGCGGGACGACGCTGCAAGCCAACAGGGAATCGCCCCGTGTCTCGGTCTTGATCATCGGCGGCGGCGTCAATGGCGTTGGGACCTTCCGCGATTTGGCGCTGCAGGGCGTCGACGCGCTGCTGGTGGAACGCGGCGACTTCGCAAGCGGCACGAGCGCGGCCTCGTCGCACATGCTGCACGGCGGGCTGCGCTACCTGGAGAATGGCGAGTTTCGTTTGGTGAACGAGGCATTGCATGAGCGTGACCGGCTGCTGACCAACGCGCCGCATTATGCCAAGCCCTTGCGCACGACGATTCCGATCTTTCGCTGGTTCTCCGGACTGCTGAATGCGCCATTGAAATTCGCTGGCTTGCTTGATCGGCCCGGTGAACGGGGCGCGCTGGCAGTCAAGCTCGGATTGACCTTCTACGATTTTCTCATCCGCAAAGCGCGCGTCATGCCGGCACATGCGTTTCGCTTGCGCGGCGCCGCTCTACGCGAGTATCCGGCCATGAATCCCGCGATCGTTTGCGCGGCAACCTACTACGACGCCTGGATGCCGTATCCGGAGCGCATCTGTTTGGAAATGGTCTTGGATGCCGAGGCGAGCAAGGCGAATTGTCGCGCGCTGAATTATGTCAGCGCGGTCGACGGCGAAGGCGATACCGTGAGGCTACGCGATGAATTGACTGGCGAGCATTTCGGCGTCAAGCCGCGGGTGGTCGTGAACGCCGCCGGACCCTGGATTGACTTCGTCAACGAAGAGCTGGGGCCGGGGCAGCAGCGATTCATCGGCGGCACCAAGGGCTCGCACCTGATATTGGATCATCCGGCGCTGCTGGAGGCGACGGGCGGCAGCGAATTCTACTTCGAAAACGAGGACGGGCGATTGGTGCTGATCTTGCCCTTCTTCGACCGGGTCATGATCGGCACCACCGATACGCGCATCGATAATCCCGATGAAGCCGTCACCACCGATGCCGAGGTCGACTACTTGCTGGCCTTGGTCAACAAGGTCTTTCCGTCGATCAAGCTTGAGCGCTCGCATATCGTCTTCACGTTTTCGGGTGTGCGGCCCTTGCCCTATAGCGAGGGGGACCGCACCGGTCAGATCAGCCGCGACCATAGCATCCGAACGATCGCGCCGACAAGCGAGCGGCCTTATCCGATTCACTCACTCATCGGTGGCAAGTGGACGACATTTCGCGCCTTCGCCGAGCAGGTCAGCGATGTCGTGCTGAGCGATTTGGGAATGTCTCGCCGCGTGAGCACGGCGGACCTGCCAATCGGCGGCGGACGGGATCATCCGCGTGGAGACGCAGCGCGCGAGAAGTGGCTGCGCGAATTGGCAGCAACTCGTGAGCTTCCAGTTGAGCGGCAACGGCAGCTATTCGAGCGATATGGCACGCGGGCCGCTGCCGTCGCCGGGCATATCAGCTGTGGCGATGACCGCCCACTGGCGCATCACTCGCGTTATAGCAAGCGCGAAGTCGAATTCATCTTGCGCGAGGAAAAAGTGGAGCGGCTTGATGATGTGCTGCTGCGCCGCTCGCTGATTGCCATGCTGGGCGGATCGACGCGCGAGTTGCTGCGCGAACTGGCTGAGATTGCCGCCGAGACGCTGGGTTGGTCAGACGCTCGCATGGAACAAGAAATCGCGCGCGCAGAAGAGATTCTGCGCCGCAGGCATCGCGTCGATTTGTCGTCGCCGGGACTAGCTCAAGCGGACGGCCGTCCCGCTGGCCGTCACCATGAGCATGCTGCCGTTTGAACCCACCGTCTCGTAATCGAGGTCGACGCTTAATATCGCGTCGGCGCCCAACGCGCTGGCGTTTTGGGTCATCTCGTGCATGGCGATGTCTTTCGCCCGCCGCAATTCTTCTTCATAAGCGCCCGAACGCCCGCCGACGATATCGCGGATGCCGGCGAACATATCTTTGAACAAGTTCGCGCCCATGATGGCTTCGCCGCTGACGATGCCGAGATATTGCCCGACCGGTCGGCCTTCGACGCTGGGCGTTGTCGTCACGATCATGCGTTTCCTCTTGTCTTCCATTGGCTTCCTCGTCACTGTGATTCGCGCCGTATTGTACTGGCAGTTATTTGCCATGTATAGCGCGATGACCGTTGGATGATTAAGCCGCTCAGGATTGCGTTGACATTCGGGATCCGCAATCAAGCGCCAAGCGCAGAAGCTCCTCGGCCGCGGCCGCCGCTGGCAGCTCGCCGGCCATGACGGCCGCTTCGAGCTGTGGCAATGCCGCCTGCACTGCTTCATGCCCATAGAGAACATCCCGCCATTGACGCTCTAGCGCGCTGTGCAGCCAGGCGCGGCGCTGTTCGGTTCGCCGTTTCTCGAAAGCGCCGCTGGCTTGGGTTTGCGCCTTGAATTCGCTGATGACTTCCCAAATCTGATCGATGCCGTGACCGTGCAAGGCGGAAGCTGTGAGCACGCGCGTCGACCAGCCGTCGGTGGCGGGCGCGACCAATTGCAGAGCGCGTTCCATCTGGGCGCGTGCCGCCTTCGCCCGAGCGATATTGTCGCCGTCGGCTTTGTTGATGACGATGGCATCGGCGATTTCGACCACGCCTTTCTTGATGCCTTGCAACTCGTCGCCGGCGCCGGTGATCAAGAGCAGCAGCAGAAAATCCACCAGGGAACGCAGCGTGATTTCGTTCTGCCCGGCGCCGACGGTCTCCACGATGATGATGTCGAAGCGAGCCGCTTCGCAGATCAGGATGGCCTCGCGCGTGGCGCCCGCGACGCCGCCGAGCACGCCGCCCGCCGGCGAGGGACGGATGAATGCCTTCGGGTCGCGCGAGAGGCCTTCCATGCGCGTCTTGTCGCCGAGGATGCTGCCGCGGCTCAGGGCGCTGCTGGGGTCGATCGCCAGGACCGCGACTTTGTGTCCGCGTTCTGTCAGAGCGCAGCCGAAGGTATCGATGAAGGTGCTCTTGCCAGCGCCAGGCGGACCGGTGACGCCGACGCGAATAGACTGGCCGGTATGCGGGAGAAGCCGGGCGAGCAGAGCCTGTGCCGCATTCTTGTGTTGAGGGGCGGCGCTTTCGACCAGGGTGATGGCGCGGGCGAGGGCGGCGCGGTCGCCCGCAAGCACGCCTTTCACGAGGGCGTTTTCATCTGCGGACAGTGGGTCAGCGGTTTGTTCCATGGCGGTTTACTGGCGTCATCGGCCTTTGGTCCATCATACTGTATAGTGCGAATCTGTTACACTGTAGTCGAAGGCTAGTCATGCAAGGCGAAAGTTTGGGTATTTGATGCAAAGGTGGGCGAGCCACCGGCTCGCCCGTACATCATGCGATTATTTTTGGCAGTTTCTTGCATTTGGCAGTTACAATCACTGCTAATTTGGCAACACCATTGTATGAGAGTGAGATTTGACGAGGAGGCTGATCATGGCGCAATATCTGTGGCAAACTTCGCTGACGTCTTCCGCCTGGAAGGATCAAGTATCGGGAAAAATCGCGGCGCTCGTTGATGCTGGCAGCGCGGGCGCGGCGCATTTTGGCGGGCAAGTGCTGCATGCCTGGGTCGCCTTTGGCGAATACGACTTGATCGCCGTCGTGGAAATGCCGGACAACGAAAGCATGGCTGCCTACGTCCTGGCGATGACGGCCAAGGGACATTATTCCGCTGGCAAGACGACCATCCTGCTCAGCAGCGATGAGACCGCGCGGGCGCTGGAGCGAGCCAATTTGGATTAGACCGCATTTAGATCGCTGGGTCAGTTCTGGCTTGAGTCAGGCGCCGATTCAATTCGCCCAGCAACTCTTTCGCCGCGGCCGGGATGACCGTGCCGGGGCCAAAGATGGCGGCCGCGCCGCGCTCATAGAGGTATTGATGATCCCGCGCCGGGATAACGCCGCCGATCACCACCATCATATCGCCGCGTCCCTGCGCTTCCAATTCGCGTGTCAATTGCGGCAGGAGCGTCTTGTGCCCGGCGGCCAGCGAACTGATGCCGACCACATGGACATCGTTTTCCACCGCAGCCTTCGCCACTTCGGCTGGCGTCTGGAATAAGGGCGCGATATCCACATCAAAGCCCATATCGGCGAACGCGGTCGCGATGACTTTGGCGCCGCGATCGTGGCCGTCTTGGCCCATCTTCGCTACCATGATGCGCGGGCGGCGTCCTTCGTCGCGGGCGAATTCGTCGGTCATGCGCCGAACGGAGGCTACCGCCGCTGCGTCGCCGAATTCGGCACTGTAGACACCGGACACCGAACGAAGGACGGCTTTATGCCGCCCCCAGGCTTTTTCCAGCGCCATTGAGATTTCGCCATTCGTGGCGCACGCGCGCGCCGCTTCGATGGACAGAGCGAGCAGGTTGCCTTCGCCGGAACGGGCGCAGTCGGTCAATGCCTGCAGCGCGGATTGCACGGCGCCCTCTTCCCGCTGAGATCGCAGCCGACGCAAACGCTCGACCTGCGCCGCGAGCACCGCACTGTTATCGACCTCGCGATACTCGACCGGAGTTGGGCTGGCGCTTTGAACCTTGTTGACGCCGATGATCGTTTCGGCGCCGCTGTCGATATGCGCTTGGCGGCGCGCGGCCGCTTCTTCGATGCGCATTTTGGGGGCGCCGGTTTCCAGCGCTTTGGCCATGCCACCTAGGTCTTCGATCTCCTGAATATGGATCCAGGCGCGCCGGGCGAGGTTCTGCGTCAGTTTCTCGACCAGATAGCAACCGCCCCAGGGATCGACGACTTCGCAGATGCCGGTCTCGTGTTGCAGGAATAACTGGGTATTGCGGGCGATGCGCGCGCTAAAGTCGGTGGGCAGGGCGATCGCCTCGTCCAGGGCGTTCGTATGCAGCGACTGTGTGCCGCCAAAAGCGGCCGCCAGCGCCTCGAGGCAGGTGCGCGCGATGTTGTTGAAGGGGTCTTGCTGCTGCAAGCTCCAGCCCGATGTTTGGCAGTGGGCGCGCAAAGCCATCGATTTGGGATTCCGCGGGTTAAATTGCTTGACGAGCTTCGCCCAGAGCAGACGCGCCGCCCGCATCTTGGCGATTTCCATGAAGAAGTTCATGCCGATGCCCCAGAAGAAGGACAGGCGCGGTGCAAAATCATCGATATCCAAGCCCGCTCCCAAGCCAGCGCGCAGGTATTCCAAGCCGTTTGCCAGGGTGTAAGCCAGTTCGATATCGGCGGTCGCGCCCGCTTCCTGGATGTGGTAGCCGCTGATGCTGATGCTGTTGAACTTGGGCATCTCGGCGGCGGTGTACTCGAAGATATCGGCGATGATGCGCATCGACTCAGCCGGCGGATAGATATACGTGTTGCGCACCATATACTCTTTGAGGATGTCGTTCTGGATGGTGCCGCGCAGTTGGGCGGGCGCGACGCCCTGTTCTTCGGCGGCGATGATGTAAAAGGCGAGCACGGGCAAGACGGCGCCGTTCATCGTCATTGAGACCGACATCTGGTCCAGCGGGATGCCATCGAAGAGGATCTTCATATCGAGCGCGCTGTCGATGGCGACGCCGGCCATGCCGACATCGCCTTGAACGCGCGGATGGTCGGAGTCGTAGCCGCGGTGGGTGGCGAGGTCAAAGGCGACTGACAATCCCTTTTGCCCGGCGGCCAGACTGCGCCGGTAAAAGGCGTTGCTCTCTTCGGCGGTCGAGTAGCCGGCGTACTGCCGAATGGTCCAGGGGCGCGCGGCATACATGGCGGGATAGGGCCCGCGCAGGAATGGCGGAATTCCCGCGACGAAGCCGAGATGCTCGGCAGATTCGAGATCGGTGGCGGTGTGCAGCGGCTTGATGTCTATCTGTTCCAGCGTCCGCCATGCGCGCTCGGCAGCGGCCGTGCCCGTTTCCATTTCGAATGCGGCTCGCCAGCCGTCGATGGAGGCCTCGACATTCGGATCGTAGTCTATCTTGCTGAAATCGGGGAATGCCGTCATGAGCCGCTCCCCGATTCCGCGTGGAGCGCTTCAAAGGGCTCAGCCAGCCGGATGGCTGTCAATGTCCGAGAGGTTGCAGATTCGGCAGCGGGTTGCGCATCGGCGTCAAAGGGAACGGATGTGAGCGCGGCATCAGAATCGACAAAACGATTGACGCCGACCAGCACCGCATCGCCAGTGGCCAGGTCTCGCCGCCGGCGCGCAGCGACTTCTCCAATCTCCGCCTGTATCGCCCCCGACCGCAAAGAGGCGACCAAGCCGCCGGCCGCTTCGATCGCTTGAAAGCGCGACCAGGCCGCGCGCGCCAATTGATCGGTCAGCTTTTCTACATGGGGGGCGCCGGCGGCCGGGTCAATCAGCTGGACCAAGCGCAGCTCTTCTTGCAGGATCAGTTGCAAGTTTCTGGACAGCCGCCGCGAGAACGCATCGGATTCTCCTTGCGGCTGGTCAAAGGGCGCCAGCTCGATGCTGTCGACGCCGCCGATGGCCGCGGACAGCGCTTCGGTCGTCAGGCGCAGCAGATTGCCCTGGGCATCCAGCCGCGACTTGTTTCGCGCGCCGCCGCGGGCGTGGACATGCAAGCGCTGCCTTGCATCTGCCAAGTCGAGTGCCCGCAGGACCTGAGCCCATAGCGACCTGAAAGCGCGGAATTTGGCAATTTCCAGGAATAAATTCTCGCCGATGCTCAGGAAGAAGTGCAATTTGGTTGTGATCGTTTCGAGGTTGAAGCCGCGCTCATTTAGCGCGCGCAAATAGGTGAGGCCCGCCGCGATTGCCAGAGCCAGCTCCTGCACGGCATTTGCGCCGGCGTCGTGATAAACGGCGGTGCTCACAGCGATGCTGCCAAGCCGGGGCGAAGTGGCCTGCACTCCCCGCACATGCGCCGCCAAACGCGTGAAGGCATCGTCCGGCATTGTGCCAGAACGCGCCAAAGCGCTTAGCGGATCATAGCCGACGCAGCCGCTAAGCGAATTCAGTGCCTCTTCAGTAAATGTCGAGCGCATCCAACCAACTATTTCAGGCGTCCGCGTCTCGGAGTGCATGAGGAGGGGAAAGCGTTCCAGCTCAATGTCTGCGAGCGCGGCGCGCATGTCGGCGGCGTCATTCAGCTGCACGAGGCTGTTCATGGTGATGGCGGTCTGGCCCTGGGCCAGCGCCGCACGCAGCGCCAGATTGAATTCACAAGGGTCGCTGATGTTGAGATCTTGCGCGATCAGCCAGGGCCGGGCGTGATAACCAGCCGCTGTTGTCCCGCGCAGATAGGGAAACTGACCGGGTAGAGAATGATGATGCTGGATTTCGGCGAGGTCATCGGCGTGAGGCAAGGGATGGATCGCGATGCCTTCGTAAGTTTGCGTCAAGAGGCTATCGAAGGCTTCGCCTCTTAGCGATTTCAGGACGGCGTCTAGCCACTGATTTCGAGTGACGGATTGAAACTCAGCGAATGATGCTTCAGCCATGGACGGATCGCCAGAAGCCCTTGTGGTCCCTGCGCGCCATTATACAAGCCGACGGCGAAGCATGGAATCGTCTGGACCTCACCAGGTGACCCAGAGGGAGGCGGGACCGCGGAATGAGATATTGCGCGAATATTCAAGCGCCTGATCGCGAACGAGGCGCATATCCGGCAGCGCGCCCGTCAGTGTCTCCAGCAGGACCGCCATCTCCAGCCGGGCGAGCGGGGCGCCGACGCAATAGTGAATTCCGTAGCCAAAGGCCAGATGATCTTTGAGATTGTCGCGACTGGTGACGATCAAATCGGGCTCGGGGAAGACGGCTGGGTCGCGATTGGCCGAGCTGAGCATCAACAGCAGGTCCGCGCCGGCAGGTATGGTGACGCCGGCGATTGTGGAGGCCGCGGCAGTCTGACGCCGCCAGGTACACACAGAGGGGTCGTAGCGCATCATCTCTTCCAGCGCCTGCGGAATGGTTGCCGGGGCGGCGCAAAGCGCTTCCCAGTGCTCGCGCTCTGTCAAGAGATGCAGCAGGGCGTTGTTGATTTGGGCGGTGGTGGTTTCGTGACCCGCGACCAGCAAGGTGATCATACAGCTGGCGATCTCGTTGAGCGTCAGCACACTGTCGTTGCCGGCGCGCAGGCGGATCAGATCACTGGTGAGATCGTCTTGCGGCTGGCGGACTTTGTCATGGACGAGATCAACCACATAGCGCCAGAAGGGTACGAGATTCTTCGTCATGGCGATCTGCTCGGCGGCGGACGGGCGGCCATAGTAGAGCTTGATGCGATTGCCAGCCCAGGCTTTCACCTGCGGCACATCGGCGGCGGGCACGCCCAAGACGTGAAAGAGCACATAAGCGGGATATTCGTAGGTGAGTTCGGCTACGATGTCGATCGGCGCGCTATCGGCGATGCGCTGTACGCCGCGCTGGGCGATATCACGGATGGCGGGCGCGAAGCTCTTCATCCGCCGGGGCGTGAAAAGACGATTGACCAGGGCGCGAATGCGTGTGTGGCTTGGCGGCACATTGTTGGAGAGGACGGGTTCGGGACTGTAGTCGCCGTCCGCGAGCATCTGTTTAACCGCGTCGGAAAAGGGCACGATTGGCGTGATGGTATTAGCGGCGGTGTAGGTCTCGTGGTCGCGGAAGATCGCTTTGATATCGTCATAGCGCGTGATGACCCAGTAATCGATGTCGGGGCTGTAGAAGACTGGCTGCTGGCGGCGGGCTTGGGCGAGCAGGGGGAAGGGGTCGCTAAGGTCAAGCGGGTCGAACGTTGTGGAGGATGGGCATGTGGGCATGTTATTCACGATAGCCGTAGGCGAACTGAAATCTAGAGTTTACAATAGTGCATTGTAATCGTCACACTGAACTACTGGGACAGCGTCATGTTTTCGGCATTGGAAGACTTCGACTTTAATTTGTTGCATGATAGCGATTTCAAGGAAGACTCGGTTCGCGAAGTCATTGTTCATCCAATCTTACGCGAATTGGGCTATACCGAAGGCGGATTAAATCGGATTGTACGTAGCCGGTCTCTAAGCCACCCGTTCGTCAAAACGGGTTCGGGTGAGCGTGAGATTCGAATAGTTCCCGACTATTTGCTTCTGGCTTCCAACAAGCCGGCATGGGTCTTGGATGCAAAGAGGCCGAACGAGACGATTACTAGTGGTGAGCATGTCGAACAGACATACTTCTACGCGATTCATCCAGATATCCGCAGTCACTATTTCGCTCTCTGCAACGGATGCGAGTTTGCACTTTTCGAGAAGGACCGCCACGAGCTTGCGTTACATTTTCAGATATCTGAAATCAATCATTGCTGGGACTCGCTTTATCAACTTTTGGCTCCGCTTCAGTTTGACCCTGGCGCGTACGATCCTCCACATGAATCCATAGGCGCAGAGGATACGTCCGGATTCTATGCCAGTATAAGGCCGCTACCGCAGATTAAGGAGCTAAAGAAACGATCCACCAAACGCCACTATGGAGTTCACGGGTATTTTACAAGCCAAATCTGGAATGTTGTGCAGGAATACATTAAGAATTTCTCTCAACCTGGTGATTTAGTACTGGATCCTTTTGCGGGAACTGGCGTAACAGGCATTGAAGCAGTAGTGCTGGGTCGCAGAGCAATCAACATTGATATTAACCCATTGTCAGTCTTCATCATCAAAACGCTTGCCACTGCGATAGACCCTAATGCTCTGTCGGATGCCTATTCTCAAGTTGTATCAAAGTACGAACAACTCTGTCCAAAATCTGAAGACCAGATTGAGATTGCCTTACAGACTTATCAATATCCGCGAGATATTTCTTTGCCTAGAGACAGCGACGTTGAGTCGGTTGAGCAATTGTTTAGCCGACGCCAGCTAGCAGAATTGTCGCTACTTAAGCACCTTATTCTTGAGATAACCGATGAGTACATCCGTGATCACCTGTTGCTAATGTTCTCGGGTCTGTTGACCAAAATTAACCTTACTTACCATGCTCCAGCAGGCAGGAGTCCGGGTGGTGGAGACAGCGGTATATTTAAGTATTCGAGATATCGTATCGCGCCAGATCCAACGTTTTTGGACACGATGCACTATTTTCGTTCGCGCTACAAGAGAATAACAGCCGCAAAAAAGGAGCTAGCTCCTTTCTTGTCCCAAGTCGCCGCTAAAGACTTTCTCATATATCAAGGCACGGCTACAGACTTGGCCGGAATACAAGACGAAAGCATAGACTACGTATACACAGATCCGCCGTACGGTGCCAAGATCCAGTATCTTGACCTCTCAACCATGTGGCTCGCCTGGCTGGATCTCTTGGTTTCAGATACTGACCGTGAACAAGAAATCATCGTAGGCGGTCGGCTGGAAAAGTCGAGGGAAAACTACAGAGAATTGATGGCGCAGTCAATTGACGAACTCTATCGTGTATTAAAATTTGGACGTTGGATGAGCCTCGTCTTTGCCGATAAGAACCCGTCATACTGGCATACGATTGTTGAAACTGCAGAGAGGGCGGGATTTGAATATATGGGTGCTGTGCCTCAATCTACGAATTTGCCTTCGGTTAAGAAGGTACAGTATCCCTCCACTGTTTTGAGCGGACAGCTTATCATCAATTTTCGCAAAGTTCGGAGTCCGCGAGCTATTATGAAAGCGGACATGGGTGATGATGCGACAGAACTGATTCTAGAGACCGCAGAGGGTGTGATTGCTGACAATAACGGTGCCACGATTGATGAAATCAACAGCGTATTAATTGTCAAAGGAATCAGGATGGGCTTTCTTGATCTCCTTAGTAAGAAATACGACGACCTGTCTCCAATTCTTGATGCGAAGTTTGATTTTGACGTTGCGACTCAAAAGTATCAGCAGCCGCCAAACAGGAAATTTAGGAACGCAATACCAGTTAATCGGCGCCTTCGATACTATCTGTTTGCTTTTCTAACAAGACGACGCAAGCAGGGCGACGATCCTGAATTCAGCGAAATCGTGCAACACATAATGCCTCTTCTAAAGAACGGAATAACTCCTGAAGACCAGACGATTCTAAATGTTCTTCGAAAATTGGCGCAGGAAACTCCAGCTCGTCGCTGGCGTTTACTGGACGAAGGGCAGATGCGCATGGACGGCTTCTAAACTGTAAAGATTCCGCGGTTTCGTATATCATTGCCTCTCAAAGTCGCACGATTAGCAGAGGGGCAATGATGACAGTGAAACTGGGCATCATCGGCGCGGGGCGCATCGGTCGCTTGCATGCCAATACCTTGACGACGCGGGTGACGGGCGCCGAGTTGGTGGCGGTCGCCGATATCTTCGAAGAGGCGGCGAAAGCGGCGGCGGAAGATTATCGAATTCCCGATTTTACGGCGGACCCGAGCGAAGTCATTCAAAGCGGCGACATTGACGCGGTCGTCATCTGCTCGTCAACCGATACGCACTGCCGCTTCATCATTGAGGCGGCGCGGGCGGGCAAACAGATTTTCTGCGAGAAGCCGATCGCCTTTGACCTGGCAGAGATTGATGAAGCGTTGGCGGCGGTGGACGCGGCCGGCGTTCAGTTGCAGATTGGATTCAATCGTCGCTTTGACGCCAATCATGCGCGGTTGAAGCGGGCGATAGAAAGCGCTGAAATCGGCGAGCCTCATACGCTGACGATCATCAGCCGCGATCCCTCGCCGCCGCCGATTGACTATATCAAGGTGTCCGGCGGCTTGATGATGGATATGATGATCCACGACTTTGACATGGCGCGCTTCTTGCTGGGCGAGGTGGAAGAGATTTATGCCCTGGGCGATGTCAAGATCGACCCGGCGATTGGCGAGGCGGGCGATATCGACACGGCGAAAGTGATGCTGCGCTTTGAGAACGGCGCCTTCGGCAGCATCGAAAACAGCCGGCAAGCGGTGTATGGCTACGATCAGCGCGTGGAAGTCTTCGGCAGCAAGGGCGCGGCGACAACAGGCAATTGGCATTCCAACGCGGTGACCATTAGCGACGCCGCGAGCGTCCGGCGCGATTTGCCGCTGCATTTCTTCGTCGAGCGCTACTTCGAAAGCTATGTGACTGAGATGATCGCTTTCGTCGATGCGATATCGGAGGGGAAGCCGGTGCCGGTGGTCGGTAACGACGGCCGCGTGCCGGTGCTGATGGCGATGGCGGGCATGCGCTCAATGACTGAGAATCGGCCGGTGCGCCTGGATGAGATTGAAGGATAGACTGGATGAGCAAGACTTACGACTCGCTGCATATGGGGCGCAGCTCAATCGACCTGTATTCGAACGATATCGGCACGCCCTTCGCCGAGATCGACAGCTTCGCCGCTTATGTCGGTGGCTCGCCGACCAATATCAGCGTTGGCGGTCGGCGGCTGGGGCTGAAGACGGCGCTGCTGACCGCGGTCGGCGCTGATCCAGTCGGCGATTTCATCATGCACTTTCTATCGAACGAAGGCGTGGAGACGCGCTTCATCCCGCGCAAGCCGGCGCATCGCACGTCGGCGGCTGTCCTGGGCATTGAGCCGCCGGACAAGTTCCCCCTGGTCTTCTATCGCGATAATTGCGCCGATATCAACCTGAATATCGATGATGTGCTGGCGGCGCCGGTGGGCGATTGCAAGGTGTTTCAATTCGCCGGTACCAACCTCAGCCTGGAGCCGAGCCGCAGCGCGACGATGTTCGCGGCTGAGCTGGCGCGGCAGGCGGGAGCGACCGTCATCTTTGACATCGATTTCCGCCCCGACCAATGGCACGATGTGCGCGCGTTTGGCGTGGTCGCGCGGAGTGTTCTGCGGCTGGTGGATGTGGTGATCGGCACCGAAGACGAGATCAACGCGGCGATGCTCAGCGATGTCTCGCAGATGAGCCTGACGCATTCGCAAGTCTCAGATACGAAAGTCGCAGGCGATACGCGCTCGGCGATTGAAGTGATGCTGCAGTTGGGTCCCGAGGCGGTCGTCGAAAAGATCGGTCCGGAAGGCGCGCGCATCCACCTGAAAGACGGCGCTGTCATCGACGCGCCCGGCTTCCCGGTGGAGGTGACCAATATTTTGGGCGCGGGCGATGCCTTCGGCGGCGGCTTCGTCTATGGGCTGGTCAACGATTGGGGCTGGTATAAGTCGGCGCGGCTGGGCAATGCCTGCGGCGCCATCGTCGTGACCGAGCATGGCTGCGCCAATTTTATGCCGACGATGGCGGAAGTGGAGGCATTCGTCGCGCCTTATGGCGGGCTGGATTGACCCCTCACCCCCCGGCCCCCTCTCCCACAAGGGGCGAGGGGGAGCGCTGAGTTTGAAAGCAGTAGGGGCGAGCCATCGGGTCGCCCGTTAATGCGAGAAATACTATGGACACTACCCCAACAAACGGCAACGAGGCGCCGGAAGCCTGGATCGCCTGGATGAGCGGCGATGATATTCTCGAGCGGGCGCGGGAAGAGCGAGAGGAACTGGCGGCTCTCTGGCGCGGGCTGAGCGATGAGCAGATGACCCGCCGCCCGGGCCCGCAACCCGATTGGTCGGTCAAGGACGTGATCGCCCATATCACCTGGTGGGAGCAGTCGATGGTCAACTGGGTCTCGCGCGCGCTGAGCGGCGAGATGCTGGCGCGAACCGAGACGCCGGATGAGATCAACGCCCGCATCCACGCCGACAACCGCGACCTGCCACTGTCCGATGTGCTGACGCTGTTTGAGGCGAGCTTTCCGCTGGTCGAAGCGCTGCTGGAGCGGCTGGACGATGACGAAATCAATGACGCCACGGTCTGCAATATCCGCGATATGCCGCTGCTCTACTTCATCGTGGGCAATACCTTTGCCCATTACGCCGACCACCTGGAGGACATGCGGGCGTATGTTGAGGGGCTATGACCCCTCACCCCCCGGCCCCCTCTCCCACAAGGGGAGAAGGGGAGCATCCCAAAATGAGGGCGGGGCTTAAATTGAAATCCGTAGGGGCGAGGCGGTGACTCGCCCACGATACAAAATATACGCGAGGTAAACGACATGCAATACACATCAGAAACGATGCTGGTGAAATCGAAAGACAGCGGCGGGTCGGGCATCTTCGCCGAGGTCAGCGCCGGGCAAGCCGGCTGGGATTACCTCAACATGGCAGCGATGCGCCTGGGGCGGGGCGAGAGCTTCAGCGTCGAGACGCGCGAGCATGAGAACGCCACCGTCATCCTGGGCGGCGTCTGCGATATCGTCACCTCCGATGGCGAGTTCAAGAATGTCGGACGGCGTCCTGATGTCTTCAGCGGCATGCCCTACGCGCTCTACCTCTCGCGGCGCAAGCAGTTCGAGATCACGGCGACAAGCGATACGCTGGAATTCGCCTCTTGCTGGGTGCCGACCGATCAGGATTATCCCACCCAACTGGTGACGCCGGACATGAGCGAGATCGAGTTGCGCGGCGGCGGCAATGCTTCGCGGCAGATCAATGGCATCCTGCCACCCGGCTTCAACTGCCATCGCATCGTCGCGGTCGAGGTCTACACGCCCTCGGGCAACTGGTCGAGCTATCCGCCGCACAAGCATGATGTGCATGTCGAG
>WTGC01000226.1 GCA_011523705.1 Chloroflexota bacterium | reverse complement strand
TCTCGAAGACGGCCAGCGGGTCTTTGTCGATCTCGAGCACGGCTTCGGCGACGCCCGGCGAGTAAGCCAGCGACAGGTGCAGCTGGCTGTCCAGCGGTTTGGTCGGCGCGATCTGGATTTTGCCCGGCCGGCCCCGGCGATGATAATCAAGCGCTTCCTGACGGGTGAATGAGGTCATGATCTTCATCTCCTCGTGAGATGGTTAAAGCTATACCTCCATTTTACCGCACCAGCGCAAAATACAGCGGAATCCAATCCCAGCCTGCTTTTCAATTCGACCACACCACAAATCGACTACATCAGGGTGGGGTTGGCTCCCCCTCTCGAAGTGCTGTGTCGGCGGTCAGCGTCGATGGGCGATGTCGGCGGTCAGCGTCGGCGGTCAGTGTCGGCGGTCAGTGTCGGCGGTCAGCGTCGGCGGTCAGTGTCGGCGGTCAGTGTCGGCGGTCAGTGTCTACGCGACCTACGCGACCTACGCAACCTGCGCGCCACTAAACTCCCCCTCTCGAAGTGCTGTGTCTACGCGCACCCCTTGTGGGAAAGGGGGCCGGGGGGTGAGGGGTACCAAACCCGCGCCCACATGTTCACCATTGCATCGAACATCCGTGCTACGCTTCCTCTGTTGCCAACTCGAAAGGACCTCGCAATGAAACGCCGCTATCCCCTCAATGCCAAAATCAGCGCCCTCAACCAAATCGACCAACTCGACGGCGATATCGCATTCGTCTCAAAACAACTCAACATCCCCGCCAGAACCCTCGAAAAATGGCGTGCCAATGAAACCCAACTCAGACAAACCTACCAAGATCGCCAATGGCGCTATCTCGACCGACTCCGCTTCGACCTGCATGTCCAATTGCTCGAACGCCTCCAACGCATAATCCAGCAAATCGATGCCGATACCATCGTGAATGCCCCACTCAACCAACTCAACGACGCCCTCGCCACCCTGCTCGCCCATGTCAACAAATTCGAGGAGACGCAACAAGAAATTGAACAGCCGCACGAGACGATCAAACGCGCCGAATTCTATTACGACGGTCAGATTCAAGACGCCCCACCATGGGCAGGCGCAAGTGCTCGACAGTCAAGCCCGCTTCAAAGTGGTGGCCTGCGGCCGCCGCTGGGGCAAGACCGAACTCGGCAAAACCACCATCCTAATCCAAGCCTGGATGGAGAACAAACGCTGCTGGTGGCTGACGCCGACCCGACAAATGGCGAGCCAAGTCTGGCAAGACTTGAAAAATTCTATCGCGCCCTTGAAGAACATCCGCATCAACGAGACTGAACGGCGCATCGATTTTCCCGACGGCGGCATGATCGCCCTCCGCAGCGCCCACAATCCCGATAACCTCCGCGGCGAAGGCTTGGACCTCGTCCTCCTCGACGAAGCCGCCTTCATGTAAAGAGCCGTCTGGGCCTCTGTACTGCGACCCATGCTCGTCTCCTCCCGCGGCCAAGCCCTCTTCCTCAGCACGCCCAACGGCGCCAACTGGTTCCGCGACCTGCGCGACCTCGGCAACGATCCCCTCAACCAAGACTGGGAATCCTTTCACTTCACCACCGCCGATAACCCCCTCATTCCCGACGAAGAACTGCACGACATCCAACGCGTCACCGCCGAACACGTCTGGAAAACCGAGTACGAAGCGCAGTTCGATACCGGCCACGGTGCCGTCTTCCGCAAAATTCACCAGGCCGTCAACCCCCCGCTATGCCCCGATCCCCAGCCCGACCATGCCTATGTCGCCGGCATCGATTGGGGACGCAACAATGACTACACCGCCATCGCCGTCCTCGATGCCGCTGACGGGCAAATGGTCGCCCTCGAACGCTTCAACCAAACCGGCTGGGATCTCCAGCGCAGTCGACTCAAAGCCATCGTCGACCGCTGGCGGCCCCTGACCGTCTGGGCCGAAGCAAACAGCATCGGCGAACCCAACATCGACGCCCTCCTCCGCGAAGGCTTGCCCATACGTCCCTTCCTCACCACCGCCAAATCCAAACCCCCGCTCATCGAAGCTTTCGCTCTCGCCATCGAACGCGGGCAAGTCCGCCTGCTCAATGATCCTGTACTGCTTGCCGAATTGAAAAACTACCAGCTCGAACGCCTCCCCGGCGGGTCCTGGCGCTACGGAGCCCCACCCGGAGGACACGACGACACCGTTATCGCCGCCGCCCTGGCCTGGCGCGCAACACAATACGCCGGCCTGCCCCTCGTTTTCGCCTGATGCCCCACACCCAACACCCACGCCAAGCCCGCTCCACACCCCAAAATGCCGAATTTCAATGGGGGTTCCTTGGGCGCGCAAAGGCGCCCAACAGGGTCCCTAACGCGCAAAACTGTAGGGGCGACCCATCGGGTCGCCGCCAATACGCAAGCCATGTAGGACCGAACCATCAAGTCAGCCACACACCAAATGAAGAAGCTATCCCAACTGCTCACAAATGATATCGGCGAACTGATCCGTGCTCATTCCATTTGTGCCCTGGATGTCGGCGGTGTAATCGCCTTTGCTGAGGGCGGCGTTGACGGCGGCGTCGATGCGGTCGGCGATTTCGGGCATATTCCAGTGATGGCGCACCAGCATGGCGGCGCTCAAGATGACCGCGGTCGGGTTGGCGATGCCCTGGCCCGCGATATCGGGCGCGGAGCCATGAATCGGTTCGGCAATGGCGACTTCGGCGCCGATGTTGAGCGCGGGCGCGAGCCCCAAGCCGCCGCCCCAAGCAGCCGCCATATCCGACAGAATGTCGCCGTAGAGATTGGGCGTCAGCACCACATCAAAGCGCGCCGGCTCCTTGACCATCCAGTAGGCCGCCGTATCCACCAGCAACTCGTCCGTTTCGATATCGCTGTAGGCGCTTGCGACTTCAAACGCGACGCGGCGGAACAAGCCGTCAGTCAGGGGCAGGACGTTGCCCTTATGCACAATGGTGACGCGGCGGCGCTTTTCATTGCGCGCCAGGCGGAAAGCGGTGTGAGCGATACGCTCGGTCGCGCGGCGGGTGATGCGCTTGGTCGCGGTGCCGGTATCACCGGCGTCAGCCGTCTGTTCGTCGCCGATGTAAAGGTCTTCGGTATTTTCGCGCACGACCACCAGGTTCACGCCCTCGCGCGCCGTTGGCACCGGCAGGAAGCGGGTGGGGCGCAGGTTGGCGAAAGTCTGCATCCGCTTGCGCAAGCTGACGATCGGCGATGCATAGCCTTCGACGCGATATGATGGGGAACTGCAAGCGCCAAACAGAACGGCGCCCGCTTCTTTGGCGCGCGCCACCGTTTCTTCGGGCAAGGCTTCGCCGGTCAACTGGAATCGGTCCCAGCCGGCATCGGCGCTGACGACTTGAAGTTCCGGGATCAGTTGACGCAAGACGCGCACCGCCGCCGGAACCACTTCGCGCCCGATGCCGTCGCCCTCGATGACACATAAGTTCACAGCGGTTTCTCCTCGTCACGGTAGGCGCGTCCGCCCGCAAAAGGGCGTCAACGTTGGTTTTGGAAACAAGAACTATCAAACAGCCGTGATGAGAAGAAGCTGAGTCACTACTACATATTCTTGCTGGCAAGTATTGTTGCACATCGTTTTCGGTTTGTCGAATTTTGCCGAATTCAATCCAGGGCATTTGCTTTTATTTATATGTCTCTCTACGGCGCGCCAAACGTAAACGGTAAGGCTTGTCCAATACTAAAGTGAATCTGCAACCGATTGGGTCTACCCCCCTCGGTCCCCCGGCGGTCAGTGTCTACGCGACCCATATCAATGGGGGGAAGGTTTAGCCGAGATCTGCATTTGTTAACGAATCCTCTGGCAGAATCCCCGAATCAGTTGAATTTAGCTCCCCTCCCCGATGATTCGGGGTCGCGTAGACACAGACCCGTC
>WTGC01000024.1 GCA_011523705.1 Chloroflexota bacterium | reverse complement strand
GGGCCGGGGGGTGGGGGTTTGCCGGCCGCAACGTAAACATGGGCGACCGGCGGTCAGTGTCCACGCGACCTATCAGGTCGCCCGCCGTCGCGCGATCGCTGTACGGGCGAGCCGGTGGCTCGCCCCCAAATCAAATGTCAATCTACTCTACACTCCCAACTTATATGCCACGTCATTCCAGCGCAGCTCGTCTTTGAAGCGGCGCAATTCAGTCGACTGATCGATCAGCACAAACTCAACCCCCGCCATCTCGCTGAAGTCGTAGAGATGCGCCGCTCCCAGCGCCTGACTGAAGACCGTGTGATGGGCGCCCCCGGCGTAGATCCAGGCGGCTGCGCCAACCGCCAAATCCGGATGGGGCTTCCATAAAGCCCGCGCCACCGGCAGCTTCGGCAGCGGCTCTTCCGGCTCGATCACATCAACCGTATTGACGATCATCCGGAAGCGATCGCCCAAATCAATCAGCGAAGCGTTTAGCGCCGCGCCCGCCGCCGTATTGAAGATCAGTCGCGCCGGATCGGCTTTGCCGCCGATGCCCAAAGGATGCACCTCCAGGCTCGGCTGCCCGTCCGCGATACTCGGGCAAATCTCAAGCATATGCGCGCCCAAGACCGCCATCTTTCCCGGCTGGAAATGATAGGTGTAATCCTCCATGAACGAAGTGCCCCCATCCAGCCCCTCAGCCATCACCTTCAGCGACCGCAGCAGCGCCGCCGTCTTCCAGTCGCCTTCCGCGCCGAAGCCATAGCCGGCCTCCATCAAGCGCTGCACCGCCAAGCCCGGCAACTGCGCCAAGCCGTGCAAATCCTCAAAGGTCGTCGTGAACGCGGTGAAATCGCCTTCGCGCAGGAATTGACCCAGTCCAATCTCGATGCGCGCCGCCTCGCGAATCGACGCATGACGCTCGCCGCCCGTCCGCAGATCCGGCGCCATTCGATAAGCCGTCTCGTATTCCGCGACCAACGCGTCTATCTCGGCGTCGCTCACCTCATTCACCACCGCGACCAGATCGCCCACGCCGTAGCCATTCACCGAATAGCCAAACTGCGCCTGCGCCGCCACCTTGTCGCCCTCGGTGACCGCCACCGAGCGCATATTGTCGCCGAAGCGCGCCACCTTGATGCGACCCGTCTCCTGCCAGGCGGCCGCCGCCCGCGCCCAGACGCCTATCTGCGCCTGTACATTCACATCGCGCCAATGCCCGACAACCACTTTCCGCCGCATTCGCAGCCGGCTCATCATGAAGCCGAATTCGCGGTCGCCATGCGCCGCCTGGTTCAGATTCATGAAGTCCATATCAATCTCGGACCAGGGGATATCGCGGTTGTATTGCGTGTGCAAATGCAGCAGCGGTTTCCGCAGCACCGCCAGCCCGGCAGTCCAATTCTTCGCCGGCGAAAAGGTATGCATCCAGGCGATGACGCCGACGCAGCGCGCGTCATTTTCCGCCTCGCTGCAAATGCCGGCGATCTCCTCCGCCGTTGTCAAGACCGGCCTGTATTCGACCGAGACCGGTATCGCCGCCGCCTCGCTGAGATGCGCCGCGATCGCGCGCGAATTCCGGCCCACCTGCTCAATCGCTTCCGGCCCATATAGATGCTGGCTGCCGGTCAGAAACCAGACTTGATAGTCGCTTAGTGCCATTTGCCTAATTCCTTTTCCGCCCAATCTTCAAAACGCATGCCCGCATATGCTTGTCGTCAAGGCAGTTTCCCCCTCTCCCCCTGTGGGAGAGGGGGCTAGGGGGTGAGGGGTCACCGTTGCCCATACACATTCTGATAGCGCTCATACAAGCGGTCGATATCCGCCGGCGCGATCGGCAAGACATCACCCAACTGACGCGCCGTCCAGACGATGGCCGCGTTGTCTTCCGTCATCACCGCCGCCTTCACCGCCGCCTCCGCGCTCTCGCCAATGGTGAACACGCCGTGGCTCCGCAGCAGCGCCGCCGGGCTCCGATGACCGGTCAAGGCATCCACCACCAGCGCCCCGATCTCCTCGCCGCCGATCAAGCCGAAACCGGCGCAAGGGATCTCGCCGCCGAATTCATCCGCCATCGCTGTCGTCACACAAGGGATCGCCTCGCCAACAACGGCAAAAGCCGTCGCATAGCGAGAATGGGTATGCGCAACGCCGTGAACCCCTGGCATCTGGCGGTAGATATAACAATGCGAAGCGGTATCGGAAGAGGGCGCCAAATCGCCATCGACGACTGTTCCCCGCAAGTCGGTGACGACCATGCTCGCGGGCGTTAAGTCTTCAAATCGCAGGCCGCTCGGCTTGATCACCACCAGGTCCGTCGCCGGATCGCGCGCGCTGATATTGCCGCTCGTCCATGCGACCAGATTATTCTTCGGCAACTCGGCATGAAGCCGGCAGACTTCCTCGCGCAGGTGCGGCAGCAGCATCCTTCGAGCCCCTCGCTATTTGCTGAGCTTCGACGCGGGCTCACTTCCGAAGAGACGCGCGACAACGCGATTGGCGAACGGAATCGCCCGTTCCTCGCCACGCAGCGCGACGACCGCCAGGCTGACCAGCCAATTCGCCGCCAGAAATATTGCCATCGCGATCACCAGCGAGAACAAGGCGATCGCCAGAATCGGTCCGGCGATCGGAATCAAACTGATGAGGTAGCCACCCGCCGCCCAGGCAAGAAATGCCAATATCAAGGTGAGAACGGCGGCGATGCTCTGCCGGGCATGAAAGCGCGTCAAGGAATTGCCGCCATCCGCGAGCAATCCGACGATTCCACCGACCACCGGCAGCACATACGCCAGCACCGCAAACAGCCGCCTTTGCCCGATACTTATAGGCGTAGGTCCCCCCTGATGCGTCGGGTGGGATTTAGGGGGGGTTGAAGCTGACATCCGCCACTCCTTGCAATTCCAGTTCTTCGGCGAAGTGACAGCGCGCGCTATGTCCCTGCCCAATCTCGACCAGCGGCGGCGCCTGCTCCCGGCAGATATCCTGCGCGTAACGGCAGCGCGGGTGGAATACGCAACCAGGCGGCGGATTCGCCGGGCTCGGCACATCGCCCTCCAGGATGATCCGTTCCATCTTGATCAGCGGATCAGCCGGCGGCACCGCCGATACCAGGGCTTCCGTATAAGGATGCTTCGGATTGCGCAGCAACACATCCGTCGGCGCCAACTCCACCAGCTTGCCCACATACATCACCGCGATCCGATCACAGATATGCTCAACCACCGAGAGATCGTGCGAGATGAAGATGAAGGTCAAGCGCAGCTCGTCCTTCAGTTTCTGCAAGAGATTCAACACCTGCGCCTGTACCGAGACGTCCAGCGCCGACACCGGCTCATCAGCCACGATCAGACGCGGATTCAGCGCCAGCGTCCGCGCCACGCCAATCCGCTGACGCTGCCCGCCGGAAAACTCATGCGGATAACGCCCCATATAAGCCGGCTTCAATCCGACCGCCTCCATCAACTCTGCGACCCGCGCCGTCATCGCTTCGCCTGAAACAGTGCCGTGTATCACCAACGGCTCGGCGATGATGTCCCGCACCGTCAATCGCGGATTTAGCGAACTGAACGGGTCCTGAAAGATCATGCGCATCTCTTTGCGCAGTTCTTTCATCTCACCGTGGCTGATCCGCGCCACATCGACCCAGCTGCCGTCCGCCCGGTGAAACAGCACTTCGCCTTCGGTCGGATCATACAATCGTAGCAGCGTCCGCCCTACGGTCGTCTTGCCGCAGCCGCTTTCGCCGACCAAACCCATCACTTCTTGCTCGCCCAGCTCAAAGCTGACCCCGTCGACCGCCTTGATCGTGCCCACGCGCCGCTGCAGCATGCCCTGCCGCAGGGGAAAATGCATCCTGAGATCATTGACTTTGAGAATAATGTCCCGTGTCACAAGCCCTGTCTCACTACATATCTGATGCCCCTCCCTCATTTTGGGGGAGGGGTTTGGGG
>WTGC01000111.1 GCA_011523705.1 Chloroflexota bacterium | reverse complement strand
ATGGCGGTCAGTCCGGGTCCGTGGCTTTCACCGGCGGTTAAGAATCGAATTGGCATTGGCTCTCAGTCCTTATGCGCCGATTCAAGCGCATCTTGAAGAACACGCTGCATCAAGTCTATGGGCGGCGCGACGCCGGTCCAAAGCTCAAACGAGATGGCGCCCTGCCGCGCAAGCATGCCCAGCCCGCCGATGGCGCGCCCGTCATGCGCCAGGCATTGACGCATCAGCGCCGTCGTCGCCGGGCGATAGACCATATCATAAACGGTACGGCCCGCAGGAAAAGGCAGATTCTGGCTCCAGGGCGACTGATCGACCTGCGGATGCAAACCAACCGATGTGCAGTTGACGATCAGCGTCATGCCCCAGCCGGCAGCTTCGTCCAGCGTCATCAGGCGCAGTCCGTCAATGCCGGCGGAGGCGTGCAAATGCCGGACCAGCGCCTCCGCGCGCGAAGGGGTGCGATTCACGATGGCGACCTCGGCGCCAGCGCCTGCCAATCCGTAGACGGCAGCCCGCGCCGCGCCGCCCGCGCCCAGCACCAGTACGCGCTCGCCGGCGATGCTGACGTCATGGGCGCGCAGATCATTGATGAAGCCATCGGCATCGGTGTTGGTGCCGATATTGCTGCGGAAGTCCACCGTATTCACCGCGCCGATTGCCCGCGCTTTTTCGTCAGGGCGCACATATTCCATAATCGCTTCTTTATGCGGCACCGTCACATTGATGCCGATATAACCGTGGTCGCGCGGCTCGCGCAAGCCCAGGCGCAGAATATCGGGCGGGATGGACATGGCGTCATACTGCCAGTCGTCCATGCCCAGCGCTTTGAAAGCTGCGTTGTGCATGATCGGGCTGAGGCTGTGCTCGACTGGAAAGCCGATAACGCCGACGCGTTTCGTTGGCACCACTGAACCCCTCACCCCCCGGCCCCCTCTCCCACAAGGTGAGAGGGGGAGCGAAACTCAGCTGGACACCAGGTATTTTGCGTGGGGGACGGAATCTTCGAGCGTGTGTCGACAGATTTCGCGTGTTTACGGGCGACCTGATAGGTCGCCCCTACGGGTTGGGATTGGCGGGTGTCTAACCCCCACCCCCCGGCCCCTTCCCCCACAAGGAGGGAAAGGGAGCAAGACTAATCCGTGTTGGCGCTGCATTTGCATTGCGGAAATTGAGCAGCCTCCACGTACTGTGGCTTCTCGCGCTGATAAATCAACCTTACCAAGTGCAGATGCACTAGGGGACAAGCCTCATAACAAGGCGCAGATTTCTTCTTTGGACAGTCCCTTGATGACGGCGGCTTCGCCCAAACGCTTGAGGACCACCAGCCGCGAAACTCCCGCTTTCCATTTCTTGTCTGTGGCCATCGCCGCGTACCAGCGCTCCGGATCCAGCGCGATATCGGTCGGCAGTTCGAGCCGCCACATCATCTTGAGGATGTGCTCGACCAGTCCTTCATCAATGAAGCCCAGATTGCGCGACAGCCTCGCGGCCTTGACGATGCCGATCGCGACCGCTTCGCCATGGGGAATCGCGTATTCCGTCGCCTTTTCAATGGCGTGACCAAAAGTGTGGCCCAAGTTCAGATGGGCGCGTATGCCCCGCTCGTAGGGGTCGATTTCGACGACATCTATCTTGACCTGCACCGCCTGCCGCACGAGCGTCTCGGCATTGTCAAGATTCCACAAGTCCGGATCAAGAAGCGCAGGACGCGCGATCAATCCGTGTTTGATGACCTCGGCCATGCCACAGCGCCATTGCAATGGCGGCAGGGAATTCAATACATCGGTGTCGATGATGACGCGGCGCGGCTGCTTGAAGGCGCCGATCAAATTCTTGCCCTGCGGCAGGTCAACCCCGACCTTGCCGCCCACGCTGGAATCGACCATGGAAAGCAAGGTGGTTGGAATTTGCACCAGCGGGATGCCGCGCATGTAGGTGGCGGCGACATAGCCAGCCATATCGCCAATCACGCCGCCGCCCAAAGCAATCAGCGTCGTGCCGCGGTCGGCGCCGAGCGCGAGCAATTCATCGTACATCTCCCTTGCCGTATCGAGATTCTTGTAGGCTTCGCCATCGCGCGCGACAAGCAAATTGGCGTTAGGCAGGTTCTCGACGAGCGACTCGCCATAGAGCGGCGCCACGGTTTCATTCGTCGCCACGATGACATGACCAGCCAAACCGAGCGAATCGGCGGCGTCCGCGACCCAACTCAACAAGCCGGCGCCGATATGAATGGGATATCCGCCGCCATCGGGCGTGTTCACATAAAGCGCGCCGCTGGCGAGCGCCGCAATCTCATCGGCGATTTCTTCAGGCGTCTTGCCCGCGGTCATGATCTGGTAAGGCATGCCGGCGTAGGCGCTACGCCGCGCTTCAAACAGACGCTCCCAGCCAGCGGCCAAGGGGCGATTGGCGTTTTCCGCCAGGCGCTCACGAATATCCGCCTTGCTCGCGTTCAGACAGACGACCGTACCGCTTTGCATCATGGTGTCGCGCATCGCCTCCTCGATCAAGGCGCCGCCGCCGGTAGCGATCACCAAGCCGCTGCGCAGCGCCAGTTCATAGACGAGGCGCCTTTCATACGCGCGGAATGCGTCTTCGCCGCGGCGCTCAAAAATCTGCGGAATCGTCATTTGCGCGCGCGCTTCAATCACTTCGTCCATGTCGACAAATTCGCGATTGAGTCTGCTGGCCAAGATCTGCCCGACCGTGGTCTTGCCCGCCCCCATGAAACCGGTGATGATGATATTCGTGGCGAAATTCATACATCGTACCCGAAGCGCCACTGGCGATTGTCCATCGGCAAATCTTCCAGCCGGTTGCGCCGCAGCGACGAGAAGCGAGGAAGCATCTCTTCAATGCTATCGCCGCCGAGTTTCTCCAGCAGCGCTTCCGCCAGCACAATCGCCATCATCGCCTCGCCTACGGGAACGGCGCGCGGCAAGGCGCAGAAATCGCTGCGCTCATAGACGGTCGGATTGGCCTCGCCCGTCGCCAGATCGACCGACTGCGCGCCCCGCAGCATGGTCGAAATCGGCTTCATGGCGACGCGCACGATGACCGGCTCGCCGGTAGTGATGCCTCCTTCCAGGCCGCCGGCGCGGTTGCTGCGGCGGGACAGATTGCCCGCCTCGTCGACAATAATGTCGTCGTGGACCTGCGAGCCGCGCTTGCCGGCGTTTTCAAACGCCGAGCCGATTTCGGCGCCCTTCATCGCTTGTATGCTGACCATCGCGGCGACCAGCCGGGCATCCAGCTTGCGGTCGTAATGCACATGCGAGCCGAGGCCCGGGGGCAGACCCTGCGCCACCACCTCAAAGACGCCGCCAAGGGTATCCTTGTCGATCTTGATTTGGCGAATCGCGCTGTGCATCGCTTTCGCCGCGGCCGGATCCGGGCAGCGCACATCGTTGTCTTCGTTGCGGGCGATGCGCTCCGCGATTGGCATATCGGCCAGGTCGGCGACGACATCGCCAAGCTGGGAGACATAGCCGTCAACAGAGATATCAAATTCTGCGAGAAACTTCTTGCAAATGGCGCCGTTGGCCACGCGCATCGTTGTTTCACGCGCGCTGGCCCGTTCCAGCGACAGCCGCAATTCGCGGTAGCCATATTTGACGGCGCCGGTTAGATCGGCGTGACCGGGTCTCGGCGTTGTGATCGGCGTGATATCGCGCTCTTTCCAACTCTTGAAATCGCGGTTTTGCACGTGCAGCGCGATGGGCGCGCCAGTTGTAAGGCCGTTCATGACACCCGATGTAATGACGATGCCGTCCTTCTCAATTTGCATGCGGCCACCGGCGCCGTAACCCTTTTGCCGCCGCCGCAGATCCAGGTTGATGTCTTCCCCGGTCAAGGGCAAGCCGGCCGGCATGCCTTCCAAGATGGCGGTCAGTCCGGGTCCGTGGCTTTCACCGGCGGTTAAGAATCGAATTGGCA
>WTGC01000068.1 GCA_011523705.1 Chloroflexota bacterium | reverse complement strand
GGGGTATGGGGTGGGGTGCGCTCAGGCTACCCAAAGCGCCCGGCGATGTAATCGGCCGTCTCAGGCAGCGCCGGTCTTTCGAAGACCTTTTCAGTTTCGTGATACTCAACGAGCTCGCCCCAGCGCGCTTCGTGGCCATTGTCGCTCTCTTTGCGGATGTTGAAGAAGGCTGTGAAATCGGAGGCGCGCTGCGCCTGCTGCATATTATGCGTGACGATGACGATCGTGTAGTCGCGCTGCAGATCCCGCATTAATTCTTCGATGCGCTGAGTCGCGATCGGATCGAGCGCCGAACAAGGCTCGTCCATCAGGATGACATCGGGCTCGACCGCGATCGCGCGCGCAATGCAGAGCCGCTGCTGCTGCCCGCCGGATAGCGCCAAACCTGATTTGTTCAGGTCGCCGCTGACCTCGTCCCAAAGCGATGCGCCGCGCAGACTGCTCTCGACGATTTCAGCCAGCGCGCCCTTGTTCTTGACGCCCAGGAGCCGCGGACCATAGGCGACGTTGTCGAAAATGCTCTTGGGAAAGGGATTCGGCTTTTGGAAAACCATGCCAATGCGCCGGCGCACTTCGACCGGATCCACAGCGTCGGCGTAGAGATTCACGCCACGATAGATGATCTCGCCATCGACGCGCGCCCCGGGCGTCAATTCCAACATGCGGTTGATTCCGCGCAGCACCGTGCTCTTGCCGCAGCCCGACGGTCCGATTAAGGCGGTGATGCGATTCTTGTAGATTGGCAGGCTGACCTTCGCCACCGCGCAGGCGGCGCCGTAATAGAAGCTGCAATCGCGCAGCTCTATCACTGGGTTGCGGCTTACTGCTTCTGGTGCCAAGATTTTGTCCTTTCCGCTAGATTGAGTCTACCCCCTCGGTCCCCCCGTATCAACGGGGGGAAGCCAGCTTCAACGCCCCATTCGGGCAGGGCAACGCTCCCCTTCTCCGATGATTTGGGGTCGCGTAGGGTCGCGTGGACACTGACCCGCCCACGCAGACCCGTCGGCAAGGGGCCGGGTCACGTAGACATTGACCTTCGGCGATGGGGTAGAAAAAGCGCATAGAAATACCAATGGGTGACAAGCCTTGTAGGGGCGGATTCGGTGAATCGCCCACGACCAAACAATTTGGAATTCGACGGGCGAGCCACCGGCTCGCCCCTACATCAACGGTTGGTGGTTGGATCAGAACCTTATCGAATAGCGGTTGCGGAGGAAGATTGCCGCTGCGTTCAGCGTCAGCATCAGCGCCAGCAGCACGAAGATGGCGGCCGCGGCGATATCGGCGAACTGCCCCTGCGGGCGCGCTGTCCATTGATAAATCTGTATCGGCAGCGCGGTGAATTGCGAGAATGGGCTCTTTGGATCCGTGACCAGGAAGGTAGCCGCGCCGACGACTATAAGCGGCGCCGTCTCCCCGACTGCGCGCGAGACTGACAGGACCGTCCCGGTCATGATGCCGGGCAGGGCGGCCGGCAAGACCTGCTGCCAGATCGTCTGCCAGCGCGTCGCGCCCAAGCCGTAGGATGCCTCCCGAATGGTGTAGGGCACGGCTCGTATCGCCTCTTGCGCATTGATGATGATGATCGGCAGGATCAGCAGCACAAGAGTCAGGCCGGCGCTGACAAGGGTGCGCCCGTTGGGCGAGAAGCTGTTGATGCGCGCCAGGCTCGCCATCAAGCGGTGAAAGGCTTCGTCACTGATTCGCGGGTTATCGGCCACATCAAGGCGATAAGCGCGGCCGCGGATTTCAATGTCGCGCTCGTCGTGGGCGCGCGTCGCCGTGACGTCAACGGTGATATCCAGCGCCTCCGCCAGCGCGTTGGACATGTCGACGACCGATGAATTGCCAAGCATGGTCAAGCTCGGCGTACCGAAGTACAGAAAAGTATCCACGATTCGACCGAGCGCCGGCGCGTCAAGCTCTTCGCGCTCGCCAGTGATCTCGTTGCCGTCGTAGCTGACGGCGCCATCAAAGGCGGGAGCGATGCGCTCAACGACCGTCTCGACCGTGGGCGCGTCAAAGTTATAGTGAAAAAGCATGCCGCTGGTGAAGGGGGCGAGGGCGCGCACGAAGATAGCCAGCCCAAGCATGCCGTAGATGATCGAGGGCACGCCGGCGAGGTTGCGCACATTCGTCTCGATCAGGCGATTGACTAAGCTGTCCTGGGCGTATTCTTCCAGGTAAACGGCGGCGCCGACGCCAATCGGCAGCGCCACGGACACGACCACCATCATCAACCCAATAGAGCCAATCAGCGCCGTGCGCACCCCGGCCAGCGCTGGCGTGCTCGACATCGGTTTCGTCAAGAAATCGCTATTCAGCCAGCTATGGAAGCGGATGACCGCAACCTTGGCCTCGTCCAGGCGCTCCGCCTTCTTGTATTGCTCCAGAATGGGACCCTCTATTTCGCTTTTGACCGCGTCAAAATTGAAGATGGCCTCCGACAAGGTGTAGCTGGCGATCACTTTCCGCTCGACCACTTCCTCCAGCACCAGGCGGCGCAGGGCGCCCTGGTCGGCGTAACGCGCGAGCAAGCCAGCCTGCTGCTCTACGCTGATTGTCTTGAGCAGTTCGCCGGCGATAGCAGGATCCACCGTGTCGTCACCGACGATTTCGGCCACGGTCGACTTGGTGAAGCGGTCGTTTTCCACCTGGCTGATCGTATCGCGGATCAAGACGCGCAGGCGCCGCCCGACATGGTCGGCCAGGATGGCCGCCAGTTCATCGTTGCTCAAACCTGCCAGCGGGCGACCGTCAGTCAGTGTCTCCGGTTCAATGGTGTTGACCACAGCAATGGCGCCGAAGGCTTCGTTGGCGACATTGAAGAAGAGGGCGATCAGCGCCAGGCCGGCGACGGCGATGGAGAAATAATTGAAGAGCCTGCCGAGGCGCCCGCGCCGATGCCGCTGCTCCAGGCGGCGGAAGAAGTCCGCTTCGTTGGGCATGAAATAGGGGCGCTGGTTGTCTTTGGCGTCCGCCATTAGTATGCCTCCCGGAAGCGGCTGATGATGACGCGGCTGAGCACGTTCAGGCTGAAGGTCATCAGAAACAGGGTCAGCCCGATGGCGAAGATGCTGTTGTAATCAATCGAGTCATAACTCAAGTCACCGCCGCTGATGCGCGCGATATGCCCGGTCATCGTCTCGGCCGAGTCGAAAGGGTTGAAGCTGAAGTTGGGCCCGGCGCCGGCCGCGATCGCCACGATCATCGTCTCGCCGATGGCGCGCGATACCGCCACGATGAATGCCGCCAAGATCCCGCTTAGCGCCGCGGGAACAACGACCTTGATGACCGTTTCCAGCTTGGTCGCGCCCAAGCCGTAGGACGCTTCGCGCAGAGCTTGCGGCACGGCGTGCAAGGCGTCTTCGCTCATGGAGCTCACCAGTGGAATGATGAGAATGCCGACCACAATGCCTGCCGAGGCGGTGTTATAGATGTTGACGACTTCGACGCCGAAGATGCCGCGCAGCAGCGGCGTCATAAAGGTCAGCGCAAAATAGCCGTAGACCACCGTTGGGATGCCGGCCAGGATCTCCAGGACCGGTTTGAGCGTGCTCCGCACTCTTGGCGAGGCGTATTCGCTGAGATAGACGGCCGCGCCGAGGCCCAGTGGCAGCGCCACCAGCATCGCGATGGCGCTCGTCATCAAGGTGGCGTTGATTAGCGGGATGACGCCGAACTCGCCAATGGCGGGGATCCAATTGGTATTAGTGAAGAATTCAAGGAGCGTCGGGCGATCATTGTACTCCACCGCCAGGCCGGCGCGGTGCGGCGCGATCGTGTGCTCGCCTCGTAAGCCACGTCGCACCTCAAAGCGCGGCAGGTAGCCATCGTCCACGAATAATTCAGTGATGCGCTCGGTCAAGGGGAATAGGGTCGAGCTGCCGGCGACAATCAGCGGTCCGGAGACTTTGGCCGGATTCACCGATGGCGTGTCTGCGGCGCCGGTCGCGCGCAGCCACTCGCTCCGCGCCTTTGCCTGCGCCTCGGCCGACGGCGGGAGATAGCCGATGTCGGCGATGATGTCGTTGACGTGATTGAGATTATAGCCGATGAAGGCTTTGACCTGCGGCTGCTCGCGCATGATGTCGGCGTCGCTGTAGATGAAGAGCGGGCGCGTCAGGGCGTAGCTCCCGTCTTCCACAGTCGCGGCTGACGGCTCAACCTCATTCAGCCGCAGGATTCTGAGTTTCTCCCTGTTCGCCAGATAGTAGGTGTAGCCGAAGAAGCCAATGGCGTAGGGGTTGCGATGAATGCTGCCGACCAGTTGGTTGTCGTCTTCCGACATGATCGGGTCTTTAGCCAGCATCGCGGCCGGATCATTTGCGATTACGGCTTCGACGAAGAAATCGAAGGCGCCGTTGTCCTCGACGGGGATGACCAGTTGAATCGCTTCCCGGGGCCAATCGGGCCGTACATCGGACCACAACTCGGCCTCGCCGAATACTTGTCGCAGTTCAGCGAAGCTCAACTCGCTGATGAAGTCGTGGTCGGCGCTCACGGTGATTGCCAGCGCGTCCGTGCCGACTTGGAAGGCTAGGGGGTTGACGCCAACCGAGTGGCAGCGATCGATTTCGCTCTGCTTTGCCGGGCGGCTGGCAATGACGATCTGCGGTCGTTTCACGCCAAGCTCGGCAAGTTCGACATCAAGCGCGCAAAAGCGTTTGAATCCGCCGCCGGCGCCCAAAACGGCGATGTCAAATTGATTGTTCTGAAATTCATGGACCTCCATAATTTCTTGGCCAACGCGGATGACGCCACTCTCTTTCACCGCCTCCAGCGCTTTGCCGGGCTCCACCGCGAATACGGTGGTCCCTTCGTCCATGTCGCTCAAGATAGCGCGATTGCTATTAACCCATTGATCGCGGGTGAAAAATGCGATCGATTCGTTGCCCAGAACCAGGATGATGCCCAACGTGGTGAATATGGAGAGCAAGCCGCAGGCGAATAGAGCGACCTGAATAGCCGTTTCATGCAGCTTGAATTGACGCGTCAGATTGAGAGGTCGCTTATCGCTTAGGGTCAATTGTTGGGTCGATTCTTTCAGCTGGTAGCGCATTCTTCTCTCTCTTGTGATGCGCCCACTGTGGCATGAAGGTCAGGAATAGTCGAATCAATGTAGGGGCGAGAGACGGGCGGTGTCTGCGGTCCGTGTCGGCGGTCAGTGTCTACGCGACCTACGCGACCTGCGCGCTCCCCTGTCTCGCTCTAGATTTCCCTTACGCGCGCTTTAGGGCGACCCAAGGATCGCCCCTGCAGATCTTGGCTCTTGGCGAGCGACTCACAATTTCGCCACTTCAGATTTCTATAAAAGTGTTGACGCTATTTCTCGGACATCGCATCGCGAAAGGCTCGCTTGGCGGCGTTCAGCGCGCTGGCTGAAGCCGGGAAGTAGCCGACGTCAATCACTTCGTCATTCACGTTGCTCAAGTAGAAGTTGATGAATGCGGCGACCTGCGGCTTCTCCGCCATGACGCCGGCGTCGCTGTAGATGTACAGCGGGCGCGCCAGCGGATAGCTGCCGTCATCGGTGGTCTGTTCGTTCGGCTCAATGCCTTCAATGCTGAGGATATTCAGCGCGTCCTGATTCTCGACATAGTAGGCGTAGCCGAAGAAACCGATGGCGTTAGGGCTGCCAGTGATGCCCTGCACCAGCACGTTGTCGTCCTCGGAGAGCTGTGGCTTGGCGCTGAGGATTGGCTCTTCGTCTTCGTCGAAGACTTCTTCCACGAAGTAATCAAAGGTGCCGCTGTCGGTGCCGGGGATGAAGCGCTGAATCTCTTCCGCGGGCCATTCGGCGCGCACATCGGACCAGGTCTCGGCGCTGCTGAAGATCAGCGCCAACTCCTCCAGCGAAACATCGCTGACGAAATCATTTGCCACCGAAACCGTGACCGCGAGGGCATCGGTGCCGACGCGGAATTCGATCGCGTCGCGTCCAATTGCTTTGCAAGATTCGCGTTCGCTATCCTTGATGGCGCGCGAGGCGTTGCTGATATCGGTTTCGCCTTCGACGCAGAAGCGTTCGAAGCCGGCGCCGGAGCCGATGGAAGCGATGGATGGCGCCACGCCGCCTTCGTCAGTCCAGCGCTCAGCCATGCGCTCGCTGAGCGGGAAGACGGTCGAGCTGCCGGCGGTTATGATCTCGCCCGATGGATACTCCAACGGATCGACTTCGGGCAGTTCAATATCCGCTTCTGACGCGCTCGCCAAAAGCGTCGCGAACGCGGCAATTAGCAGTACGCATATCGCTCTGTACATTTGTTTTGATTTCTCCTGAATGACAACACATGGTCGAGGAATGCGCAGGCGCAACGCACGTCTATGAGCTTAGTTGAATTCTGTTAAAATGGGCGTTCAGGGCATTAACAGTCTAATAGGCTTGCGTTAAGCGCCTTGGCCGTCGCTTTAATCTGTCTTCACAGTTTTAACATTGCGGCGGCAAAGCAGCTTCGATTCCGCGGCGGGCGCCAGGTTTTGGCAGTTTCGCCATCTGACGCTAGAATCGGTGATGATCTGCAAGTGAACTCGATAATCCGATGATTAAGTACTTTGTGCGCCGCCTGCTGCAGGCGATCCCGACCTTTTTCGGCGTCACGATCCTCTCGTTTTTGATCATTCTCGCCGCGCCGGGCGATCCGGTGGCGATGATCGCCTTTTCGCCAAACCCGTCGCCGGAAGCGATAGAGGCGCAGCGCCGAGAACTTGGCCTTGATCAGCCGCCGCTGCTGCAATACGTGTACTGGCTGGCCGGCAACGATTGGACGACGATCGATATCGATGGCGATGGGGTGGGCGAGCGCAATGGCAACCGGCTTGGTTTGCTGCGCCTGGATCTGGGCGTGTCGATCAAGCAGCGCCGCCCGGTTACGGATTTGATCGTGCAGCGGATCCCGGCCACGCTCAGGCTCGGCGTGGCTGCGCTCATAATTGGCTATGCTATCGGCGTCAGTTTGGGTGTGCTGGCTGCGGTTTTCCACCGCACCTGGGTTGACCAGCTCATTCGCGTTTTGTCTGTTATAGGCAATGCGGTGCCGGCTTTTTGGCTGGGCTTGCTGCTGATTATCATCTTCGGCGTGCAGCTTGATCTCTTGCCGATCAGCGGTATGCGCAATATCACGCAGCGGGGCCCCCAGAGCGTCGGCGACGCCCTGCGATACATGATTATGCCCGTGTCTGTGCTTTCGTTAAACACGATAGCCTTCATTTCGCGCTTTACGCGGACGCAGGTCCTGGAAGTGCTGCAACAAGATTACATCCGCAGCGCCTATGCCAAAGGTCTGCCTACGCAGACGGTCTGGTTCCGCCATGCCTTGCGCAACAGCTTGCTGCCGGTGGCCACATTTTTTGGTCCCGCCATCGGCACGCTGCTGGCGGGCGCTGTGATTATCGAGCAGGTCTTCCAATGGCCCGGCATGGGCAAACTGATCATTGACGCGGTGTATTCGCGCGATTATCCGCTGGTGATGGGTTCGGTTGTGGTCGCTTCCGTGATGTTTATCTTGGGCGTCTTGCTCTCGGACATCCTGTATGTCATGCTCGATCCGCGCATTCGCCTGGAGTAGTCTTGGCATGCTGGGAAATTGCGTATTCTGCGATATGACAGGTGACTGCGGGCGACTCACAGCCGCGCGTAGGTCGCGTAGACACTGACCGCCGACACTGCGGTTCAGTCGCCCGTACAGATGTCGTCGGTGGCTTGAGGTTGACATGACGCTAGAGACAAAGGTAGCCCGCCTGGAAAAAGCGGAAGCGCAGCGGCACTCGCGTTCGTTCTGGCGCGACGCCGTCGGCTTCATTCGACGAGACCGTCTCACCGTCTTCGCTATCGGCGTTCTGCTCCTGTTGACGCTTGTCTGCTCGCTTTCGCCGATTGTATTGGAACGCGTCTTCGCGCTCGAGGTAAACAAAATCAATGTTCCTGACAAATTCAAACTTCCCGGCGAAGGCGGCTTTGTGCTGGGCGCCGACCAACTAGGGCGCGACCAGTTGCTGCGCTTGATTTACGGGGGACGAGTCTCGCTGACCATCGCCTACCTCGCCAGTGTCATGACCGTCACCATAGGCGTCGCGCTGGGATTGCTGGCCGGCTATTATGGCAAGGCTGTTGACGATCTGATCTCCTGGGGCGTCAACACGCTCAGCGCCATTCCGCCGCTATTTTTGTTGCTGATCGCGGCAGCGGTGTGGGAGCCTTCGACCGAGGTGCTGGTGTTTATGCTGGCGGCGCTTGGCTGGGTGGGCACGAGCCGACTGGTGCGCGGAGAAGTGCTGTCATTGAAAGAGCGGGATTATGTGTTGGCGGCGCGGGCATCGGGCGCGAGCGACTGGCGCATACTTGTGATTCACATTCTGCCCAATGTGTTTCCCATCGTCATGGTCACCATGACCATCATCGCCGGGAATCTGATCCTGACCGAATCGGGACTAAGCTATCTTGGCATGGGTATTCAGCCGCCGACGCCGACTTGGGGCAATATGCTGACCGATTCGCGCAGCTACCTCGTGACGGGCGTGCACCTGATTGTCATGCCGGGCATCTTGATTATGATCACTGTGCTCTGCTTCTACCTGGTGGGTGATGGCTTGCGCGACGCGCTGGACCCGCGGCGGTATCAGCAGTAACTCCGTGCCGCGCAAATGCTGGGTGCGCCTTTAGACAGCCGGCGGCAAGAATCCACAAGGAGAAAAACATGCTTGAAGCCACTCTGCTCAGCATAAAGCGCAAGAACTTGATGCGGAAATTCAAGAGCTTCGAGGTGAGATATCGAGCCAAGTACCTGGGCGAGGCGATGGCTAGGTCGGAATCCGAAGCGAGCCTCGCGGGCGACCGGGCGCGACTTCAGGACGCGATTCAGGAGGTCTGCGCCAAGAAAGATATTGGGCACGAGGAAATGAACCTGGTCGAAGACGAATTGAACGACTATGTGAACCGTTTGGTGCGCGAGGCATTTGACGCCGAAAGCAAAAAAATACAGAAGCGCGAGCTTGTTGACGGGCGCATCAAGATCAAGCGGGTGCGACACTAGCGCAGGCAGCTATTCGCAAAGTTGCGGAGCTGCGATACCATAATGGGTGAACGGAATAATCGAAATTGAGGCGAAGGCATGGCGGGCTGGGAACAAATCGCAATTATTATCGCAGTGGTAGCAGGCTTGTTCTTGTGGCTGCGGGCAGATATCAAGCGGCTGGAAGACAAGCTCGAACGCAAAATCGATACTGGCTTTCAAGCTATGGACGATCGCCTGCGCAAAGTTGAAACCGAACAGGCGCGAATGGCGGGTTTGCTGGAGGGCTTGGGCCTTTCAGGCAAGCTGCCCGCTAACGATACGTAGTCTGAACAAACAGGCCACAGCAAGCCAAAACAATTTCACACAGAGGGGCGACTCAGCGAGTCGCCCCTACAATTTGTAGCTTTGGTGGATCGGAAATCACTCCGCCAAGGTCCACTTGTGGATGTCGGCCGTGTAGCCGTAAAAGACCCAGAACGCTGTCGGTTCAAAGTTCTGAACGCGCTTGGTCGCCGTCTGCCAAATGTTGGGCACGAAGGTCCAATCGTAGGCGACTTCTTCGTGGCTGATGCGCTGGATCTCTTTGTAGATTTCGCCGCGCTCAACCGGGTCGCAGCCGGGCAGCGTCCGCGCCTGGTCAATCAGATCGTCAACTTCCGGATTGACATAAGAGCTCGTGTTGCTGCCGCCGGGGTTCCCTCCATTGTCTTGACGACTGTTGAGGATGCCCATGAAGTCGTTGGGATCGGGCGCGCCGCCGGTGCCGCCACTGTTGCTCATGGACGTGCCATCGTGCTGCTGACCGAACAGAACCGTGCTCAGGTAATTCGCCCATTCGACCAGTTCGACCGTAACTTCGACGCCGATGTCCTTGAGTTGATCCTGCGCGATAAGCGTAGTGGTGGGGAACATCGTGAGGATATCGCTGTAGGGGATATTGAGCGTCAGACGTTGGCCGTCTTTCTCGCGCACGCCATCGCCGTCTTCATCGACCCAGCCAGCTTCCTCAAGGAGTTGCATGGCGGCCTCTGGATCATAGGGATAGGGCTCAATGTCGGTATTGTAGGCGGCGGCGTGATAGGGATTGACCGCGCCCACCAGGCGAGTGCCGCCTTGATCGCCACCCATCGTTTCCAGGATGTCGAACTTATTGTAGCCCATGGCGATCGCTTTTCGCACATTAACATCGGTCAAGATCGGATGCGGCGGCTGGTCCTGGCGATTGCCGTCCGCGTCAAATGCCGCTGTCGGCTGGGTCGGGTCGGCCCAATTCAAACTCATGAATTTGACCGACATTTGCGGGAAGATCTGCCACTGCAAGTTGCTGGTATCGGCAATCTGGGCGAAGATATCGCCGTGCAGATAGGTGTAATCAATCTCGCCAGCTTGCAGCGACTGCGCCGCCAACTCGTGCGAGCCGACATTGCGATTGATCAGGTAGGGGATGCCGACATCGCCGCCCCACCAGGTGGGATTGGCGTAATAGCTCTGGAACTCGGCCGGCTCGTAGGCGTCCATGATGTAGGGTCCGCCGCTGATTTCAAGCGGATTGGTGCTGATCTCGCCATTTTTGAAATCGCTGAAGTCGGCTTCGAAGCGATGCGCCGGCATGAGGCGCGTCCCGCCCAATTCGGCGAAGACCGTGCAATCCGGCTCGCTCAAGACTACGCGGAAGGTCTTGTCGTCAACAACCTCGACGCCTTCGACATTGGCGAAGTCGGCCGCGCGCCACGATCCCACTTCCGGCGACTTGATGGCGTCAACGACAAATTTCATGTCATGCGACGTGATGGGCACGCCATCGCTCCAATTCGCGTCATCGCGGATGTGGAAAGTGTAGGATAGCCCGTCGTCGGCGGCTTCCCAGGTTGTCAGCCCGGGAATCGGGTCATACGACATCGGGTCGATTTCATAGGGCTTGGGCCACAACAAGCTGTAGGCTTGGAACGAGGCGCCATCGCTGCTTAGCACCGGATTGAAGGTGCTGACATTGCCGAAGCCGCGAATGACGATTGTTTCCGAGTCCTGGGCAAGCGCCAGGGCAGCCGAAAACACGAGCAGCAGAACGAGCAAAAACTTGAAGACTCTCATGGGTATCTCCTCTTGTAGACTATATGAACAACTCGATTGAACCACATTCTACTTTAGACTATAACACTTTTGTCCTGCGATTACGAACAGTTGCCGCTCGCGCATGCGTTCCATTTGACGACCATCACGCCCGAAGATTTACACAGCCCTTCGCAAGCTGCGTCTCCGCCCGCGCGGAATAACAAGTCAGGAAAAGTGTGTTGTTGTAGGGGCGGTCAACCTGGTCGCCCGTCAATGCGACGGAGCGTGATTTCGGGCGACTTGATAAGCCGCCCCTACAATTCTCGACATGATCGGGCACGGGATAAGCTGGATACGCAAACGCGGGCGCCGAGGGACGCACTGACACTGAGCTTTGATACAGTGATTGCCTTTAACCTGATGAAATCTGCGAATCCAAATGGCGCCTTTCCCCTTGCGCGCCTAGAACAAAGGTGCTATCATTGCCGACATAGCAGAACGCGGGCAGAAGCACTACACTTGCATGCATTCCTAGATGAAGCGAGACGAGGGCGATGGCAAAGGCGAGACGGGCAAGTAAAGAAACACAGATCATCGACAGTCAGGATCATCAAGCCAGGCAAAAGGCGCTGGACGCGACCCTGACCGACATCACCATGCGCTATGGCGATGGCACCATTTTCAACCTGGGCGCGGGCAGTCACCTGCAGGTCGAGACCATCCCGACTGGCTCGCTCGGCATCGATATTTCGCTCGGCGTCGGTGGCGTGCCGCGCGGACGCATCACCGAAATCTATGGTCCCGAGAGCTCGGGCAAGACCACGCTCTGCCTGCATGTCGCGGCTGAAGCGCAGAAAGTAGGCGGCATCTGCGCCTTCATCGATATGGAGCACGCCCTCGACCCGGCCTATGCCGAGAAGATCGGCGTCGATATCCAGCAGCTCTATGTCTCGCAGCCCGATACCGGCGAGCAGGCGCTAGAGATCACCGAGCATCTGGTTCGTTCGGGCGCGCTGGATGTCGTCATCATTGACAGCGTGGCCGCGCTCGTGCCCCGCGCTGAGATTGAAGGGGAAATGGGTGATTCGCACGTCGGCTTGCAGGCGCGTTTGATGAGCCAGGCGCTGCGTAAGCTGGCCGGCGCCATCAAGCAATCCAACGTCTGCGTCATCTTCACCAATCAATTGCGCGAGAAAGTCGGCGTGATGTTCGGTAGCCCCGAGACGACGCCGGGTGGCCGGGCGCTGAAATTCTACGCCAGCGTGCGCATCGATATCCGCCGCATCCAGCAGATCAAGCATAGCGGCGATGTCGTTGGCAACCGGACCCGCATCACCGTCAAGAAGAACAAGGTGGCGGCGCCCTTCAAGAAGTGCGAGTTCGACATCATGTTCAACCAGGGCATCAGCAAATCGGGCGAGATCATCGATATCGGCGCCGAGCTCGGCATCATCGACAAGCGGGGGGCTTTCTACCGCTACGCCGATGAGCTGCTGGGGCAGGGGCGGGAGAACGCCAAGGGCTTCCTGCAGAGCAACGGGCGGATGTCGGATTTGATCGAGGATCAGATTCGGAGTACGTTTGGGTTGCCGTCGCTGGCGGAGGTTGGGGAGCGGAAGGGGTAGGCGGTGAAATTGTAAATGTCTTGCCTCGCTCATATCTGGTAGACTCCTTATTCGAAAATCGCCCGACTTCCTCTTTTTTGGTTGTTCGGTAGGCGCGGAGTTTGTATGCCCGATAGAGATAATTTCCAGCCCGTAAGAAATATTCTTGCATCTCTTCGAGATGGACTTGGTTCTTATGTGTTGGCGAAATATGAAGAACGATATTCCGGTGAGGACTACCTTGGCCTGCTACGAGAAGCGCTAAGACGATCGCACTCGTTTGAAGACGAGGAACAAGCTCGACAAGACATTGACTTGCAAGGTTGGTTGACTGCAATTACGAACAGGAAAGCTTGGCATGACATATTTTCGCAAAAGCTCGGTCATACTGCCTATGGGGCTGAAAGAGATAGCAATTTAGCAAACGCAAGAAGCTATCTTTTCGTAATACAAAACGCACGCAACAGTTTCATAGCGCATGAAACTGCTAGAACTACAATTACCGACGACGACGTTTATAGCCTTGCCGATACCGCCACTCGGCTATTGAGGGTGGTGGGGGCAACAGAACAAGCCTCGGAGACAGAAGAAATCAAACTAGAATTCCGTCAAAAGCTATTCAACGAAGATCAGCCATCAGAACCTCCAGATGACGGCGACAGCGAAGAGCAGGGAGTTCGCGTCGACCTTAGTGGATTGGAATTTCCGCCCCAGGATTTGCGTGGAAGAAATCTTCACTTGGCCAATTTGCAAGGCGCTGACCTAAGTCGTTCCAATCTTGGCGGTGTAGATTTGGTGGGCATGGCTCTGTCGAGTGTCAATTTGTCGAAGTGTGACTTGGCGTGGGCGCAGCTTGTCGGCTCTGATTTGAGTCAAGCTGATCTGTCGGAAGCTCGGCTGGAATGTGCGAATCTGAGAAACTCCAATCTTTCACATGCGGAAATGGCTAGGGCAGATCTGCGCGAAGCAAAAACTGATTATACAGATTTTAGCTACGCCAATCTGACATACGCAGACTTTAGCAATTCAGAAGAAAGAATTGGTGAGCCGTCCGTTGCAGATAACATGGCCGATTTCGATAGACTGTACGATGAAGTACGTTGTCATGGGGCAAACTTTAGTGACGCGAACCTTTGCATGGCAAATATGCGGCGAACCTTCTTCGAGCCTGTCGATTTTCGTAGGGCAGATTTGACCGGCGCGGACTTTACTGGTTCGCGAATTGCGGCGGCAACGCTGACCGATGCGATTCTAAACGACGCAAATCTGTCCCAATGCGAATTACTTGGCTGCGATTTTTCAGGAGCTAAGATGGAGCGTGTCAATATGTCGGGAGTTCGCGAATGCGTACACACAACATTTACTAACGCCGATATGTCTGGCGCTAACTTGGAAGAGTTCTTTATCCCAGAAGATAACATTGATGAAGATTTTCATTGGGACAACGTTAACTTGTCAGAAGCAAACTTGACCGGCGCAGTCTTACCAATGCAGTCATTTAGAAATGCCAACATGAGTGGCGCAGTTATGAAGGAAGCACACTTGGTCCGAACAGATTTCTCGAATGCAGACCTGAAGGACACGGATTTCACGGACGCAGATCTGACTTGCGCAGACTTTACGAGTGCGAGATTTTACCCATTCTCAACCATCCTTCCCGACGGCACTTACTGGGACGAAGACACCGACATGAGGAGGTTTACAGGTCCGCTCAACAACAGCTAATCCCCCCGCCCCGCGCGCCACTCCTCCTCACTCACCAGTTCGCCGTTCTCCACCGTGCTGTCTTTGAAGCGCTAGTTCTTGTCAAAGTAGAGTTCAATCTCAGCTTGGAAGGGGCAGCGAGCCGCGCTCGCCCATAAGATCGCGAAATCGCTCTGGTACATGGGGCGGGCTGGCGGACAACCATATTCACCTCGCCCGCCGGCTCACCAAGCGGCTCGCACTCGCAGCGACAAGCCGCGAGTGAAGCAGGCAAAGCCTTTTGCGTGGGCCGCGGCTGTGCTGGGCGTGTGTCTACAAATCCAAATTCTTGCGGGATCGCCATCTGAGTCACCCGCGCTCGCGATACCATTCCACCGTGCGGCGCAAGCCCGCTTCAAAGCTGACGATGGGTTCGAAGCCGAGCAGGTCGCGCGCTTTGGCGATGTCGGCGCGGGAGTGCTTGATATCGCCCGGTCGTTCCGCCACATAATTCGGCGCCAGGTTGGTTCCCAGTATCGCGTTCAATTGCGCGACCAGATCGTTGATGACGATGCGTCCGCCCCCGGCCAGATTGATCGTCTCGCCGACGGCTTTTGGCGCAGTACAAGCGAGCAAGTTCCCGTGCACGACATTGTCGATATAGGTGAAATCGCGGCTTTGCCTTCCGTCGCCGTATATCGTCGGTCTTTCGCGGCGCAGCATGCTTGTAATGAACTTGGGGATGACGGCGGCGTAGGTCGAGGTCGGGTCTTGCCGTGGACCGAAGACGTTAAAGTATCGCAGCGAGACCGTCTCCATTTTGTAGCTATTGCTGAAGGCGGAGGCGTAGTGTTCGCCGGCCAGCTTGGCGACGCCGTAGGGCGAAATGGGCGCAGGACTCATTGATTCAACTTTGGCGGCGCCCGCTTGATCACCGTAAGCGGAAGACGAGGCGGCGTAGACCAGGCGCGTGAGGCCGGCGTCGCGGGCGGCGATCAGCACGTTCAGCGTTCCGGTGACGCAGTGGCGATGGGTTTCCAGCGGGTCGGCGATGCTGCGCGGGACCGATGGCAGCGCCGCCTGGTGCAGCGCGAATTCGGCGTTATGGAAGACCGGGCGCAGCGTCTCCGGCTCGGTGATGCTGCCGATGGTGATGGACAAGTCGCCATTTAGCGATTTGAGGAAGTCCAGATGCGCTTGTCTGCCCGTGATGAGATTATCGATGACGCGGACGCGCTGCCCATCGCGCAGCAGGCGCTCGGCGATGTGCGAGCCGATGAAGCCGGCGGCGCCGGTGACGACGTAGATTTGCGACATGGGAATCCTCGTTTGTGATTGGCTCTGGATTGTAGACGTGCCGTCCAAATGCGGAAAGAGTCGGCTATAATGATGAGGCGGCGGGCGCGGCGCCCAGCCGGGGGAGGGCAGAGCAAATGGCAGAGAAGCGCGTCGAAAGCGAGATAGTGCGCCAGAAGCCGGATATCCGCGAGGATATTGACGGGGTCAAGTTTCACACGCTGGCGCCGGGCATTACGACGCATCCCTTGGTTCGCAGCGGGCGACCCTGCATTGAAGGCACGACCATTATGGTGATGACCATCGCGGGTCTGCAGAACTTTCATAATATGGACGCGCAGCAAATCGCCGACCACTTGTGGCTTGAGCTGTTTATGGTGCAAGACGCGCTGAACTATTACGCCGATCACAAACAGTACATTGACGTATGCAACGAGCTTTCCAGCATTAGTGGCAGGCAGTTCGCAGAAGCGCAATATGGCACAAACCCGGATTCGATTCTATATCGACGAAAATCTGTCACCTGAGATAGTCAAGCAGTTGAGAATGGACGGTATCGACATCATTCGCGGTACGCTAGGCGCCGATGATCCGGTCCATTTGAAGCGAGCTACCGACATGGGTCGTGTCATCTGTACGGCGGACGACGACTTCATAAAGCTGGCGGCGCAGGGCATTGAACATGCGGGCATCATTTGGGGCGAGCAAGATGAGCGTTCAATTGGCGAATGGGTAAAGTACTTGCGGCTGGTCCACGCGGTTCAATCTGCGGACGAAATGACAAATACGATTAACTACGTATTCTACGTTGACTGAACTGACAAATACATACCTTGCGGCGAGTGGAATTTGGGGCGCATGGCGCATGATGCGGCATTTAGTCGGCGTCCGTAAGGCGGCGCGCCGTCAAAATGGGGACAGAGTCGGTTATAATGACTGCGCAGCGGGCGCGGCGCCCGGCAGCGGGAGGGCAATACAATGGCGGAGAAGCGCGTTGAGAAAGAGGTTGAGCGGCAAACGCCGGATATCCGCGAGGATATCGACGGGGTCAAGTGTCACACGCTGGCGCCGGGCATTACGACGCATCCGTTGATTAGAAGCGGCAAACCCTGTATCAAGGGTACCGGTTTGAAGGTGACGGACATTGTTGCGTTGCAGACTTTCCATAATATGAAGCCGCCGGACATCGCGAATCACTATGAGATTGATCTCGCGCAAGTTAATGACGCATTGAATTACTACGCGGCGCATACGGATTACATCGATACCGATATCCAGTTGGACAGTCTAAATGACGTCCAGTTGTCGGAAGCGCAATATGGAACCCGACCTGATTCGATTCTATCTCGACGAAAACCTGTCCCCTGAAATTGCCAAGCAATTAGCGCAACACGGAATAGACGTCATACGAGGACCGCTCGGGGTGGCCGACATTCGCCATCTGCAGCAGGCCACAGCCTTGGGGCGTGTCTTGTGCACGAGAGATCGAGACTTTCTTCGATTGCATGCGGCGGGAGAACAACACGCGGGAATCATCAAAGGCTTGAAGCGTCACACCATTGGCGATTGGGTAAACTATCTGAAGTTCGCTCATTCCATTTGTTCGCCCGAAGAAATGCGAAACAATGTTGAGCATCTTTTTCGTGTAGACTACTAGTGTAAACTCAGAGTCTGGTACACACGCCACACGCAAAGAAACGTGGCGGGAGCGCCGGACTCTCGTCAATCGTTCATTGGCGGACTGGCTATGGAAAATACGTCACCGCACAAAGCAAAAGCAACTGAACTGGAGCTCATCCTAGACCGCTGGGAGCAGCGCTATGAGTGGCGGCTGCTTTCGCGGACGGTCCCGCGCTCGCTGATCGCGGCTCTGTTGATGAGCCTGGTCATCGGCGCCGTCGGCTATTGGCGCTTGCGGTTGCCGGCCGAGCACCTGGCGCTGATCGCGGCCGGGCTCTGCGCCTTGGGCGGCATCCTCAACATCTTGTATACGCTGGTATTTCCGCGTTCGCTGCTTGAGAAAGCGCGTTACTTCGATATTGAATTCGGCTTGCGCGAGCGCGTCTCGACCGCTTTCGAGTTGATGCACGGTCGCATCAAGACCCATCCCGAGATTGAAGCGCGGCAGATCGCCGATGCCTTGGCGCGTGCGCGCGCTATTGACCCGAGCGAGCGCATCCGGATGGACTTTCGGCCGCGCGAGCTTGCCATGCTGGTTTTGCTAACAGTCGCGATGGTAGGCCTGGTGCTGCTGCCAACGATTGCCGGGGAAGATTTCCTGCCGGACCTGCCGTCGGCGGCTGTTGAGGCGGCCAAGGAAGACTTGAGCGAGATGATCGAGACGGTCGCCAAAGACACCGACCTGGACGATATCGACCGGCAGGACTTGCTGGAGGCGCTGGAAATCGCGTTGGAGCGGCTGGAAGAGGAAGATATCAGCGAGGAAGAAGCCTTCGCCGCCATGAGCCAACTTCAGGCGGAGCTGGAAGCGCTGGAACTCAAGCTGGAAGACACGATTGAGCTCGATCAAAGCACGACGGACGCGGCGCTTGAAGCCTTGGAAGATTTCATCGCGCCTTCGGAAACGGAAGATCAGGCTCTCGATTCGGCGGGCGAGCAGGACGCGGCCGCCAATTTGCGAGAAATGCTGAGCGGCTTGGAGCAACTCTCGCAGGAAGCGGCGCAAATGAGCGCTGAAGAAGCGCAGGCGGCCGCTGAGGCGATGCAGGCGGCTGCAGAATATATGGCGGAGATGAGCGAGGCGCTGGCGGAGCAGATGGAATCGCTGGCGGAGGCGTTGGAGAACGCCGATATGGAGAGCCTGCAGGAAGCCATGGACGCCCTGCGGGAACAGATCGAAGGCGCGCAGGAACAGCAAGAGCAGAATCAAGACGCGCGCATGATGCTGCAAGAGCAATCGGAAATGATGGAAGAGGCGGCCGAGGCGATCGCGCGGGAGCAGGCGCAGGATGGCCAGCCGCAGCCGGGTCCCCCGCAGTCCGGCCAGCAGGAACCGGGACCGGGTCAGCAGCCCGGTGGAGAGCAAGGGCAGCAGCAATCGGCGGAGGCGCGGCCCGGCGAAAATCCTGGAAATCAGCCGTCGGACCGCAATCGTCCTGGTTCCGAACAGAGCCAGGGCAACAATAGAGACAGTCGCTCGGCGGGCGCTGGCGCAGGCGATGGGGCGGCGAGCAATGAAAGCTTGGCGGGCAGCGCTGGCGACGATCAAGGCGCGGATACGGAGAATAATCCTACTGGATTCGGCGAGATTGAGTACGAGGCAATCTACAGCCCGAGCGGCATCGGCGGCGGCGGCGACAATGAAATTCGCCTGCGGACGGATCCCGGCGATACGACAGTAGCGGAAGGCGAGTTTGATGACAATCCCGTGGGCGAATCACGGGTGAGCTACGACACGGTCTTCAGCGAGTATCAGAATGCGGCCAATCGCGCGCTGGAAAGCGATTACGTGCCGCTGGGCTTGCGCGATGTGGTGCGGGAATATTTCACCTCGCTCGAGCCGCGCGCTGATTGAGGACGCGCCATGGTCGATCTGCTGATACGTAAAGCAAGCGTCCTGCAATTGCGGGATGAGCGCGCTGAAGTCCTCGCCGAGCATGATCTAGCGGTGAAGGGCAATCGCATCGAATCGATCACGCCGAACGGGACGATCGACCCTTCGAGAGCCAGGACGGTGATTGAAGCTGAGAGCCAACTGGCGATGCCCGGCTTCATCAACACGCACGCGCATGTGCCGATGGTGCTTTGGCGCGGATTGGCCGAAGACGTCAATATCGCGAGTTGGTTCAACGATTATATCTGGAAGCTGGAAGCCAACCTGGCGCCGGAAGACGTCTATTGGGGCATGCAGCTGGGTCTGCTGGAGATGATCGAGGCGGGCGTCACTGCGGTCGCCGATCATTATTGGCACATGGACTACGCGGCACGCGCGGTCGAGAAGGCGGGAACGCGGGCGCTGCTGGGGCAGGCGATGTTCAGCGCCAATGGCATGGGGCAGATCGAGGAGACGGCCGCTTTCGTCAGGCGCTGGGACGGGGGTGCGAACGGGCGGATTCGCGCGATCATGGCGCCCCACGCGCCTTATACCTGTGATGATGACTTTTTGCGGGCGAGCGCCAGAACGGCCGAGCGCATCGGCAGCGGCATTCACATTCATGTCGCCGAGACGCGCGCGCAAACGCAAGCCAGTCTACAGAAACGCGGTCAGACACCGATTGAAGTCGCCCTGGATTGCGGGATCTTCGCCGTGCCAACTATCCTGGCGCATGTCAAAGGGGCGACGCCGGGTGATCTGGAAATCTTGGCGGACCTGGAAGCGCCGGTTGGCATCGCGCATTGCCCGAAGACTTACGCCAAGCTGGCGACCGGCTTGAACAATCTGGTCGAAGTGCGGGCGCTGGGCATCGCCGTCGGCTTGGGCAGCGATGGCGCGGTCAGCAACAACACCCTCGATTTGTGGGAGGCGATGCGACTGACGGCGCTGGGGCAGAAGCAGCTGACGGGCGATGCGGCGAATCTGACGATTCCGCAGGCGCTGACCATCGCCACGAATGAGAGCGCGCGCGTTTACGGGCAACAGGATGAGCTAGGCAATCTGGCGGCGGGCAAGCTGGCTGATATCATCCTGGTGGATTTGAGCGGGACGCATCATTTGCCCTTGAACAGCGTGACGGCGAGCCTGGTCTACAACACGCGAGCCAGCGATGTGCGGACGGTGATTTGCGATGGGCGAGTCATCATGCGGGAGCGCGAGCACTTGACGCTGGATAAAGACGAAATCTACGCCAATATCGCGCCGCGAATGGAACGCTTGCGCCGGCGAGAGGGCGCGGACAACATTCAGACCTACAATCCCTGAGCCTTCTAGTTGTTCCGAATTCGTTGCAGTAATCTTCTACAATGCACGTTGTGTTCGTCGAGCATCAGGCCTCGTTGCGCTGCCGACTCTGCCTCAAGAAGTTGATTATTGTGCATATACAGCCATCCCAGTCGAGAAAAGTCTGTAGCGTCAGCTTCATCGTCCCGTTGCTCCATTAGCAGGATTAGTAGCTGAACGATATGACTTTTGTCGTCATGTTCGAACTGGAATTCTGGATGCTTGACAATTCGGTTGAAATTGTCAACAGCATCGCTAATTGTGTCGTAATCAGTGTCGGGTAGCTGTGCAAGTCGAATCCGCGCGAATAGTTCATCTGCGTACTTGGACTTAGCCTTAAAATGGCTTACAAGCTTTTCCCAAGCAGTTCGTTTTTCTTCAGTGAGATTCGAAGACTCAATATATCGTTCCAGAGTGCGTTCGAATTTGCCATCGTCACCTAATTTCTTATACAGATCGGCTAAGAGTAACCAAGTGTCAGGATATTGCCTTGCCACCGACTCTACTATTGGTACAAACTCATCAACAGAAGAGCCGCCCGATAGCACTCGTTTTTCGATTTCTCGAAGAGATCTCCTTATTCGTGGCTGCATTCCTCGGGCAACATCCGATTCTTGCGTAGACCCAAAAAGATGTAAGAATTTGAGGTCGTCTCTAATTGCCATTTGCATTCTATAAGTTTCTAGCTTTCGTTGACCAAACAAGCGGGCCGCTAGAGGGACCGACCAGTAGGTTTCGATGTCTGATTCAGACTGGTTGCGTTCAATGAGGGAACTATAGTAGAGGTCATCGATCGCCTGTGTGACGTCGGACATCTCGTTTCCCGGTCGCAGCAACACGGCTTGAATAGTGGTTTCTGCAACCAACGATCTCCAACTACAAAGAGTCAGAAAAACATGTTGCGCTACTAATGACAAACTAGAATAGGTTCTCTCAAAAAGAGAATTGAGCACGTCGTCATGTTTGTCAATTAGCTTGTCAGGTTTGACGGGTTTCCTAGCTTTTCTCACCTCGCCTAACATTATCTTGAGGACATAGGGATGTCCATTTGACGCATCATACAATTCTTCAATGTAGTCTCTCGACATCAAGTGACCAATTTCTAGTTGTCGAGCTGTTTCACTTATCAGTTGAGTGCATTCCGCAATCGACATGCCTTCCAACTCGACCGGATAATCACCCTTAAATTCTCGAAACCTAGTAGTTATGAGTGCTCTGTTTGGCAGCCGCAGGTAGCTGTATATCCAGTTGTAGAGTACTGACGGATCCTTTACAGTTTCAAAGTTGTCAAAGACGTACAAGATATTGCCCAAATCGCTCTTGTAAAGATTGTCCTGCAAGAATCGAACTGGATCAATCTCGTTCAAGGCTTCCGCACTTAGGAGCCAAGGTCCTATTAGATGCTTGAATTCCAGCGCGATATCGTTTTCTGTAAGGATGTGCGGTTTTACCTCTCTTGCGCCGTCAGCCAATAGATCAATGTCTCTGGCGCTGAACCACAGAATCGCGCTGTACTGTCCAGACTTAGCTACTTTGTCCAATACTTCCAATGTCAGCCATGTTTTGCCCACGCCGCCACTTCCGAAGAGTGTGATAATCTGATGCGGTGTGTCACCAACAATCTGACTATATAAGTTTTCCTCAGGAGACCGACGTTCGATGTATCCTCGTTGCTTTGGGGGCATGTTATAGATGGTCGTTCCTTCTTCTAGTACTGAGGCTAGGCCCTGAGTGTCGCTTGGAGCGAGTTCAGTAATTGGTGTGAGATATTTGGTGCCGTCTAATCTGCGCTTTTCGTTAGAAAGATAGGACATGGTCTCGTATTGATCGTTGCGCCAGTGTCCGTTCGGCAAAAAGACATCTGTCGCATCTACGTCTGAGGATATAAGGTCGATTCTTCTGAGTGATTCACTTGAAATCTCATCTCCATATAGAACATAAACGCCTTCCGGGAATGTAAAGCGCTTGCCCCTTGCGGTGGCTAAACTTCGGAGCGTATCAGCCTCTTCCGTCCAACGAACGACGTGGTATTTCCCTTTAAGAGTCTGCGCAATGTACGCCCATGGTCGTTGAAATAACCGAAAATTCTCAGTGAACAACCGTATAGACTTGTCTAAATCGGGGCAAATCCGGCTCAATTGACCGCTCGACGGTGCGCCATGGCCCTGCGTTTTGTTGCGTAACTCCGGAAAAACAATGAACCATTCCTTACCTTTGATCCTTCTGTTTCGCGAACTAGTGTGAGGTTGCCCAATGACTTGCAGGCAATTTATGAGTAGGTTGACACATTGATGCTGCCAATCCCCAGCTGTTGACCTTTTCGTAAGCTGGTAGACCTCGTTGTCGCTACCAGTAATTCCCTCATAGTGATTTTGTGCAGTTACACCCGAGAGAATCTCCTCAATGACCGATCTCCATTCTCCGTAACCTTCAGCCCGAATAAGACGATACTTAAGTCTATATTGGTGGCGGTCCCGGCCATCATGCACCGCAGCAACCAACGCGGCAACAGTGACTTTCATTAACATTCGTGCCATATACATCAATGCATTGAAGTAAGCTGCATCGGAAATGTCTTTTTGTGTCTCAATTTGGACCCACATTTTGTCGAAAGGCTTGAATTTCATGAGAACTGTTCCTCGATGGAAAATCGCGCTGAGAGTATATCAAATTACAATCTTTTTCTAGATATCCAAGAAATGGATCTCACAGTATCAGCGTAGAGGCGGCGGGCGGATTCGCGGCTTCAGCGCGATTAACAGGCCAACTTGATAACGTAATCCAGGGCGGCGCGCAGGCTGCCAGGGTCGGCGATGCCGGCGCCCGCGATATCGAAGGCGGTGCCGTGGGCGGTGGTGGCGCCGATGACGGGCAAGCCCATCCAGAGCGTGGCGATATCAGCACGGGATTGGAGCTTGCGCGCGATGTTCATCTGGTCGTGATACATGCAAACCACGCCGTCGAAATCGCCATCGAGGGCGCGCTTGAAGACGATATCGGCCGGCACGGGTCCGCTGACATCGATGTCAGACGATTGCGCCTCTTTGATTGCGGGCGCGATGATGTCGATTTCTTCGGTTCCGAAAAGGCCGCCTTCGCCGGCGTGTGGGTTGAGGGCGGCGCAGGCGATGCGTGGCGCTGCCAAGCCGAGCTTTCGGAGGACGCCGTGCAGGTGCCTGATATAGCGGCAGACGCGCTCGACGCTGAGCCGGCTGACGATGTCCTTGAACGGGATGTGCTCGGTGACGGCGACCGACCATATCGGACCGACGGCGCCCAGGATGAAGGGATCGGCGCTGCCGGTGAGCTCGCCCAGGAATTGCAACTCGTCAAAGTAATCGTAGCCGGCGGCGCGGAAAGACTCCTTATTCATCGGCGCCATGACGACGCCATCGACCTGTGATTCCAGGGCGAGTTCGTAAGCCAGGGCCAGATAGCGCGCGGCGGCTTCGCCCAGCTTGGGATGGACAGCCGGCGGCGGAAGCGGACCCAACTCGAAGCCGGGCGGGTTGAGCACGTCCAGCGTACCCGGCTGGAAGCGCGCTTCGGCCAGGTCGTTAACTTGGCGGAATCGCAGCGCCGAGCCGAGTGACGCGGCGACGTTTCGCATAGTCATGAGGTCGCCGATGACGATGGGGCGGCAGCGTTCGAATACGGTGGCGTCAGACAGAACCTTCGCGATGAGCTCTGGACCGATGCCGGCCGGGTCGCCCATGGCGATGGCGACGGTGGGTTTGGTTTTCAACACGCCTCCTTGATAGCTGGCGGCCGAGCATCTTACATCGAGCGCGGCCGATATGCCACTGCCTGTCGTCTGCAAGACTGCGATCACCCTACTTTTCGGCGTGGTCTATTTGGTAGCGTGGCTGCAATAGGTTAAGATGCAGGCAAGCGGATTAAGTGACATGCGGGCAAAGGACGCGAAGTCTAATGAAACGGCTGCTCTTGGTTCTTTTATTGGCGCTGATTGCCACCGCGGTGGTCGCGGCGCAGGATTGGCGATATGACGAAGAAAACCGGCTCTATTTCAACTGCGCGCTGATCGACAGCCTTAAGGCGGACTTCGGCGACAAAGCCATTTTGAAATTCGCCGATGGCGATCTGTTTACCGTGGCCGAGTTTTTCGATTGGTCATTGGAAGCCTGCGCAACGATAGCCAGTGATGAGGCTGCCGATGCGTTGGTGGATGCTGGCGCATCTTCGGAGACTGCTCTCGAAGTCAGCGCCGTGTTGAACGATCACGACGAATTCACGCTTTTCGATATCGGGTGCAGCGTACGCGTGGCGGATCGATTTGAAGACAACCTGAATGTGTCCTTGGCGGGGCGCCTGCGCGAGGAAACATCGGTCGATGTCTACTTGCCGGGCGAACGTGAAAAGATTGATCTGCCCAATGTTCGTCATGAAGAGATCAACATTTACGGCATCGAAACGCCTATCCGCAACGAGTGGGTGGAAGGCGACAGCTTCCCGCTCGGCTTGTACCGGTTTGATGTGCAAATCGGCGACTCCGCCTATCGTTTCGAGTGGCGGCGCGCGGACGACGCGGTCAATACGATCATCGTAAGCTGTCTCGATTTGAAGGCTGACGGAGACTTTGATGTTGAGATATCCGCGGAATTGTCCGATGGCGCACTCTATCAATTGGAGGACAGCGGCTGCCATGTGGGGGCAATCAATTTGGAAGCCGAGTTCTTCAGTACAGTCGTATCGGGTACGGATAGCGATAAGATGATCGTTGAAGTGACCTATCCCCAGATGTCTACGCCCGTTCGAATGCAGCATGTGGAAAACTTCATCTCGGACGACGGGTTACCCGTGCGGATCGAGTGGGTAGAGGCGCCCAATTTCCCGACGGGCGCCTATCTCATATCGGTGACATTGAACGAACAGACGCTCCACTTCCGCTGGGATCGGCAAGATGACGCTTACAGGACGATCGTCTTGACCTGTGTTCCCGCGGAGAGCGATTAGACTTGGGCTGTCGAGACGATTGCAGCGACAGATGATCCGCCGTCCGGCGGTTAGGAGACCTCATGAAGAAGCTGATTGCAGCAGCGATAATCTGCCTGGCAGCGCTTGGCGCCGTTTCGGCGCAAGATTGGCGCAGCGATGAAGACGGTGGCAAGCAGTTCAATTGCGAATTGGTCAATGCGCTCAAGGCGAAGGCTGGCGCGGAGAGCTTGATACGGACGGAAGCGGGCGAACAGCAGAGCCTGGCTGGTTTCCTCGATTATCTTTTCCCCCCATGCGCGCGGCAGGACAGTCTTCGTCTCGCCGAGCTAATCGACTCGGAAGAAGAAGAATGGGTCGTCGTGCTCTATGACAAGGTGTCGCACGAGTGGGGCGAACCCGAGTGCAGCATCTTGATCGACGATTTCTATGACGAGCATTTCACCTTTATCATCGGCGGCCACCGCCTTGATGGCTTGGCGCTGGATGTTTATCTGCCCGGCGAAGATGAGCCAGTCGACATGGATCATGTCGTTGAAGACATGGTACGTGGCGTGCCGGTACGGTATGAGGTATTGGGCGGCAATCAGTTTCCGCTGGGGCAATATGTCTTTGATGTTCACGTTGATGACGAGACATTTCACTTCGTGTGGGAGCGGACCGACAATTCAATGAATACGGTTTCGTTGTCTTGCCTTGGTCGCGAAGAAGACGGTGAAGCGGACAGCGCGGCGGTCGCGGCAGATGCTGAGGCGCCGGATGACCTTGCCAGGGAAGAAGCGGCTGCAAGCGAGCAGGCGGATGCAGCGGCTGTCGCAGACGATGATACGTTGAAAGACAATGAGAAGACCTACATCCCAGAGACCCCTTGCTTGATTTGGACGGAAGCCTGGGACGTCGACTTGAACATCTTGATCATTGGGCAGAACCAGGAAGACATAATGGTCGAAATCTACTTCCCCGGTGAAGATCTGCCGCAAAATCTGGATGGGCGCAGCTTGAACGAATTCGACGATGGCACGCCCTATCGCGTCGAGTGGATCGAAGGCAGTGTCTTTCCCTTGGGCTTGTTTAATATTGATGTGACAATTGAAGGGCAGCGCTACCCCTATCAGTGGCAGCGCGAGGACCAAAGCGTCAATACCTTTGGGGTCGAGTGCATCACGATTGAGGGCGATTAGGCGCCCGAGGCCAAGGAGAAGTATGGTGAAAAACACGGCATTGGTTTTATTTATATTGCTGTCCTTGGCGGTGGGCGCAGCCCCCTACGGACTGGTCAACCCCTACCGCGACTAAGTCAATGCACTGCGTCGCGACGGTTTCGATAGGGGAACTTCTATGCAGATGGCCGATGCCAGCGGTATCGCCATCTGGGACCTGACGCGACCCAATAACTATGCTGGAAGAGAAGCGCTGAAGGGGCTAATCGACATCACGGCGAGGCTGGGCGAACAGTTGATCGTCGCACATATTGTCCGGATCTACGAATAAACCGGCCCACAAATAGAGGCACTCTATGACAAGCTGATGGCTGTTGTCCCTTCTATGGACGAGCAGGGCGTGTCTCTAGGGATTGAAAACAACTATGCCGAATTGTTTATCTCTGTTTGCAGATTTACTTCTTGGAAAAGCCAAGCACGGACCGACCTGAAGATTCACGCGCTGGGGGCACGCCCAGAAAATCGGCTATCGTGGGCGGGTTGTCGTTGATGTTGGCCTTCTCGTCCATTTCACCTGGCTCTACCACACCTGGGGCCCACCGTACTGAACGAATAAGGCGCCACTCCTACAATGTCGATAAATCACGATGAATCGTTTCGATTGACTATTCAGTCGTATTTGCTTAGAATTTGTACAAATTTCATTTGATTTCATGTCTGGAGTCGCGCATTGGCATCGCAAGATAAATTGCTATTTACACCGGGACCTTTGACAACAAGCGATACTGTAAAAGCGG
>WTGC01000176.1:1254-27616 GCA_011523705.1 Chloroflexota bacterium | reverse complement strand
CATCTGGCCCCTGATGACTATCCGCTCGGAGGAGCTGCGCCCCATCATGGTCGGTCTGCAATACTTCTTCCAGTTGAATATTGCCTGGGGCGAGATCATGGCTTACTTGTCGATGGTAACCATCCCGGTGCTGATCTTCTATCTGGCCCTGCAGCGCGCCTTCATCGAAAGCATCGCCACCTCGGGCATCAAAGGCTGAGCCGGAAAGTCCTTAGGCCAGCAAGCCCCGCGCGAAAGCCAAATCCTTGACGATCAGTTCGTCCACGCGTTCCTCATCCGAATACTCCGCCGAGAAGCAGATCGGACCGCGGAAATCTATCGTCTTCAACTTTGCGATCACTTTGGACCACGACGCCCGACCCTGCGCGCCCGATGTCCAGTAAATCTTCCACTCGGCGACTTCGGCTTCCGGTCCGCTGACCCGCCGCCAGTAGGCATTCTTCAAGTTGACGACGCAGAGATGCGGCGCCAGCACATCGAGCGCCGAGTCGCTGTTCATGCCTTCGAGGGCGTTATGCGCCGGATCCCAGACGGCCGCGACATAGCGCCGATCATAGTCTTTCACCAGATGGTACATGCCCATTTCGTTGACCGGCACGAAGCGACCCGAGTGATTCTGGATGCCAATTTGAAAATCATAACCCTCGCAGAAGGGCAGGGCGGCGTCGAGACGTCGGCGCGCGTCCGACTCGGCGGACCAATAATCCAGATCCCGCTGCCAAAACATGACACGGTTCATGCCGATGCCAGCCTCGGCGCAGGCGCTATAGAGCCGTTCATCATCCAGCGCTATATCGGCGGTCACATTCAAGACGCCGATGCCGTGCTCGCCCAATACTTTCACCGCCGCTGGCAGGTCGCGCTCGATATTGTCCGGCTCAACCTGGAAGCCGGGCCGCACGGGCAGCTCGATCCATTCGAAGCCCAGCGACTGGATATGCCGCGCCAATTCGGACAGGGTCAGCGTCTTCCATGGTTTGGTGAATACAGCCAATTGATTCATTGCTGTGGGCTCCCGAGCAGAAGTGGGCGAGCCACCGCTGCGCGTAGACACAGCAGGTCACTCGCCCCTACAGCTCGCTAATACTTTTTACAATTGCTCGCAAATGGCGGTCATGTCTTACTTAGCTCTTGGTCGGCATTATGGAGAGGAAGTCAATATGGACGCGCGGCGGCAAGCTGGCGAGGAAGACGACCGTCGCCGCGATGTCTTCGGACTGTATCATCAGCGCTTTCTGGTCGGCGCTGGGTTGGACCGGTCGGCGTTCCATGATCGGGGTGTTGCCCGCGCCCGGATTGAGGAGGCAGGCGCGCACCCCGTGCGGATTGCCCTCTTCATTGGTGACCGTATTCAGCGCTTCCATGCCGATCTTCGAGGCGCTGTAACCAACGCCGGCGAGCAGACTGGGATACATGCCGGCGCGCGACGCCAGATTGATGATTAAGCCATCGCCGCGTGCTTTCATCTCGGGCAAGACGGCCTTGGTGAAGACGAAGGCGCTGGTCAAATTCACATCGAGCAGTTCGCGCCACTGTTCGGCTGAAGTATCGGCGATTGAGCGCTCAGTATGGTTGAATCCGGCGTTATTGACCAGCACGTCAATCGGTCCGAGCTTCGCCCGCGTCTGCTCCAGCGCCGCGTAAATCTGGCCGTCATCGCTGACATCGGCCGGGCAGACCAGGGCCTGACCGCCGCCATTCAGCGCACGTGCCGCTTCCGCGGCAGATTTCAGCAACTCTCGTCGCCGCGCGATTAAGCTCACATTGGCGCCCGCCCCCGCGCAGGCCAGCGCAATCGCTTCGCCGAAGCCGCTGCTCGCGCCCGTTACGATAATGGTCTTGCCATCCAATGCGCCCATTGATCCCTCCCGAATTACCATGCTAGTCATTTCAGCTTAGTCGAACAAATGAATTCTGTAGGGGCGTTTCGCTGAAACGCCCAGGTAGACGAGTAAGCAGGCGGGCGACATGATATGTCGCCCCTGTTTACGTTGCCGGCAGCCAACCCCTCCCCCAGGCCCCCTCCCCGAAGCATCAGGGAGGGGGAGCCAGACTCTGCGAGCCACAAGGAATTTTGCGTGGGCGGCGGCTTTGTCGCGCCTGTGTCTACATAGCTTGGGATGATTTTGGATTTCTCTTTCACTTGGCAGCCGATTTCTGCCTGTTCTTGGCGTCGCCTACGCCATCGTGTCGAGCATATCGCGCGTGACTTCATAGCGCAATTTACCTTCGGTGAGGAAACGCGCCACTTCGTCGACAGTGATTTCCCCTTGCCGCATGTAAGATTGCTGGGTGACGGCGGCGATATGCGGTGTGATGATGAGGTTGTCCAGCCCGCGGAAGGGGCTGTCATCCGGCAGCGGCTCCTGGTCGAATACATCCAGCGCCGCGCTGATCCGTCCGGATTGCAATTCAGCCAGCAGCGCCGCCTCGTCGATAAGATGGGCGCGGGCGGTATTGATGAAGATGGCGCCATCGCGCAGCCAGCTCAACTGCTCGGCGCCGATCATGCGAAAAGTTTCGGCGGTCGCCGGCGCCTGCAAAGTCACGATCGGGCATTCGCGCATCAGCGTCTTCAGCGGCGCTTTACGCGCGCCCAGCGCCGCCGCGTCCTTGTCGCTGACGTAAGGATCGCAGAGCCAAACTTCCGCCTCCAGCGCCAGCAATCGGCGGATGACCGCTCGCCCGGTATAGCCGGCGCCAATCACACCGACGCGGTTCCCCGCCAGTTCGCCGCCGGGTGGGAAAGCCCGCGCCGCCGCCCAGCCCTCTTCCTGGAAGGCGCGATCAATTTTATGGTAACTTCGCAGGCTGAGCAGGATCAGCGCCAGCGTCGTTTCGGCGACCGGAATCGACATGGAATAGGCGACATGGGTGACGCGTCTTCCAGCGGCGAAGACCGGCGGCGGCAGCAATCGCTTGATCGTGCCGGCCGAATGCGCGATCAGCTTCAGCCGATCGGCTTGGGCGAGCACGGCAGAGGAGAAAGTCGGGCTGCCCCAGCTGGTGATGACGATATCATGGCCGCCGATAAGCGCCGCCAGCTGCGCCTCGCTGAGGTCGCCAGCTTGCGCCGGCATCGTCACATCGCCCAAGCCGCGCAGCCGTTCTTGCTGCGCTGGCGCGAAGAGCCGGTCGTAGAGCGCCCGGCGCAGAGCGATTAGAATCTTTGGACTTTCATCGGCCATTCGACCACCCCGATATCGTCTTTTTCCGCGTACTCCTGTTGTACCACAGCCGCTCGCAAGTTCACGGATAGAAGCTGAGGAATCCGAGAAACTTGAAGGAGTCCGTAGACACGCGCTGCGCAGAAGCCGCCCACGCAAAACTCCTTGCGTGTTGTTGTGCAGATCGAATACTGTGGGCGAGTCACCGCCTCGCCCCTACGGATCTTAATCAAAGCGCAAACGTGTAGGGGCCTTACGCTGTAACGCCCGTGCTTGTGACAGTGCATGCTTTAGGGCGAGACAAGCCGAGCGTAGACACGACGGTTCTCTCGCCCCTACGGCTCCCTAGTTTCACAGGCACATTGTTGCTTCCACTCAGTATCGGACAAGCCCTGCAACTCTGTGTGTCGGCGGTCAAAGGGGGAGGCCACCCGTCAAATGCCCGACGATTGAATCCGATGCGCTCATCCGAGCAATCAATTGAGCTAGACGCTCATACTTGGTACACTTGTGTTGCAGCCGACCCAGAGGAACGATCCCATGCGACGCGTAAGTTCGCAGATCATCGCCGCCTCGCCCAACGACCTCAAGAACAACCGCCTTGGCTTAATGAGCGAGGCGCAGCTAAATGCGCTGCAAGCGCAGATTGAACAGTTTGAGGCGCGCATGTCACTGTTGACGCGGCGCGCCGTGAAGTTGGCCATCGTGATCACCATTGCGGTGGTTATTTTGGCTTTCGTGCGTGTGCTAGTCCTGCCTTTGGCGCTGGCGATTGAGGTGGCGGTGGTCAGCGTCATGCTTTACCTGACCACCGACTACAATCGCTTCTTGCGGCTGCTCACGATGGATCGAGAGGCGGAAGCGGTACGTATCGTAAAGGGGCGCACGAGCCGCTACACGCTGCGCACGCACCCGCTTTACCTGACGCTGCGCATCGAGCTGCAAACTTACAAGCTGCTGGATGGCGCGCTGGCGCGGCAATTCGTCACCGGCGAGCTGTATCAGTATTACGTCTTGCCGCAATCGAGCGTGGTCATCGCGGCCGAAAGTATAGGCGAGAAGAATTCGCGTTATCTGCTTTAGCCGGGGCGCTTTCGCAGCGGCGCAGAATGCGAATGCTGCGCGCGTTGCCATGATAACGCTCGATCCAGCCCCATTTCTCCAATTTGTCCAAATGTCGTATCACGCCCGAATTTGATTTGAAGCCCTCGTCAGCCGCGATTTCGCCAAGCGTCGGCGGGAAGCCGAATTCAGCGGTGTAGCGGCAGATAAAAGCGAAAATGCGTCGGCTGCGATTGTCGCGATATTTCATGAAGGGCATCCCTTTCCCAAGATTACTTCCTTAAGACTGTTACAGTATAGCATAAAAGCGAACAGATGTTCTAGCTGATTCTGAAGTATCTTTCGCTATTTCTGGTCCGCATGTTTTGCGCTAAACTAGCATTGTTGCAGAATGCCTAATCCCGGAGAGCCGCCCAATGGCAAATACCGCCCGCCAGTGGTTTTATTCAACCCCCGAGCCGCGCCCCTATTACATTGAAGAGCGAGTTAATCACTCCTTGTGGAACAATCGCCTGCAGAATGTCTTCATGAGCTGCACGCAGGCGGAAGCGCCGATCCAGATGGAGGGCAGCCTCGAAGGCATGCCGATGTATTTTGAATTCGTCTCGGGGCAATATTTCACCCTGCGCATGGGCGAGGAGCGCAAAGATGTCATCGGCACCATCCGTCAGATCTTGCTCGGCTTAAAACCGACTTTCACTTACCAGGACGCGGATGGCATGTTCGTTGTCGAATGGCATACCGATGGCGGCGAGGCGCGCTGGAGTGAAATTCAGGGCGATCCGGCTTATCAGGGCTTGCGCCGGATGCGACTGAATTAGAGCTCTTGATGCCAATTGTCTTGCGGCGCCAGCAATTTAACGCTTGTCCGCTTCTGGCCGCTTGACGCGCAGGCTATCTTCCGTCTCTCAGTCCATTTCCCCCACAGGGACTGAGGCAAACACCATTTTTCAGCGCCCTGTAAATCAACGCAAACGCTGACCTTGCGCGGGCATATTTTATGCGCCCGAGGGACGTGCTTGTTTGCTTTGCCGGCGGCAGTCCCCATCCCCGACTGCCGTTGTCAACGCGGCGCGGCCCCTTCCCACAGGTCGTGTAGGCCGCCTAGGTCGCGTAGACATTGACCGCCGACATTGACTGCTGACGGAGAGCCGATCCAGGCGGCTGCTACCAAGAGCGGTCGGCTTTTGCGTGGAGCAATCCCAGATGTAGTAATCGTACGGTTGCATAGCGGTTGGAAACACGTATGATAGGTTGAGGGGTACATGACAGTTAGGGACAACCTTACAGACGACTCCCCCGAGTCACGCGCTTGCAACGTCGATTCTCGATGAATGATGCCAATAGATCGAGCCTGCGCGCCCTGGTGCTTGACCGTGTTTGGAGTCAGTGATCTTCGCCTCGTGCAGTCAATCACGGCGCCTCAACCGCAGGTCCATTCGAAATGGCAAATGCAATCCGTATCGTATTGATATGCTTGGGCCTTGCGGTCGCGCTCTTTGGCATCGGCATCGATTCACTCTTGCCTGGCGCCAGCCCCGGCCTAAACCTCCCACAATTGCTGATCATATTCGCCGGACTGGGAATCTCAGTTTTCGCCTATTACGCGCGCTTGCCCGCGTTAAGGCGGCGTTTGGACGCTTTCTCGCGTCGTAGCGCCATTGGGGCGGCGCTGGTCACGGTCATTACGCTGCTGGCTTTGGAGCTGCTGCTGGCTGCTTTGGGCATGTCGGTCTATAGTGGTAGCGGTCAGACGCCTGCCGATACCCATCACAAGTTTCTGACATTATGCGACGATGCCGGTTGCCGATACAGATATGACGCCGTTCGCGATTGGTGCGCGCGTGAAGAACTGAACGGCAGATACTGCATTGTCAATCGACAGGGATACGCAGACGATGAAGAATTTATCGCCGGCGCGGATTATGCGCAAAGAACCCGGGTCTTAACGCTCGGCGACTCCTTCACGCATGGTTTTTCCGCTGAGGTAGGCCAGTCGTTTGTCGAGACAATTGAAGCGCGCCATCCCGATATCGTCGTTTGGAATGCCGCGTTTTCCGGCACCGGGACTAATCAAGCGGTCGCGTCGTTTGAAGAGCTCGCGCCGATTCTTCAACCTGACCTTACGATCTTGGGCTTCTATTGGAATGATTTTACAGACAATTTGCTGCCGATATCATCTCGCTACGAAGCGGTCGATCGTCGAGGACGCCGGGTCTATGTCCGGCCATTTCGTTTCGACGCCTGGGAAAACCTGGTCGCAATCGACGAGGCGACGGCGCGCTATTACGCCGCTCATGGCGTCTATCCGCCAGCCAACGAAGTCGAGCGTATTTTGGGCAGCGCGCGCTTGGGAACGCTCCTTTTGCGCTTTCGGGATAGCATCGCCGAGATCGGCTTAGCCGAAAGGCGCCTGGCTTCAGGCGTCGAAGTCACGCGCCTTTACTTGCGCCAACTGCGCGACTTGGCATCTTCTCACGATTCCGCGCTGCTGGTCGTCTTGATACCGCATATACATGAATTGTCGGGCGAGAGCGAACGCTATGATTTGGCTCTAGGGCTGATGGAAGAGTTGGAATTGCCTTATGTGCCGCTTGAGAATATCATGACTGTGGACGAGGATTACGTGCCGGTCCCCGACGGACATTGGAGCAACTCCGGCCATCAGAAGGTTGGCGCGCTCCTATCTGACTGCATCCAGATCTTCATCGCCAGCGGGAGCCTGGACGACTGCGTACACGTGCTCATGCCATAAGACTTGGGTGGACATTTCTTCTTTTGCGCCTTCCGCAAGCAGCCAGCCAATCTGAACCGCCCAAGATAAGCCTGCTCTGGCTTGATGACGAAGCGGCCAGCCGCGCGACCGCCAAGGACGCGTTGCTCAGTGACGACTTGCGGGTCAAAGTTATCGCCGATGTGATGTCGCCGCATGTTGATTATCTGCGCCCGATTCACAACCTGCTCGCGACCCTGTTGACGGACGAAGCCACGCTGCGCTATCGCCAGGATGTCTTTGAAGATTGCCTGGAGAACCCGGAATTCACCGCGAGCTTGCGCCTGTTGCTGCCCCAAATCCGCGACTTGCACAACACCGTTCGCGATATCCGCGCGCGCCGCAATCAGGTCTCGCTGGTGCTCTCCCGCTTGACCGAACTGGAAAATTATATCGAATGCGTGAACGCGTTTGACGCGCTGATGCGGCAGCATGCGTACGGGCTCAAAGCCGCTGGCTGGAAATCGCTGGCGGCAGAATTACGGCGCATCGTGAACGAGCCGGCATTCAGGCAAATGACGGAGGAGTTGCCACCGCTGCGCGCCGAAATCCGCCAGGTTGTCAGCGTGACCATCGGCGTCAACTTATCGCCCGATCTGAAGCCGGTGGCGGCGACGCTGCTGTCGATCAATGGCCGGCGCTTTCGCGGTCCCCGCTTTTTCCGCAAGTTTTGGGGCATCGACGAGGAGCAGGACCAGCGGGGCATCAGCCCCTTGCGCGAATCGCCCGATGCCGGACCATACCGCCAGGGCGGCATCCTGGCGGAGCGGCGCGAAAAGCTGGATCGGCTGGCGGCTAGCGCGCTGTTCGGCGATCTCGGCGCCGTGCTCGATGATGTCATTCGCCCGATTGCCCGGGCGCTAGAGCGATACGCTTATGTCCGCAGCAGTCTCTTGCGCGCTTTGGAGCCGGAGATCGCCTTCTATGTCGGCGGCGCCCAATTGGTCAGCGTCTTGAGCGAGCGCGGCTTGCCCTTCTGTCGCGCCCAGCTGCTCCCTCTTGAGGAGCGGCGGCTGGAAGCGCGCGCGCTCTACAATCTCGATCTGGCGCTGCGTCTCTCGCGGCAGGAGCGGGAGGGCGACTTGAAGGCGCATATCGTCGGCAACGATGTGGCTTTCGACGAAAACGGACGCATTCATATTCTCACGGGACCCAACCGCGGCGGCAAAACGACCTACATTCAAGCGATTGGCTTGCTGCATGTGCTGGCGCAGTCGGGCTTGCACGTGCCGGCCGAAGCGGCGGCGCTCAGCCCGGTCGACGCCATTTATCTGCATTTTCCGGCGGAAGAAAAACCTAATATGGAGAGCGGCCGCCTGGGCGAAGAGGCGGGAAGGCTGCGCGAAATCTTCCGCCGCGCCACCCGTCACAGTCTGCTGCTGCTCAATGAGTCGCTAGCGAGCACGAGCGCGACCGAGAGTTACTTCCTGGCGCGCGATGTCGTGAGTTGCCTGCGGATATTGGGCGCGCGCGCCTTGTTTGTGACGCATTTGCACGAATTGGCCGCGGACTGTGAATCCATCAACAGCGAGGTCGCAGGCGACAGCCGCGTGCAGAGCCTGATATCGCAAATGAAAGAGGGCGCGGATGGCCTGCGGCGCACGTACAAGGTCCGGCCGGCGCCGCCGCGCGGGCAGAGTTACGCGCGGGAAATTGCCCGCCAGTATGGCATCAGCTTCGAGCAGCTGCGGGCGCTCTTGGTTGAAAGGCAAGACGGCGAATAGTGTGGCCGCCGCGAATCTCGTCATTACGGCGCTGGTTCCCCGTAAGCGTCCAGGCTTGCCAGCCCCGTTCGACTTTGTGATAATGGAATGACAGTTGGCCGGTTCGCGGGGAATTGCAGCGATGGCGAAGCGCAGACGCAGAAAACCCAACATCTCACAGTCCGTGCTTGAGCAGGCGCGCCAGGGCGTCGTCGATGAAGGCCGCGCCGATCCCGCTCCAACGCGCGCGTCCGACTCGGCCGCGGCCAACAAGCCCGCCGCCGCTGTCAAGCAGCCTCCACGCCGCCGCCGCGCCCTGCAGGCCGCTCAACTCGAAAGGCGCAAGGACGAAGGCGCCCTGGAAGGCGAATACGTCGCGGAATTGCTCGCCAACCCGACCAAAGTGGTCACGGAAGACGATCTGCGCGCCGAATACGGCTTTGTGATCAAAGACCTGCGCAATATGGGAATTTTGGCGGCTGGCTTGTTCATCGCCTTGATCATCATCTCGCTCGTCCTGCTCTGATTCGGGTCCACGCCCGGAGACCGCGATATGCCCTGGTCATCCTTGCAGGTCTTCCTGCGCCGCATCTCGACCCCGATTCGTCAGTTGATCTCGCTCTACGCCCTGCTGGTCGCGCTCTTTACGCTGCTCAGGCTGCTGCGCTGCAGCGGCGCGCCGGTTATCGACCTGGCAAATACTTTCGCGCCCTATTGGTTCATGCCCCTGATCGTCACTTTTCCGCTCTCGATCATCGTCACGCGGGGCGGCGCGCTGCCGGCCGAGCATGCGCGCAAACGGTTGTCGCGGCTCAGCAAATTGGGCGATGGCGCGGATGCGCTGTCGAATCCGCCGCGCTGGAGCGTGCTGCTGCAGATTTGCTTGATCGCGATCGGCTTGTACTCTTTCGCCGCGCCCGGCATGTATCGCCCCGTCGAACCGCCACAGGGCGAAACCTTCTCGGTCGTGACCTTTAATGTGCAGGGCAGCAACCACGAGCTCCAGCAGGCGACCGATTGGCTCTTGCGGACGGCGCCAGATATCATTGTGCTGCAAGAGACAGCGCCCGGCTACGACGGACGCCTGGCGCCGCTGTACGAGGTTTATGCCCACGAGGATCACATCGAAGGCAGCGTGCGCGTCTTCTCGCGCTATGCCATCTTGGATCGCCAAATCCTCAAGATTGAAGATGAGCCAGGGTTGGATGCGCTGCGTCTGCTGCTCAATCAAGACGGGCGCGAGCTGGCGGTGTACGCGGCGCATTTCACGCTGCCCTTGAAGCCGCGCGCCCAATTCGACCCCCATGCCGATATCGGACCGGAAGCGCTGCTGCGCTATGACGAACGCCGCCGCAACGCGCAGATCCGCCGGTTTCTGGAAGTGGCGCGCGGCGAATCCAAGCCATTCATTGTCGCTGGCGACTTCAACATGAGCGACGCCTCGCTGATTTACGACGAAGTGGCGGCGCAAATGCAGGATGCCTGGCGCGGCGCCGGGGTGGGGGCCGGGCGGACCTGGCCAGTCGCCGAAGCCATCGGCCTGCCCCGCGTCATCCAGCCCTTGCTGCGCATCGATTATGTCTGGCATAGCGCGGATCTGCGGCCGACGGCGGCGACCCTCGGCGAGGCTATCGGCTCCGATCATTTGCCGGTCACGGTTGAATTTGAGTGGCGTTCCATTCCGCCCCTCACCCCCCGGCCCCCTCTCCCACAAGGGGAGAGGGGGAGCTAGACCTCGCGGGCACTTGATTTGTCAAACGTCTTGCCCTCGGCGAGACGCCCGTATTCCGCAACAGCGAAAGCTGTACGAGACTTCCGCCGCCTCGCATTCCGCCTTATACTTAGGTCATGGACGCGCGACTGCAATTCATTCCGATCATGATCGTCGGCTTTGGCGCCGCCCTCTGTTTGACCCCGCTGACGCGCCAAATCGCCATGCGCCTCGGCGTCACCGCCGCGCCCAACCAGCGCAACATCCATAGCCGACACGTGCCGCTGATGGGCGGCGCCGCCATTTATGTCGCCTTCGTCCTTTCCGTGCTGCTATTCAGCCCGCCCGATCATCTGATTGAGCTGGGCGCGATCGTCGCCGGCGCGACCCTGCTGGCGCTGATTGGCTATCTTGATGATCGGCGTCATCTGAGCCCGCGGATCCGCCTGTTTGTGATGACGGTGGCCGCGGCCGTGGCCGCGCTTTCCGGCGTGCAGATCCGTTACTTCGGCAGCGCGATCATCGATATTCCGCTGACGCTATTTTGGATCGTCGCGCTGATAAACGCCGTCAACTGGATCGATAATATGGACGGCCTGGCGGCTGGCACGTCCGCGATCACGTCGGGTTTCTTCTTGCTGCTGGCGCTATCGCAGGGGCAGATCATGGTGAGCATGCTGGCGGCGGCGATCTTCGGCAGCGCGGTCGGCTTCTTGATTTACAACTTCAATCCATCCAGCACTTTCATGGGCGACATGGGCGCTTATACGCTCGGTTTCGTACTGGCGATTCTGGCGATCAAGCTGAAATTCGCCGCCCAGCCGCCGAATGTCAGTTGGATGACGCCGGTTTTCGTGCTGGCTTTGCCCATCGTCGATATCAACCTGGCGATCGTCACGCGCCTACTGGAGCGGCGTCCGCTGATGCTGGCGGCAAAAGACCACGTCTCCCATCGCCTGTTGAGCCTGGGTTTGACGCAGCGGCAGACGCTGGCGCTGCTCTATCTCTTTTCCTTTACTTATGGTCTGGTCGCGCTGGGGCTCAGCCAAGTGCAACCGGATCAGGCGCTGGCGCTCGGTGGATCGGCCATTCTCACGCTGGCCTTGATCTTCTGCCTTTTGATCCTGGTCCGCTGGCGCCAGCGGCGCGCCTCCGATATCGCGGCTTGAAGCTGGATGCCGGCCATTGGGCAAGGCTGCATTACTGCGCTTTGCCTTGCACCGAGCGCCAACTGTGTTTTGGCCGCCAACCCTCGCGAGCCGAGACGTGGCTGACATTCATGAAGAACCCGCAAGAACTGAATCTGTAGACACACGCGGGTCCGAAACGCCGTCTACTTCCTAGATATTTGGACGAGGGCGACTGACGGTCAGTGTCTACGCGACCCACCGAGTCGCCCCTACAGCCGACTTCCCAAACGGAGTTCAGAAAAAAGAGGACATGGAGATATCTCGTTTGCTCAGCGAGCTTTTCATTTGGTCGGAATACCGCTTCAAAGCAAATCACGACTGCAATTTGCTTTGGAAGTCTGTCATAATGTGCAGTTGTTCTTCGACTGTTAAGCAAGCCGACATAAGCCCATGCCCAGAATCGCCGTATCCGCTAACTCCCTCGTCGACTATAGCTCCGACCGCTGGCGCCTGATTCAGGTGGACGGTCCCGCAAAGCCCAAGCTGGTTGTCGAAGCCAAGACGGGCTTGCCATTCCGCTACAACGGCTACTTCGCCGTCAGCCGCGACTTGCCGGAATCAGGCGAGATATTGCAAGCTGACCTGGGGCAGGTGGTGCTCGGCTGGTCCAATGAGTCGAGCTCATGGCAGCTTGGTTTGACGCTGTCGCCCGAGATTTCGCTGGCGCGCTCAAGCCGTTGGTTCGAGTTGCTGCGCCTAACCGATGCCAATGCCGACGCGCGCGAAGCGGTCGCGATCCAACTTGGCACCGCGCTGGCGAATACACTCGGCATTCCCTTCGCCTCAACCGCCTCGGCGGCGATCAAGCCGGAGCCGGAGCCGGAACCGATCGCATTGGAGCCGCTGCCGCTTGATCTCGGTCTGTGGCGCCTGGCGCGCGGCATTGAAGGTGAATTGAGGCTGGAGCGGAGCAAGCGCTGGCTGCGCGCCAAGCAACGCCAGTTTGTCTGGTATGGTCTGTTGGTGGTCGTCTATCTGTGGGTTTCCTTCGCGACGCTGACGAGCGAGCTGGGCTTGCCCATCGCTGGCACCCTGATTCCCAATCCGGCCTGGCTGCCCTATTTGGGCATCGCCGTTGCCGTTCTGCTGCTGCTGGCCATAGCGCGCCTGGTGTGGATCATTCTGCACGAGCCGAATTCCATCATCATCAATCCCTATGAGAAGACGATCAGCGCGGCCCGCGGCAATCGGCAAATGTGGAAAGTGAGCGCCGGCGGCGTCCAGTCCATTTACGCCAGCGAGCTGATCAAGAAACGGGGGCGCAAGCCGACGGTGTTGCACGGCGAGATCAACGTTCACCTGCTTGACGGGCGATTCATGCCAATCCTGGTCGATACGGAAAAGATCGTTGACGCGCTTCTAATTGGGCGCGACCCGCGGGCGGAAAAAGAGCGGTCCACCGATGTGCATGTGCTGGAGCCGGATGCAGTCAGCACGGCTTTGCAAGCGGCCGCCCTTCATATCGGCGTCTGCCTGGGCGAGCTCCCGGTCTGGTATGACCGGCGACTGAAATAACGATATTCTGACATGGTAGAACTTGTAGGGCTTGTCCGGTACTGCGCTTTGCTTGTCGCCCAATGGGTCTACCCCTCCCCCTGCCCCTCCCCGAATCATCAGGGAGGGGAGCTATGTTCAACAGATTCGGGGATTCTGACAGAGGATTCGTCAATAAATGCAGATCTCGGCGAAACCTTCCCCCCATTGATATGGGGGGACCGAGGGGGGTAGACCCAATCGGGTGCAGAATCACTTTAGCACCGGACAAGCCTTGTATGGGCGACATACTATGTCGCCCGCTTGCGTGAAAATATTGTAGGAGCGACACATCATGTCGCCCGCAGCGAGGCAGCGATGAAAAGCAAAGTGATAGTCAACCCGAGTTTTCGCCAGATGGACGAGATCTTCTCAGCAGCAGACCAGCAGCGGATGCGCGACCTGGTCGATGTCATTTGGGGAAAAGACGAGCGCATGCCACAAGAAGAATTCCTGCGCGCGTTGCCGACCGCCGAGGTCCTGGTCACAGCGGGCTGGCATTACGGCGATGTGCTTGATCAGGCGGAATGCCTGAAAACGATCATGGATGTATCGGGCGCTTTTCCGCTCAACCTGGACTATGAAACCTGCTACGAGCGGCGCATCCGTGTATTGAGCGCGGCGCCGGGCTTCGGGCGGCAAGTGGCGGAGTTTTCGCTCGGGCTGGCGATTGACGCGGCGCGGCAAATCTCTTATGGCGACCGCCTGATGCGCCGCGGCGAAGAACAGTACCTCTGGCACGGCAATGTCGATACCTTCTTGCTTTACGATCAGCCGGTCGGCATCATTGGCTACGGGAGCCTGGCTCGCGCGCTGCATCCGCTGCTGATCCCCTTTGGCGTCAGCATTTCCGTTTATGATCCCTGGCTCAGCAATGGTTATCTGACGCGGCAGGGATTGCGCCCGCTAGCGCTGGAAGAACTGATAGCGACCTCAAAGTTCATCTTCGTGATGGCGGTCCCTTCAGCCGAGAATCGGGCGATGCTCTCACGCGAGCTGCTGGAGTTGATCCAGCCCAATGCCGTCTTGATATTGGCCAGCCGCGCCCATGTCATCGACTTTGACGCGGCGACCGAGATGGTGCTTGCCGGGCGCTTCAAGCTGGCGACCGATGTCTTCCCAATCGAGCCGCTGCCGGCCGATCACGCGATTCGCGCAGCTGAGGGCGCCACCCTGTCCGCGCATCGGGCCGGATCGGTGGCGCAAGGCATGGTCGAGCTGGGCGAGATGGTGGTGGACGACCTGGAAGCGATTGTGAAAGGCATGCCGCCGCGCCGCTTGCAAATGGCCGAACCGGAATTGAGCCGACGCTACGCGAGCACGCGGGCGAGGAGCAAATAGCTTCGCATATACGAATACGAGGGCGCCAAGTGCGGGCTGATTAGACTTAAGTCTTAGTGACCATTCTAATTTATTGCCCGCTAGTTGAGAGTGACGTTACAATGCGGTAGTATGAAAGACATAAGTGAAAAGCATGGTGGCGCCAAGTATGGATGAATTGGCGAAGCAGTGCGGTGTGAATGCGCCGATGGAGAAACGCGGCTATTCAGTGGCGCGTCCACAGAAGCCGGACAAAGCGAATGAGGCCGGCATGACGGCAAACAGAGCGGACCGCAACGGATTTACGATGAGCCAGACCATTGCTCTGCTTGCCTTTGTCGCGGCGCTATTTGGCGTTTCAGTGCACGCAATAAACTCGTCAAGCAATGCGCGATTCGACGGCATTAACGCGCGATTCGACGACTTTAACGCGCGATTCGACAGGTTAGAAATCCGCCTCGACGAGAGATTTAATGAGATTGACGAGAGATTTGATGAGCTCGAGGCGAAGGTCGATGCCAACACGGCAGCAATTGATAGTCTGCGAAGCGATATCGTGACCTCTAATGGCTCTTCCGATTCATCTTAGGCCTTAGGCAATGAGCAAATAACCACCGAACCCGATATTCCCATCTTGACCTTGCAATCAAATCCAGTACACCCTTGGCCGTTGCCACCTGCAAATGGTCGAACCGGTACCGCGCCAACACACGAGCCAGGCGATGCTCGTCAAGTTCGTGACGCCAATCGGGCGAGTCACCGCCTCGCCCCTACGAATTCCAATCTAGAGATAGATGTGGGGGTCAACCGGTGGCCGACCCGTTTCTAGCGCTTACACCACGCCGCGCATCGTCTCTTCACGCAGGTGATCTACAACCGCTTTGGTGGCTTCGCGCTGCGTGGCGCCGTTGGCCAGGCACTCGTTATAGACCGCCAGCTGACGATCGGAACTGGTTCCATTTTCCAGGATCGTGTGTACATAATTGACTTCCTCGCGCGAGCCCAGCTCATCGACAACGTCGTCGATCAACTCCAGCAATTCAAGCGCCAGCGAATGCGCCGAAACCGCTTCGCGCTTGCCGTAATCAATCAGTTGGCCATCCAGCCCCCAGCGCACCGCCCGCCACTTGTTCTCGGCGATCAGTTCATTGGGGTAGATGCGCCAACTCTGATTCTGATTGCGCAGCTTGATCAGCTTGGCGACGAGCGCTTGCACGAGGGCGGCGATGGTGACCGCCTCATCGACGGTGGTGCAGATATCGCAGATGCGGATCTCGAGCGTGCCGAAGTCTTCATGCGGCCGGCTATCCCACCAGATTTTGGTGTAATCGGCTTTGCCATCTCCGCGCCCCTTGCCCAAGGTGCCGACTTGGCCGAAAGTCTGGATGAGGCGCTCGAAATCGCTGAACGACGAGAAAATTGGCGCCGTGCCGGTGCGCGGCAGATTCTCGAAGATGATGCTGCGGTAGCTTTTCAGCCCGGTAGGATGCCCATGCCAGAAGGGCGAGCTGGTCGAAAAGGTCAGCAGATGGGGCAGAAAGTAACGCAGTTGGTTCTGAATATCGATCAGCAGATCGAGTTGTTCCCGCGTCGTGCCGAAGCCGACATGCACGTGCATGCCGAAAATCAGCATTTGCCGCGCTACCTCTTGCATATAATCCTTGAGATCCTGGTAACGTTCGCCCGGATTGGCTTCCTGGTCTTCCCATTTGGCGAAGGGGTGCGTGCTGGCGGCCAGGATGCCATAACCGTGACGCTCAGCCACGCTGTTGACTTCGCCTCGCAAGCGCACCAATTCCGCCCGCGCCTCCTGCACGTTACGGCAGATGGCGCTGCCGATCTCGATCTGCGATTGCATAAACTCCGGTTTGACCTGGTCGCCGATTTGCCGAATGCCCTCGTCATGCAGCAGCTGCTGCACAACGGCCGCCAATTCGCCGGTCGCCGGGTCAATCAATTGGTATTCTTCTTCGATTCCGATGGTCAAGGGCGCAGAATGCATCATCCACCTCCGATGCCACAATCACGTATCTGTAACAGATACTAACACAGCCAGCAAATCTCGCCAAAGCGCAGCTTGCCCGGCGGGTCTAAACCTGAACAAAATGCCGGGTTTGCATAAAGGCGCCTTATCAATAGCAGCGTTTTCTGAAGAATGGAATATTGTAGGGGCGACTGACCCGCTGTGTCCACGCGCGGCTGCGAGTCGCCCGTTGCCAGCGGCAGACCCCATCCCCGACCGCCAGTGTCGGCGGTCAGTGTCTATGCGACCTACGCGGCGCGGCACCTTGCCCCAGCGAGCTAGGGAAGGGGAGCCAGACCTTGCGGGCAATTGACTGATCCAGTTTCTTACCCGCTGCGAGGCGTACAGTCTTCTCCCTGAGCGGCGGCATCACTGCGCGAGTGTCTACATGGTGTGCATTGTCAGGGTCCTACACCTTTATCCTGGCGCCGCCATTGGCCTCAGACGCCCTTGAGCGCTTCCCGCGCTGCTGGGCTATCGATGCGCTCCAAAGCCTCGCGCGCGAAGCGGCGCACGCCATCGTTGCCGTCGCGCAGCGAAAACTTCAGCGCCGGGACCGCTCGCTCGCTGCCGATTTTGCCGAGCGCTTTGCAAGCGGCGCGTTTGACGGCGCTGTTGGAGTCGAATAGCGCCGTGGTCAAGCCGGGCACAGACGGCGGACCAATCTTGATTAGGGCGCCGGTGATGCCGGCTCTCAAGAACATGTCGTTGTCGCGCAAAGCCTCCAGCAGGGTGGGCACAGCCGCCTCGGCCTCATCGCCGATTTGCCCCAGCGCCTTGGCCGCCAGGTAGCGCGTACCGGGGTCGGATTGGCGAACAAGCTCGGTCAAACGCGGCACAGCCGGGGCATAACGGCGCTCGCCCAGGTAAACGATGGCGGCGGCGCGCGTCTGCTCGTCATCGCCCATGTTGAGCGCGGTCCAAGCTTCTTCATTTGTCTGAAACGAAGCCAATTCGTCTACCTTTGCGACACCGGTACAAGCTGTAGGGCTTGTCCGTTACCAATGTGAATCTGCACCCAATTGGGTCTACCCCCCTCGGTCCCCCCATATCAATGGGGGAAGGTTTCGCCGAGATCTGTATTAATTGGCGAATCCTCTGGCAGAATCCCCGAGTCCGTTGAATTTAGCTCCCCTCTCCGATGATTCGGGGTCGCGTAGACACAGACCCGTCGGGAGGGGCCGGGGGAGGGGTAGACCCATTAGGCGGCAAGCAAAGCGCAGTACCGGACAAGCCTAGTACGGGCGACCCATTGGGTCTCCCGCATATCGTTCAGATTCTACCGTTTTGCCGCCCAAGCTTCAATGGCGCTGCAAAGCGGGCGACCTGATAGGTCGTCCCTACATAACCACTTTGAGGCGCGGCTACCAGCCAATACCGGATGTCGAAGCCGGATCTTGCGGCTGATTGCGAAAGCGAATCTCGAAATGCAAATGAGGACCGGAGGAATTGCCGGTGCTGCCGACGTAGCCGATCACCTGTCCCGCCCCGACAACCTGGCCGCATCCGACCGCGCGGCTGCTCATGTGGCCGTAGAGCGTCGACCAGGGTCCGTGGCCGATGACGACGGTGATGCCGTAGCCCCAATTGTTCCAGCCGGCGTAAAGGATGGGACCGCCGTTGGCGGCGTAGATTGGCGTGCCGGTGGGCGCTGAGATGTCGATGCCGCTGTGCCCGGCGTAATAACCGCGGACGAAGGTGCCGTTGGGCAGCGGATTGACCCAGCGCGTGCCGCCGCCGGAGCGGGCGCCGCAGCTGAAGGGGCTGCCGGGGTCGAAGGCGACCACGTTGCCGGCGCCGTCTTGCTGCACGGGCGCGTTCCAGGTGATGATCTCGCCTTCGCCGCCCGGGATGAAGAGGCGCGCGCCGCTGGGCAGCAGCGTTTCCGGCGCGATATCGGGCAGCTCATTCGCCGGCGAGTCGATGATGGCGTAAGGGTCAGCGACTTTGTATTGCTCGGCGATGGCGCGGATGTCCTTGCGTTGCGTGCGAATCACCGTGTGGCAGGCGCCATCGACGGGCGGAATAGTGACGACATCGCCGGGCCGCAGCACCAGCGCCAGCCGATAATCATTGCACCAGGCGATCGACTCCTTCTTCAAGCCGTAGCGATTGGCGATGCTGGCGATGGTGTCGCCGCGCTGGGCGATATAGCTGGTCATCTTGCTGCGCGCGCGATTGGTGATGAGCGTGAAGGGGTCGGTGCTCACGCTACCGTCGGCAGCGGCGGGATCGGGCGGCGTCGCCAGCAGCGCCAGGATCTGCGCCGGGCTGATCGTCGGCTGATCGGCCGGCTGCTCCGCTTCCTCAGGAATGAATGTCGGCTCGGCGGCAATGACCGTCTCCGGCAGCAGGGTCGGCGTTGGGTCGCTCGCTTCCTCAGTCGCGAGGACCGGGCTGGCCACCGTGATCGGCGGCGCGCTGACAACCAGGAAGGCGGCGGCGATGGTGAGACTAATGGCGCTGAGCAAGCAGAGGCAGCCGAAGCGCCGGCGCCAGCGGGGCAGGGACTGCCGGGGACGGTAAGGCGAGACCGCAGTCGGTCCGCTGGGGCGTTGTGTTCCGCGTCTGCGCATCCCTGTATCTCGAACGGCGGGGACGGTAAATCTAGCCTAACGGACTTGGGTGGGTGGGTCAAGCGGCGCGGAGGGATGGCGTCATTTTAGGCTGATCCCGGCGACAGATCGATCACATCTATGGCGAAAGGCAGCTGCGGGCGCGTGCCGAAAGCGAGGCCGAATTGATTCCAGTTAGTCACGTAAAGGCGATCGCGCGCGGCGCCGTAGGCGATATCGCTGGCGCCGCGGAAGTCCTTCGCCAGCATCACCAGCTCGCCAGCCTCAAGGCGAGCGACGCGGTTCCAATTCAGCAGCGCCAGGTAGACAGCGCCGCTGGGACTCAATGTAATGCCATCATAGCCGTAGTCGCTTTTCTGGTCAGCCCCGCGTAAGAGGGAAACACTGTCGCCCGCTGAATCGTCAGTGATTTGGACTCGGTAAACCGCTTCAGCGGCCGGATCGGCGATCAGCAGCGCGTCGTTGGCGCGGTCGTAGGCGATGCCGGTGATCTCGCAGCGCTCGCTGCAGGGGGCGACCCACCAATAAGCCCCGCCACGGCGGCCGAGCGGCTCGCCCGCGGCCGAATAGCGCAGAACATGCCCCAAGCGATCGCTGATGTAGACGCGCCCGGCAATATCGATTGCGATATCGTCGGGGAGGACGTTTCCATAGAATGATTCTGCCCGGATTTCGAACAGCCGATGCAGGTCGCCATCGGCGTAGCGCCACACTGCAGCGCCTTCCGCCTTCAAGGGCGCGATGCGGTCGAGGATGTAAAGCGTCTGATCGGGCGCGACATCGAGGCCGGTCACCGAGCCGATGCGCTCGCGCGCCCCAGCGATTTCCTGGACGGCGCCGGCGGGGCTGATCGACCAAAGGGCGCCGCTTTGGTAACTGCCGGTGTAGAGCGTCCCGTCGCCGTCAATCGCCAGCGCGGCCGGGTAGGCGTCGTCATCGGGCAGAACCGTGAATTCGGCGACGCGAATGCCGTCGGCGATGGCGACTGCTTGGGAGCGGGGCGCGGCACCAATGACGAACCAGGTCATGGCGGCGATGAGGATAGCGCCAATTGCCAGCGCGAGCAGCAGCAAGAACAGCGCGCGCAAGCGGGGGAAGCGCGTGGGTTTGGGGTCTGTTTCCAACCGCAGAAACTTTGTCTTTGTTAATGAAATCGCCGTCGTATTCTATTAAAGATCAGCGCCAACTTCCACAGTCGCGCAGCCATAATGGCAAACTGGAATCGTTGCCAAGCCCTAAACGCCATGTGGTACAATCGGCCATGAGATGAACAGGGACTGCAATTGATGGAAACAATCGACTTGAGACTTAAGATATCGCAAGAGGTCGCCAGCTACTTGCAAGACGAAGCCCGGAATCGAGGGATAACACTTGATCAGGTAGTTAGTGACGTCTTGACTGATTACTTCGCCGAACTAACCGAAGACCAAATCCTTGACAGTATACGCATAGGTATGCGCCAGGCGCTTGCCGGGCATGGGCGACCGGCACGAGAAGTTTTGGCGGAGGTGGACCGAGAAGTGACGGGCGATGCCCACGACGGTTAATCTTATACACAAATTCCGTCGACGCCTCAAGCGGCTGAAGCGCAAGTACCCGGGCGTAACACAGGAAGTCAGCAAGCTTGTAACTGATTTGGAGAACAATCACCGTCCCGGAGACAAACTATCCGGGTTCGGCTTTGACTTGTATAAGGTCCGCTTGCCCAATCCATCGGCGCAACGGGGCAAGAGTGGTGGTTTCCGCGTCGTCTATTACGTGCAGTTTGCAGACCTCATTCACTTGGTAACGATTTATTCCAAGACTGACGAGAGCGATGTCAGCGCGTACGCTGTCCAAGCCGTCCTGGCGGAAATCGAGGATATTGACTAGCAACGCGTTGACTCGCGCTGTGCTCGGTAGGAAGGAATCCACGGAGTCGCCGCTACGGAGGTTTGTACGGGTTGGCGTTAAGCCTTCAAATCCGTTCCCGGCACGCTGACCGGACTGCGCCCGCCCGCCCTGATTTCGCCCAATAATGCTTCGGCCGCCGCTTGCGCCGCGCAAGGACGAAAGCTGTAACTGCATACATAAGTCCCGATCTCGGGGAAATCCGCCAGCTCGTAGGGATCGCGCAGCGCGACCACGATTAGTCTGTCGCCGGCCGCTTCCTGCAAGGCGCGCACGATTCCAGCTTGCAAGGCCATATCGAAATCCAGGCCGGGCAGGGTGTAGTTCTCGGTCACTGCGATCAGTGTGCCGGCGCTGGGGATGGCCGCTGAATCGAAGTCTTCCGCCGTGATGATTGTCAACTCATCGCACTTCTCTGACAGAACCCGGGCGAAAACATCAAAGGCCGCGGTCGCCTGATTGGGACCGATGCCGCGCGTTTCCGTCAGGACGTCGTAGGCGCTGCGCTGCGTCGTGTTGATCAGTGTCAGCGGCGCGGCTGGGTCGATGGGCAGGAGGGCATGGCGGTCTTTTAGAACGCTAACGGCGCGTCGCGCGGCGGCGAGTTCAATCGCTCGGTGTTCAGGTCCGCCGACAATGTCGGTTTCCGGCCGGGGCGCGGTTGAGAAGCCCGCTTCGATTTTCACCCGCAGCACCCGGCGCAGGGCGTCATCGACGCGCTCGGCGCTGATCACCCCCTCTTCGACGGCGCGGATGATCGCGCGGATCAGGGCGCGCTGATTCTCCAGGTAGCGCCCGGCATCGTGGTCGTAATGCTCTTCGGCCAGCATCATCAAATCGACGCCGGCATTGAAGCCTTGAATCGCCGCATCGACAGGATCGTAGTTGCGCTTCATCGAGCCCATGTTCATGCTGTCGGAGACGATCATGCCATCAAAACCCAACTCGCCGCGCAGCAAATCGCCGAGTATCACAGGCGAGAGCGTGGCCGGGCGCTCGCTATCGATGGCGCTGAAAATGATATGCGAGGTCATGACGATTTGGGCGCCCGCCTCAATGCCGGCGGCGAAGGGGCGCAGGTCGATCGCCTGGAGTTCGTCACGGCTGCGCGTCACTGTGGGCAGGCCGCGGTGGCTGTCCAGCACGGTATCGCCGTGGCCCGGGAAGTGCTTGAGCGTCGCCACGGAGCCGTTCTCCTGCAAGGCGCGCGCGGCGGCGGCAGTCATCCGAGCGACCTGATCGGGCTTTTCGCCAAAAGAGCGCATGCCGATGATCGAATTATGCGGGTTGGAATTGCAGTCGGCGGCGGGCCCCAGGACGACATTCAAACCGACGGCGCTGGTCTCGCGGGCGATGACGCGGTACATGTTGTAGGCGCATTGCGGATCGCCGGTCGCGCCCAGCGCCATATTGCCCGGTCCCATCGCGCTTTCGGCGGTCATCACCGACCAGGTTCCCTCTTGATCAGCGCCGAGCAGCAGCGGGATGCCGAGGCGCGTCTCCGCGGCGAAGGATTGCAGCTTGTTGCAAAGGGCGAGGGCGGCAGCAGCGGTCGGCACGTTGTCGTCGCCGATGTAGGCGCCGCCGACGAGGTGCTCTTCCATCAGGATGCGGGCTTCGTCCTGTTGGTCGGCTGCGAAAGCGAGCATGAACATCTGGCCGACTTTTTCTTCAGTGCTCATGGAGCGAATCGTAGATTCAATGTTCATGGCGCGTCCCTCTCGTATGAAGGTGACATAGTACATTTAACCACAGAGCGCACAGAGGACACAGAGACAAGTGGTGTAGGCGCGTCTCTGTGAAATGCAGATGATCGTACTGTGGCGCGTCGAGCAAACGGGCGAGCCACCGGCTCGCCCCTACAGATGTCACATATTGAGTAGATGATTCTAGCCGCAGTTGCCTTCAGCGCGCACAAAGTCGGCGCTGACCCAGCCCAAATCGCCCTGAAAATCGACCTTGAAGGAGCCGGCCGTCCTGGCGACAGCACTCAACCGGATACCCGCTTGAATGATGTCAAGGCGCTGGCCGCCGGGCGCGTCGCGGAAGCTGAGATGTTCGCGCCCGATCACTTGGCAATTGGTCAGCGGCGCGATGCTGTTGCCAGCCGCGTCGAAGCCCGCTGCCTTGTCCAATTTGGAGGACATCAGCATGACCGTGCCCGCGCGGTTGATCCAGCCGCAGACCATGCCGGAGACGCCATAGGTCGTCAGCTGCGTGACCAGCGGCGGCGAGCTGGATTCATCAAAGAACAACAGCGTGCCGCCGGCGCGGAAGCAGATCTGCACGCCCAGCGTCAATTCGCCGGAGAGCTTGACCGCGTCAAGGTAGCCGGCCAACAGACCCAAGCCGCTGGTATCGAGCGGCTGGCACTCGACGCCGCTGTTCACCGCGGTGATGTAGATGGTATCAGACAGGGCCTGGCAAGACTCGGGCGTCGGCTGCGTCGGCGGCGGGACGACCACGGGCGCCGGTTCTTGCGCGCGCGCCACGGTCAACCATGGATCCACGGGCAGCGCTTGCGCCAGCGGGCGTTCGGGCGCCGTACCATTTAGCAGGGTCTCGAAGTATTCGTAAGCCAGGTCGCCAAACCCGCCGCAGATGGCCGCGCTGGCTTCAACGGCAGCCGGAAAATGCACGCCAGCCCAGACGCGGGCTTGACCGCAATCTTGCGCGAAGTCCGTCCAGGTTGCGAATTGCAGCGTCAGATCTTCCGCTGGCGTGAAGCTGGGTTCAATCCGCGAAGAGCCGGCGGGATAGGCGACCGTCCAGTTCAACTCGTCAGACCCGCTATAGCGCCGCACCGCCTGAGCTTGCGCGTAGCAGCCGCAGGTCGAGCCCGACGGATACTCCGGATGGTCGGCTTCCGGCAGGTAGCTGCGCCACAGGCTGGCGGGGATCTCGCGCTTGCCAGCGCCGGGACCGCCCCAAGCCATGACCGTCTCGTCGCCGTAAATGTGCCGGATGGCGCTGAAGGGCCGGACGGCGTCGTAACGGGCTTTCTCCTGCCAGGTGACGATGGAGCCATCCAGCGCGGCCGCTGTTTTCAAGAAGTAGCCGCGCACGGTATCGGCCGGCGACCAATTCTTCTGCTGCGCCAGATGCACGAAGGACAAGCCAAGCGAGAGGATCTTGTTGTCGAAGAGTTCGGCTTTCAGCTTCTGTTCGTCGGTCAGGTTCGCCGAGACTTCCAGGACGGCGTCCGCTTGCGCCTTGTAAGCCTCCCAATCTGCGGGGTCGCTGGCAAAAGGCGGCGCAGTGCGGTATTCGCGCGGGTCGAAAGCGCCGACCGGCTCCGTGTTAGCGAGCTGCGGCGTGACGAACTGCTGGACGGTGTAAACGCCGGTGCCCTGCAATCGGAGCCCCGGCTGCCAACGCGACGCGTCATGCAAGACGTAAGCCGAATTCACCGGCATGTAACCGGTGTTGTCCTGATAATTCCCTAGTTGATTCATGCCATCGCGCAGCCGCCCCTGCAAGGCGCCCAAGCCCGCGATATTGCCAATGCCGACGGGCGACGACTGGTCGCTGCTTTCGTCATTGGGGTTTAAGCCATAATCGCTCAGCATATCGCGCCAGACCATCGCGCGCCGCGGCAGCAAGCCGAGCAGCGTTTGATACGCCGCGTGCATCATGGCGATGTTGATGTTGCGGTCGCTGCGTTCGCTTTCGGGCCGCCGCGGGATGCGCGCATACATGCCGACGGCGGTCTCGTGATACGGCGCCGCCGCATCCATCATGCCCAAGGCGACGATCATGTTGATGCGATTGATCAGCGTGGCGTCGCCGAGCGATGGCGAGACATCCATGACGATGATGGGATAAAGCCTGGGCAGCACGATATCGATCAACGGGTTGACATGTTCTACGGGCTTGGGGGACAGCTCCGCATTGTTCCGGTTCTGCGCTTGCAGCGAGCCGCCCGTCAATAATGCCGTGAATAGCAGCAAGCCCAGCACTCGACGCAATAGCTTTAATGTCTTGTTCATCTTTCCACCTCCAGCTACCTAGTTGCGCAATCAGCGTTGTCCTACGCAACGGTAATAGTAGCGGGAATGCAGCAATGCAGATTGACGCCCGGCGGACGCGATGCCTACGCTTCGCCAACGCCGCGTTTCAAGAGGATGTGACGCAAAGGGCGCGGCTGGAATTTGCGGGTGGATAAGTCAGTGGGCAACGTAGACTCTGACCGGTCGCAGAGGGGTTTGGGGCGAGGGCATTCACTTCACCGCGCCCATCGTCAAGCCGCGCACCAGATAGCGCTGGAAAAAGAGCGCCATCAGGAAGGGCGGCAGCATCGTGACAACGGCCGCCGCCGACATGTCTTCCCAGGCGACTTCGTATTGCCCGATGAAGAGCGTCAGCACGATGGTCAGCGGCTGCGAATCGTCGGTGCGGGTGAAGATCAGGGGGATCAAGAAATTGTTCCAGGTCGAGAGCATGGATACCAGGAAAACAGCGACCATGCCCGGGCGCGCCAATGGCAGGACAATGCTGTAGACCAGGCGCCAGCGATCGGCGCCATCGACGCGGGCGGCATCCTGAATCTCGCTCGGGATATCGCGTACGAAGGTGGTCATCAGCCAGACCGAGAGCGGCAGCAGCAGCGTCACAAAGATCAGGATCAGCCCGATGAGCGTGTCGATCAGCTCCAGCTGGGACATCAGAAAGAAGAGCGCGATTAAGGAGACCCAGATCGGAAGCGGGATCATCAACATGATCAGCAGGAAGAGGACGTTCTTGCCCCTGAAATTCATGCGCGCGAAGGCGTATCCGGCGCCGGTCGCCATCATAGTCACGATGCCGGCCGAGGCGACGCTGATGATGACGCTGTTGCGCAGTCCGGTGCCCATCAGATGCGCGGTCGGCGAAAAGCCGCCGGAACGGAATTTCGCGCCTTGGGTGAAGATCGTCTGATACGATTCGAGCGTCGGCTGGCTGGGGAACCAGATTTTGTAGGGGCGGGCGTAAAGCTCCTGGCGCGTCGAGATACTGCTGACCGCCACCCAATAAATCGGCGCCAGCGCCCAGATCAAAACGACCGCGCAAAGCAGGTAAATGACGGCGAGACGAAGCCGTTCCTGACCGCGCAATCCCAGCGTCATGCCTCTTGCACCCCCTGATTATAGACGCGCATGACGAAGATTAACCGAGCGTCTACCCCTCCCCCGGCCCCTCCCGGCGGTCAGTGTCCACGCGACCCGAAGCATCAGGGAGGGGTGACTCATATCCGTGATTAGGGAAGTGAGCCGAGCGCCAACGCTTTGGCAGAACTGTGCATTTGGACTAAAGGTCTGCCCAACTGTCATTGCTCCTGCACCCCCTGATTGTAGACGCGCATGACGAAGATCAGCCGCGGGTCTACCCCTCCCCCGGCCCCTCCCGGCGGTCAGTGTCCACGCGACCCGAAGCAT
>WTGC01000176.1:0-1154 GCA_011523705.1 Chloroflexota bacterium | reverse complement strand
AACTGTCATTGCTCCTGCACCCCCTGATTGTAGACGCGCATGACGAAGATCAGCCCGACAGCCAGCGACATCAAGAGGATGATATACGAGAGCGCCGCGCCCAAGCCGACCCGCAGATCGCGGAAGACCAACTCATAGTTGTACAGCATCAGCGTCTTGGTGAAGGGATTCATCGAGCCGCCGACCGAGCCGCCCGCCGTCAGCGTCCAGATGACATCGAAGATCTGGAAGGCGGCGATGAATTCGACGACCAGGGCGATGCCGAAGGAGGACAGCAGCAAGGGAATGGTGATGTAGCGCACCCGCGAGAGCGCGCTGGCGCCATCGACCTTGGCCGCGTCGTATAGATCGTCGGGGATGCCCTGCAAGCCCGCCAGCAAGATGATGGTGGGGAAGGCATAGCGCGTCCAGGTCTGCACGACAGTGACCCAGAAGATCAAGTGCTCGGGCTCGCGCAGCCAATACTGATACTCTTGAATAAGGCCAAATTGATAAAGAAAGCCGTTGAGCGCGCCGTACTCGCCGTTAAGCAGCCAGCCCCACAAAAAGCCATTGACCACACCCGGCAGCATCCAGGGCAGGAAGGTCAGGGTGCGCACGGCGCCGCGCCCCGGGAAGCGCTGATTGAGCAGCATGGCGATGCCGAAGGCGACGACCATTTCCAGTGGCAGTGTGATGACGACCACCTTGAAACTGCGCCCGGTGACCTCCCAGAATTCTTCGTCTTCGACCAATTTGACGTAATTGGCGAGCCCGACCGGCTTCGGCGGCCGGCGGATGCGCAGGTTGCGATTGGTCAGGCTTTGGCCGAAAGTATCGACGGCGGGGTAATAGATGAAGAGCGCGATCAGCAAGATGATCGGCAAAAGGACGACCGCGAGGTAGGCGGAGTCCGATGAGAAGAGGCGGCGGGATGAATGTTTCATGGTTAAGTATCAAGTATCAGCGACTGGCAGCTTGCTCTCTGCAATACCAACAACCGCGAAGGCTGATGGCTGTTCAGGATTTCGGATTGCCTGCATCGCGACCTGTCCGGTATTAGCGAATGCTGTAGGGGCGATTCTGTGAATCGCCCGCGTTACATTCTTGTGTCACTTAAATTACTACAAATTAATCGCAATCGAATGCTGTAGGGGCGATTCTGTGAATCGCCC
>WTGC01000202.1 GCA_011523705.1 Chloroflexota bacterium | reverse complement strand
AGTGGTGTTGAGCGATGTTAGCGGACACTAGACGGACAAGCGTAATCAATCAGCGAGTGCGCGCTATCCTGTTGGCGGGCGATGGGTCAATCCTCTTGATCAAGCGCGTCAAACCGGATCGATCAGCGCCGTATTGGGTCGCGCCAGGCGGGGGCGTCGAATGGACGGATTTCGACCTGATCACGGCATTGGAGCGCGAGCTCTACGAAGAACTGGGCGCCGCCGCGACCGTCCTCGCCACCGCGTTCGTGCTTCAGCACGAGAAAGCCGGCAAACAACTGGAAGAGCATTTCTTCGTTTGCCTGCTGCATGATTTCGACCTCAGCAAGCGTTATGGTCCCGAATTTAGCGATCCAGCGCGCGGCGAGTTTATCCCCGAGTTCGTCGCGCTGGATAGGGCGCCACTGGACGACATCCGCTTCAAAACGCCGGAATTGCGCGATTGGATGCGGCGACACATGGATTACCTGCGCAGCATTCGGCTTGAGCCAGCGTACCTCGACCGTTAATCGGCTGCAAACGAAAGTCCGCGATTCCCGTAGAGGGTGTACAATTGAGTCAGATTCTCCAGTCCTTCATGTGGCGGGGCAACGAGAAATTCATAAGTCTACGAAAGTGATCTTGCTTTAAGTTATGATGCAATTTGACTAATCTGTATCATTATTGTATATTTCTGGCAGTGTGATTGCCAAATCTTTCCGGTATAACTCTCCAAGGCTCGTACAGATGATGAAGCGATTTACTGTCTTGCTCATCGAAAATGACCCGAGTTTGAGCCAATCCATTCTCGAGTTTCTGGATAGCTCAAAATACGAAGTCGTGGCGGTGGAAGATGCGCCGCCAGCGATCGAATACGTGCGCCGGCAGGGCTTGCCGAGCATTGCCCTGATCGGCATGCAGCTCCCCGGCATGAGCGGATTCGAGCTCGCCAACCGGCTAAAGGCGCGTGCTGATCTGCCAGTGGTGTTTCTGCTCTCCAGCAACCCAAGTGATGACATTGTCGACGGCTTGAAGACCTACGCCGATGATTTCGTCGTGGCGCCTTTTACGTTGCAAGAATTGCAGACGCGCACGGAAATGGTGCTGACGCGCGTGCCCGTCATCGACTATGACAGCGAGCCGATCATCACGGTGGATGATAATCTGAGCATCGATTTCGCCCACAATCGGATCATGGTCGCTGGCAAGAATGTGGGCTTGACGCCAACCGAGTCGATCTTGCTGCATGTGCTGGTGCGGAACTCGCCCAGAGTGGTGCAGAATCGCACGCTGCTAAGCCGCGCTTGGACGGCGGAAGTGGTCTATGAGGACACCTTGCGCGTCCACATGCATCGATTGCGGCGCAAGCTCGAGAGCGACTCGCATCATCCCCATTACATCAGGACCGAGCGCGGCGTCGGCTACCGCTTCACGCAGCGGCCGCCCGGCGCGCCGCCATCGGAAGAAGACGACTGACCGGCGTCGCTGCGCCCCCAATACCATCTCGAGAATTGTCGCAGCGCCTACGCTGGACTATGATGACGCCTGGCAGCCGGCGAAGGAGCAGCGACCATGCGCATCAAGATTGGTCTGGCGCAGATTTACCCCAAACTCGGCGACGTCGCGCACAACCTCGGCGTCCACCTGGAATACGCCGCTCAAGCGCGCGAGCGTGGCGTCGACTTGCTGGTCTTCCCCGAGCTGTCGATGACCGGCTATCAAGTGCAGGACCTGGTCCCCGAGGTGGCGCTGCGGACCGACGGCGCCGACCCCTTCTTCGGTCAGCTGCAAACCGCCAGCGCCGATCTCGATCTTGATATCGTCGTCGGCTTTGTGCATGAGGATATCCGCAATCGCTTCTACATCGCCGACGCCTACCTCTCCAGCGGCGAACTCGTGCATCTGCATCACAAGCTCTACCTGCCCACTTACGCCATGTTTGACGAATCGCGCTACTTCGCCCAAGGCAACAGCGTGCGCGCCTTCGATACCCGCTTTGGGCGGGTGGGCATGCTCATCTGCGAGGACTTCTGGCATGTCTCGCCACCTTACTTGCTCTGGCTCGATGGCGCCGATATCCTGATCCTCAACAGCTCCAGCCCCTCGCGCGGTCTCAACGAGAGCGACCGCATGCTGGGTACGCGCTGGGTCGAGCATGTGAACCAGGCGTACGGCAGCATGTTCACCTCGTACATCCTGCATTGCAACCGCGTCGGCTATGAAGACGGCAAGAATTTCTGGGGCGGCTCGTCGGTGGTCGATCCCGATGGCGAGTTCATGACGCACGGGCTTTACTTCGACGAGGCGCTGATCACGCAGGAGATTGACTTGAACCAGCTGCATCGGACGCGCGCGCGCCTGCCGCTGTTAAGGGACGAGCGGCCCGGCCTGGTGCGGCGGGAGCTGGGGCGGATTTTGAGGGAGAGTTTGGGGTAGAGTATGTGGAAGTTTAGCGGATTCGTGCCTATTGACTGCTGTTCTGCAAAGGAATTCTTTGAGAGATTAGAAGGGAGTCTCATAAAGAGAGACCATTTCGAATGGGTATTTCGGGGGCAAAATTCCGATTGGGCTTTGCGACCTAAAGCGATGCGCTGTCATTTCTTGAAGAGATACGTTGTACCAACTTTTGTGGTTTTCAGGTCACGTGCAGAGTACCTAAAATCACGAAAGCTGAATAAGGATGAGAAAACCAATCTCAAAGTCTACGTTCAACGACGAGTTGAAGACCTTATTGTAAGGAGATTCGCCGAACTTGCTGATGAAGCCGCACTGCACGTTCCTACTGATTCAAAGTTAGACTTGGGTGGCATACCTTGGTCCTTCAGTAGCCAAGAGATTTTGGACGCGTTAGATGGGGATTTGACCATGCTTCGCGAGCCGACAAGTATAATTGACGCGCTGGCGCAGCACCATGGTATTCCGACTCGCTTGCTCGACTGGACTTACAACCCGCTTGTTGCAGCATTCTTCGCTGCCCACACTGATCCAGTTACAGAACAGAAACTTGGCCAGAATGAACACACGCGTATGGTCATATGGGCATTAAATCTCTCAGCATTTGTTAGGGATTCCGATCTGCAATTGGTAACACAGTTAAGGACTCGCGTTGGGTACTTGCAGGCACAAAACGGCGTGTTCATTTACGACAAGCAAGCTGACGACAAATTCCGTCAGTCAAAGGGATGGGTTGCTTTTGAGGAAGAATTCAAGGGAAACCATGTGACTAACGGCATTTGCAAATTTACGATTCCGTTCGCAGAACGCTATGAGTTGCTTCAGCGTTTGAAAGTCTTTGGAGTATCTGCTCATGTCCTTATGCCTAATTTCAATGATGTCGCTCAATTGACTTTGCACAAGTACATGAAATATCCAGACGCGTTGATAAGAGGCGGATTGCCTTAAGCCATGACCCAACCCACAAACCGTCTGCAAAACCGACCCTCTTCGTCGCCACCGCCGCTCCACTCAACACAAGCCAAACAACCGTCTCCGCCCAAGCGCTCCCCCTCTCCCCTTGTGGGAGAGGGGGCCGGGGGGTGAGGGGTTGAATCAGCGCTGAATACCGAAAAAGAGCAGAAAGCGAAACCCATGACCCCAACCACAACCCTCCTCCGCAACGGAACCATCTACGACGGAACCGGCGCACCACCCACAACCGCCGACCTCCTCATCCGCGGCGACCGCATCGCTGCCGTCGGCGACCTGCGCGCTTCATCCGCCGCCAGCGTCATCGACCTCGACGGACTCGCTGTCGCCCCCGGTTTCATCAACATGCTCAGCTGGGCGACCGAATCGCTGATCGAAGACGGCCGCTCCATGAGCGACATCAAGCAGGGCGTCACGCTCGAAGTCATGGGCGAGGGCACATCGATGGGCCCGCTTAACGACGAGATGAAGCGCAATCGCGATACGATTCTGTCCACCGCCGATATCCAATACGACATCGAGTGGACCACCCTGGGCGAATACCTCGAATTCCTAGAGCGCAAAGGCGTTGCCACCAACGTCGCTTCTTTCGTCGGTTCGGCTACCTTGCGCGTGCACGCCGCCGGCTACGATGACCGACCGGTGACCACAGGCGAAATGGCCGCGATGAAGCGCCTGCTGCATGAAGCGATGGGCGAGGGCGCCATGGGCATGTCGGCCGCCTTGATTTACCCGCCGGCGACCTACCAGAGCACCGAGGAACTCATAGAGCTTTGCCGAGTAGTCGCTGAGCACAATGGCATGTACATCACTCACTTGCGCAGCGAAGGCGCGCAATTCCATGAAGCGCTGGACGAGCTGATTCGCATCATGCGCGCGACTGGCGTCACTGGCGAGATCTATCATCTCAAGGCGGCGGGCAAAGCAAACTGGCACAAGATGGATGAGGTCATCGCCCGCATCGAGGCGGTCCGCGCCGAGGGACTGCCACTGACCGCCGATATGTACACCTATCCCTACAGCGGCACCGGTCTGGCCTCTTGCATTCCCGCCTGGGCGCATGACGGCGGCTTCGACGCCATGATCGCGCGCCTCAAAGACCCCGACCTGCGCGAGCGCATCAAGCGGGAGATGGCGCTGCCGTCTCATCAATGGGAGAACATGTTCGAGGAGAATGGACCCGATGGCATCATGCTGGCTGGCTTCGCCAAGCGCGAATTACGCAAGTATCAGGGCAAATGGCTGCGCGAAGTCATGGAAGAGCGCGGCACATCGGGCGCCGATACCGCCATCGACCTGCTGATTGAAGACAATAGCCGCATCTTCTCGCTCTACTTCAGCATGTCGGAAGACAATCTGCGCAAACAAGTGCAGTTGCCCTGGGTCAGCTTCTGCTCCGATGCCGGCTCGATCGCCACCGAAGGCGCCTTCCTCAGCTATCATCCGCATCCGCGCGCTTACGGCAGCTTCGCCCGCGTCATCGGCAAGTATGTTCGTGATGAAGGCTTGCTCAAGCTGGAAGACGCCGTTCGTCGTCTGTCTGGATTCGCCGCCGACAATCTCAAGCTGCAGAATCGCGGCTATCTCAAGCCCGGCTGCTTCGCCGATATCGCCATCTTTGATCCGGCCAAAGTGCAAGACCATTCTGTGCCTGGTAATCCCCATCAATATAGCGAAGGCATGATCCACGTCTTCGTCAATGGTACGCAGGCGCTGCGTGATGGCGAGCACACGGGGAATTTGCCCGGCCGCGTCGTCCGCGGACCCGGCTGGACCGGCGCCTGACGCAATCAATACGCCGAAGCCGCGCTGCTTTGACGCAAGTCCGCAATCGCCTTTGCTCCCCTTCCTTAGCTTACTGGAAGTCCGCCCCCCGTTGAGCGGGGGGACCGAGGGGGGATCAGGGGCCGCGCCGCGTAGACACAGGCGGTCGGGGATGGGGTAAGAAGCAGAACCGAACCCCCACTTTTTGGGGAATCCGTCGAGTGAACGTGGTATGATATAATCACCAAGTGAAACCTAGCTAGCAGACCTGACTGCTATGAAGGAGCGGACATGAATTTTGGTGGATTATTGGGAATCGTCGCGGTACTTGCCTTCGGGGTCGGCATTTTGGGCGTCGCCTTCGCCTTCACCCTGGCATCGCAGGGTCGCTCGGCGCGGGGCGGCGTGCTGCTGGCGCTGTTCGGCTTTGCCGGCGGCATTGTGCTCTTCATCGTCAGTTCCGGCATCTTGATCGTGCAGCCGGCGCGGGCGGCCGTCATCGTTAATGTCTTGACCGGTGAATTGGAGGACCCGGCGAGGGCGCCTGGCACCTCGATCATCATCCCGGGCTTGCAGGAATACATCATCTATCCGACCGACCAGCGCGAATACACCATGTCGGGCATCAGCAGCGAAGGGCGCTTGCAAGGCAACGACGCCGTGGAAGCGCTGACGAACGATGGGCAGGAAGTGAAGCTGGATATCACCGTTCTCTATCGCATTGCTAGGCAGGATGTCAATCAGATTCACCTCAACTGGCAGAATCGTTACGAGTCCGATTTCATCCGACCGACGGTGCGAGCCGAAACCCGTGATGTTGTCTCCAAGTTCGAAGCGGAGACGATCTACGGCGAGGGACGCGAAGAGATGGGTCAGGCAATCTTCAATGCCGTTGGTGAGAAAATGCAGAATGAGGGCTTGACACTGACTTCGCTGCTCGTGCGCCAAATCGATTTCACTGATGCGTTCGCCAACTCCATTGAAGAGAAGCAGATCGAAGACCAGAAATTGCAGCGCGCTCGCACCGAAGCCGAGCGGGTGCAAACAGAAGCCAGCGGTCGGGCTGACGCTGCTGAGCAAGAAGCGCGCGGTCGCGCCAACGCCCGCTTGATTGAAGCGCAGGCGGAAGCGGAAGCGCTGCGCGTCATCAGCGACCAGATCGCGGCCAATCCAAATCTGATCCAGTATCTCTACGTCGCCAACTTGTCGGACAACGTCTCCTTCGCGCTGCTGCCAGCGGACGCCCCCTTCATCTTCAGCGTCGATGACTTCACGCAATTGGGCGACGACTTTGAAGCGCCGGAAGCGTCAATCCAGTTGACCCAAACCGGACGCTAGAGCGCAAGCACACTTTCTGAAGACGATAAGGACGCTCTCTGCAGGGCGTCCTTTCTTTCTGAATGATCTTGTGTTTCCTAAACGCATCCGCGTCTTAACCCTGTTCGTCCTCTCAGTTACACTGACGCGCAGGGGGAGCAAGCCTTGCTCGATCGCTATTTCTACACCTATCACAATCCAGCCGGGAATCGCTTCCTGCGCGGCGCCGGGTCCTTTCCCAATGTCATCGCCGTTGATGCACCATTGCGGGGAAAGCCCGTTTGGGCGGTTGGTTACGCAATGGAGACGGCGATCTGGCATGTCGTGCTGGAAGGCGGAACCCTGCAGGTCATCGAGGTAACACTCGATGGCGACGCGCGGACGCTCGCTTACGAAACGGGCTGGTTCGATGGCACGCAGCCGCCAATCGTAGGCGTGTCCATGATCGAAGGCACCTACATCATGCGCAGCGACGCCAGCGTGTCGCCGCTTTCGCATCCGATCGCGGTCAACGACTTTGAAGTACTCTACATCAGCCTCGCCGGCGATCTCGTTCTCGGACGTGAAGACGGGGTCGTCGCCAGCGTCCCCATCAATGCGCCATTGGACTCGCGCCTGGTGATGAACAGCCGTGGCCAATTCGCCCTTTACGCCAAGGCCACCGATCAGCTTGCGGCTTCGACGCTGCTCGTACTGGAAGCGCGCGAGGGGCAAATACGAATATTGGCACGGATTGACTTGCCGGGCGAAGACGCGTACGAGGGCATCGCGCCTTTCTGGGCGGATATCGATGGCGATGGCGTCGAAGACTTGGTGACGACCGTCTCGAATGGCTCGCTGGGCGCGCGAATCCGCGCGTATGTCTGGGATGGCGGCTGGATTCGCCAGGAGATAGACGGGCCGGCTACCGGGCGGGGCGATCGCTGGTTGCATCAGCTCACGGCTGGTCGCTTTGGACCCGACGGCGCTGTTGAAATCGTTGCAGTCCGGAATCCACGTCAGGAACCCGAAATGGAATTCTTCCGCCTGGGCGATGGCGCGCTGGAGCCGGCGGCGTCTCTCCCCGGCGTGACCAGCCATGTGCCTGGCTCGCGCAATCTCGATCAGACGGCGGCTGGCGACTTCAATGGAGACGGAAAACCGGAAGTTCTGGCGATGGATCTCAGGCGCCGCGCCATCGTGGCGATTCAGCGAAATCTATCAGGCGCAAACGAGATTTGGCGCCTGGAAGCCGGCGGCGAAATCGTCAGCAACTTCGCCCCGGTCGAGCTGCTGGGCGAGGGGCTGGCGCTGGCGGTCGGCACAGACGATAATCGCTTGCGCGTCTGGCTGCCGACTCCGTAGGTCAAGGCGACGAATCAAAGAGAGAGGCGTTCTGATGAAAGTTCATGCAGCGGAAGAAGTGGGCATGTCGAGCGAACGGCTGGCCGCCATAAGCCGCTACCTGGAAAGCGAAGTGACGGGCGATCGTCTGCCGGGCATCATCGCGCTGGTGCAGAGGCGCGGCAAGGTCGTCCATCACAGCATGCACGGCAAGATGGATATCGAAGCCGATCGCCCCATGGAGGCTGACGCTATCTTCCGCATTTACAGCATGACCAAGCCGGTGGTCAGCCTGGCGCTGATGCTGCTGCACGACGAGGGCCGCTGCCAGCTATTCGATCCGGTATCACGCTATATCCCCGCCTTCGCGAAGACGAAGGTGTACAGCCACATCAGCGACGGGCAGCCGCATTATGCCGAGCAAGATCCGCCAATGACGATCTTTCATTTGTTGACGCATACCGCTGGCTTGACTTATGGCGGCGATGCCTGGCGCCCGGTTGACCAAATGTTTCGGGAATCGGCTGAAGCTCATGGATTCTTCCGTCGCGACATGCCGCTGGCCGATATGATCGCGCAAATTGCCGAACTGCCGTTGATATACCAGCCCGGCGCCGATTGGGAATACAGCGTCGCCACTGACGTGCTCGGATATCTCGTGCAGGTTATAGCCGATATGCCGCTGGACGACTTTCTCAAAGCGCGCTTCTTCGCGCCGCTAGGCATGGACGATACCGATTTCTATGTGCCGGCGGAAAAAACGGGGCGGCTGGCCGCTATCTATCACGAGCAGGGGCAGCGCGGTCCGATTCGCTTCGAAGCTGGTGACGAACTTTTGGGCGATGCGCGCGTGCCAACCGTTTGTCCCTCGGGCGGCGGCGGGCTGGTCTCGACGATAGCTGATTATTTGCGCTTCGCTTCCATGCTCTTGAATGGCGGCGAACTGGATGGCGCGCGCGTCGCCACCCCGATGACGATCAAGCGCATGACGGCCAATGCGATTCCGCCGACCATGATGCCGCTGCGCCTTGGCGTTGAGCGTTATGGCTACGGATTCGGCTTGGGCTTTCGCGTCATGCTTCATCCGGGCTTGGCGAACGGCTACAGCTCATTCGGCGAGTATGGCTGGTCCGGCATGGCCAGCACGCACTTCGTCATTGATCCGGCCGAAGAGCTGATCACGCTGATGATGACTCAACTGGTCCCGGACGAATCGCATCGTCCGCGCTCGATCTTCCCGAATTTGGCGTACCAGGCAATGGATGAGTTGAACGACATCTAGGCAATTCGCTCAGAGATCGATTTCCATCACATTGAGAACGGTTTGCATCGGCGTGAAGATCGTCGCCCGGCGTGACCCGGCGAAAAGCAAGCCCACCGCGTTGAGGCTGTCTCGCTCAATGATCAGCGCGCCGGAGTCCCCACCTTGGCTCATGGGCGTGGTGATGACCTGTCCGACGAAGCGCGCCTGCAAGTCTTCGCCGTAGGACACATCCACCGTCGCGTTCATTAAGGTCACGGTTCCTTCTGTGTAACCGGTGGTGCGACCCTGTTTGCGCACTTCCATGCCGAGCTGGGCGAGCTTGACGCCTGTAGGACGACCGATCTCGGCGATTGCTTGCTGGAAAAGCATCGGATTGTTCGGGCGGGCCAGGGCCGCGTCGACTCGATTGGCGTATATCGGCGTCGCTTCCGCATGCGGCGTCGCCCGGGGTACGCTGGTCAAGCGCTTTGACGAGCCACTGATGCGGCCAAACAGATTGCCGACGCTGGCCCAGAGCTCGACAATATCACAGCCACCGGCCGGGAACAGCGGCGGGCTAGTCGTCGGCGGCGATGGTCCCGTGCCGGACTCGTTGTAGAAGCGCAGCATTTCAAAGCGATGCAGCTTGGCGACGACATCGTCAGGTCGCACGCCGTGATCGGTCGGTCCCGGCTGCAGGATGGCATCGCCGACTTCGGCTTCATTGCTGTTGGCCAGCACATGATTATTAGACAGGATAAGCGGCTCGCCGGTGTGTTTGTCAAAAACGATTGCGCCGAGCGTGCCGGCTGTGACCTTGTAATGCCCAATGCTGACGCCGGCCGGGATATTGGGGCGGTAGCGGTCGCGCGGGTTTATCAGCGCTTCCAGCCGTCCTACCTCGATGACATCCGTTCTCGCCCCGTTGACATCGGCAGGCACCAGGTCGTCGGCGCTAAGCGCTTCAATCGGCTTTTTCTGCTGAACGAGTACCGCCAGCGCAATCTGATCGGTGACTTCCTCTTTGAAATTGCGGAAACCGACCGCCACACCGACCACGCCGCGCCGCCGGAGCAGGTCGGCCTGCGCCAGTCGCTGCGCCTCGAGTGTCTGGCGTAGCAGATCCATCGACATGCGGTGTAATCCTCAGTGCCTTGTGCCAAGCCATTATACGATGGAATGCCTGCGACGGATAACGCGTGGCTTACTCAGGACTGGGAGCGGCGCTGAGATTCTTGAGACCGCTGCCGGTGAAGGCGATGACCAGCACCGCCTCTTCGCCGATCCGCTCGCGAATCTGCGGTAAGGCAGCGGCAGTCACGGCGCTGGTCGCTTCAATCATGAAGCCTCTTGTATGCATGCTTTGCTGCGCCGCTTCAATGGCGGCATTGTCCACCCGCAGCGCGAATCCCTCGCTGTCATAGAGCGCGCGAAGGATCTGGGCCCCGCGCACCGGCGTATCGACGAGAATGCCATCGGCGATGCTTGGACCGGGCTTAATCTGAGACGGCATCAGCGAGCCCGATTCCCAGCCGCACACGACCGGGTCGACGCCCGCCGATTGCACAGCGATCATGCGCGGCAGTTTCTCAATCAAGCCGGCGTCTTGCAGTGCCTGGAAGCCGCGGTAGAAACCGAGGAATAATCCGCCGTGCCCAACCGGCGTCGCCACTGCGTCAGGCGCGCGCCGCTCAAGTTGTTCCCAGGTCTCCCAAGCCGCTGTTTGCTGACCCAGGACGAAGTAGGGGCTCCAAGCGTGGCTGGCGTAGGTGGTCTTTGCCGCCGCCGCATAGACATCGGCCAGGTAATCATGCGACTCGATAATGACGCCGCCGAATGAACGTATCAGCCGCTTCTTGCTTTCGACGGCGGTGGCCGCCGGCACGAAAACTGTCGCCGACATGCCCGCGATGCCGGCGAAGGCGGCCAGCGACGCGCCCGCATTGCCCGACGAGTTGTCGATCACTTCCGTGGCGCCGTGGGCGGCCAAATGGTTGAGTACAGTCGACGTGCCGCGGTCTTTGAAAGAACCGGTGGGGTTCAGGTATTCCAGCTTGGCTTGAAAACGAGCACCGTCCAGTTCAACGGGGACCAGCGGCGTCAAGCCTTCGCCCAGGCTGAAGCGCCGTTCGAGCGGCAGCATGGCGCGGTAACGCCATAGGGAGAAGTCGTCAGAATGGATGGATGACGGATTGAAGGCGGGCAGATCAACCAGGTCCAGCGAGCCGCCGCAACTCTGGCAGCGCCAATCGAGCGGTTGCGCGATCTCCCGGCATTCGTTGCACTTGATTTCAGGCATCTTGATTCCTGTTTCGCATGAAGGATTGGACGCTAAGCGTGGCGGCTGAGCCCATGTCGATTCTTATGCGCAAACTCAATTCTAAGAGAGATGCGGTATACTTGCTATACGCGAGGTTGGCATTGACGCAGGCTCCGTCCAGGACCGGCGGGCTTGATAATCGAGCAGCGCCTCGCTACACTGACGCGCCAACTGAAGGGCGAGAATCGCGACAATGAACCTTCACGACCAGTACGAGCGGCCCCTGCGCGATATGCGGATTTCAGTGACTGACCGCTGCAATTTCCGCTGTCCCTACTGCATGCCGGCGGAGATCTTCAATGAGCGATATCAGTTTACCCCCAAGCCGCATTTGCTGACTTTTGAAGAGATCACGCGGCTGACGAGGATCATCGTGCGGCTGGGCGCGCTGAAGATTCGCTTGACCGGCGGAGAGCCGCTGCTACGCCAGGACATCGAGAAGCTGGTGGCGATGCTGGATGCGCTGGAGGGCGTGCACGATCTGGCGATGACCACCAACGCCTATCTGTTGCCGCAGAAGATCGACGCCTTGAAGGCCGCCGGATTGAGGCGTCTGACGATTAGCCTCGATACTCTCGATGACGAGATCTTCCGCCAGATGAATGGCGGGCGCTCGGGCGTGGACAAGGTGTTGGCTGGCATCTACGCGGCGGAAGAGGCTGGATTTACGCCCTTGAAGATCAATGCCGTCGTGCAGCGTGGCGTCAATGACCACACGCTGGTGGATTTGGCGCGCTTCTTCAAGGCGCGCGGGCATATCCTGCGCTTCATCGAATATATGGACGTCGGCAATATGAATGGCTGGCGGATGGAGCAAGTCGTCTCTGCGGCGGAAATCGTGGAGACTGTGGACGCGGCACTGCCGCTGGAGCCGGTCGCTGGCAATTACTTCGGCGAGGTGGCGCAGCGCTATCGCTATCTTGATGGCGAGGGCGAAATCGGCTTGATCAGCTCGGTGACCCAGCCATTTTGCGGCTCCTGCACGCGGATGCGCCTGTCGCCGGAAGGACAGATCTTCACCTGCCTCTTCGCCATTGAAGGCGTCAGCTTGCGCGACCCGCTGCGGGCGGGCGCTACCGACGATGAGTTGGAAGCCATCATCCGCGCGACCTGGGGCGCTCGCATTGACCGCTACTCCGAGATCCGCAGCTCGCTCACGCAAGAAGTGCGTGACCGCCGCAAAAAAGTCGAGATGTATCACATCGGCGGCTAATGCCTGCCGTCTGCCTTAGCGTATCAAACATGATTGCACAGCCTGGGCGCGTTATCACTTTGATGGCGCCATGGCCGTATTTTAGTCGCTTCCGATCCTTGGATTCATTCGATATTGAGGTACAGGATGGCCAATACCGACTTTGACTTCACTGGACAAACGGCCCTGATCACCGGTGCCGGGCGCGGCATCGGCTTGGCGGCAGCGCGCCGATTTGCAACTGCTGGCGCCGATGTCATTATCGGCGAATTAGATGTGGAGAGCGGTCTGACTGCCGCGTCCGAGATCAAGAGCATGGGGCGCAAGTCCCTGTGCATCGAAGTCGATGTCCGTAGCTCGGAGAGTGTCGATCAGATGGCGGCGATTGCATTGGAAGCATTCTCCAGGATTGACGTCTTGGTTTGCAATGCCGGTATCGGGCAGCCGATTAAAGCCGAAGAATGCAAAGATGAAGATTGGCTCAATATGATGGCGGTCAATCTTAATGGCGTATTCTGGTGCTGCCGCGCCATCGGCAGTCACATGCTGGAACGGGGCAGGGGCGCCATTGTCAATGTGGCCTCCATGTGCGGCATCGTCTCACTCACACCGCACCCGCAGGTCCACTACAACGTCGCGAAAGCGGGCGTCATCATGCTGACCAAATCTCTGGCCGGTGAATGGGCTGATCGCGGCTTGCGGGTCAATTGCGTCTCGCCCGGCTACATCAACACCAAAATGACGAAGCCGGCAATTAACGACCCGGAGCGGTTCCCCATTTGGATGTCGATGACGCCACAGGGCCGCCTGGGCGAGCCGGAAAATATCGCGCAGGCCATCCTCTATTTGGCCTCGCCCGGCGCCAGTTTTACGACCGGGACAAACCTCGTCGTCGACGGCGGCTATACCTCCTGGTAGACCGCTTGTCAGCCGAATCGGCCCTTAGAGCCGATGCTTTCACCCTAATTTGAGGCATCGTCTGTTTCCTGCCACCGCGCCACATCTTGCCAGCCGCGCTGTGGCTGTGGTATGTTCGCAGCCTGAAATACAGGGCTTGGCCGAACGGGGATGACCATGAGCGACTCCGACTTTGATTTCACAGGGAAAACCGCGCTGATCACCGGCGCCGGACGCGGCATTGGCTTGGCGACCGCGAGGCGATTTGCAGCTGCTGGCGCCGATGTCATCATCGCCGAGTATATTGTCGAAAATGGCAAGAAGGCGGCGGCCGAGATCGAGGCGATGGGCCGACGGTCGCTGTTCGTTGAAGTCGATGTGCGAGATTCCGCCAGCGTCGACGCGATGGCGGCGAGCGCGCTAGCGGCTTTCCCCAATATTGACATTCTCGTTTGCAATGCCGGCATCGCGCAGGGCATTCCGGCGGAAGAATGCAGCGACGAAGACTGGCTCAATATGATAGCGGTCAATCTAAACGGCGTGTTCTGGTGCTGCCGCGCCATCGGCCGGCACATGCTGGAGCAAGGCAGCGGCGCCATCGTCAATGTGGCGTCGATGTCCGGGATGATATCAAACACGCCGCAGCCGCAGGCGCATTACAACGCGGCCAAAGCCGGCGTCATTCTGCTGACCAAGTCGCTGGCGGGCGAATGGGCAAGCCGCGGCATTCGCGTCAATTGCGTCTCGCCCGGTTACATCGGCACCGATATGACGAAACCGGCCATGGAAAATCCGGATTGGTACCCCACTTGGCTGGCGATGACGCCCCAAAGACGAGTGGGCGAAGCGGAAGAGATCGCCCAAGCCATTTTCTATTTGGCCTCGCCCGGCGCCAGTTTCACCACCGGGACCAACCTGGTCGTGGACGGCGGTTATACATCCTGGTAGTCCACGAACGCGTAGGCTTTAGACGGCAAACGCGCCAGTCTCGACTACATCGACGGGCGCGCCATCCAGCTCAGACGGCAAGACGGCATCGTCCGGCAAATCCGACCGCTTGAGCTTTTGACTGACCAAAACAATCAGGCACAATTCGTCGACGGTCTGTCCCTTGCGCTGCCGATAGCCGATTCCCGTGCCCACGACATTGGGGAATCTCATCAGGCTGGCATCATATCGCTTCTGAACTGACGCGATTTCCGCCATTTGCCGCGCGCCGATCATGCTTGCCCTCGCGGTTTCGGTCTTAAGGCAGCCCCGGGCATTCGCTGCCGATCACATTGCTGACGATATCGCTGCGAATCCAGCCTTCGAGGTTGGCGTCGTCGACATTAACCCTTATGAAGTACCAGACGGGACCGGTGGGGTTTCGCTCTTCCCGCTGCATTTTCAAGACGGGCGCCACGGTGCCGGTTCCCAACCAACCCACGATCGGTGTCCCAGTGATATTGGTGGGTCGGGAGCGCACTCGGATCGAATTGGTGTTGAGTACGACCACCTGGCACAATTCGACCGGCGTCGGCGTTGGCGTCGGCGTGCTGGTTGCTGTCGGCGTATTTGATGGCGTGGCGGTATAGGTCGGCGTGCTGGTGGCGGTCGGCGTATTGGAAGGGGTGAAGGTGGCGGTCGGCGTAAAGGTATCGGTTGCTGTCGGCGTATTGGTTGAGGTACTGGTGGCGGTGGGGGTATTGGAGGGCGTATAGGTGACTGTCGGCGTCGACGTGACTGTCGGCGTCAATGTGGGTGTTGGCGTAAAAGTCGCAGTCGGAAAGAAAACCGCCCCGATGGTATTCTGTATCGGCCCGCGGTTCATATAGCCCACCACGCCGCCGACGCCTCCGATGATGATGATAACAAAGAGTATGACCAGGCGGCCGCGATTGCGGCGGCGGCGGAGGATGCTGTCAATCCGGCCGATATCGGCGCGGCGGCCCAGGATGCGGAAGGGGTCATCGCGCATGATTTCGAGCCAGGTGCGCGCTTCGCGGTTGTTGCCTTCCTGTAGCGCTTCTTCCGCCCGTTCGAGATAGCGGCTGAAGAGGTCATTCACCGTGGTGCGGAAGCGTTCGTCCTGGGCGAAATCGGAAGCCATTTCCGCCAACATCTGACGCGCCTGCGCCAGTTCGGCATCGAAGTTTTGCGAGACCAGCGCTTGCGCCCGTCTAATCGCCTGCTGCGCCCGTGAAATGTCCGCTTGCAGATTGCGCGCGCGCATCAAGTTTTCTGAAAAGCCGCCGTCGGTGGGGTCCAGCTCGAGGCCCAGCTCCAGCAGTTTGATGGCGGCGTTCATCAGTAGAAGGCGTTCGTCCAGCGTCGTCGAGTTGTTGGCATGATTGAGCGACATTTGCGCCTGGTCATTGACCTGGCTGCGGATGCTGGCGAGCTTGTTGTCGACGTCCTGCTGCATCTGCGCCAGGCGCTGGCTGTTCGGCAGCAGCTGGCGCGTGTGGGATAACAGGCTGCGGACGCTGGCGACCTGGGCGACTTGTTCTTCCAGCGTGCCGCCGATGGTATTCATATGAACGGCGATTTGGTCGTAATCCCGCTGGATGCGCCGGATCATTTCCAGGCGCTCTTCCGCCTGCGGGTCGTTTGGAACGACGCGCAACGCGCCTTCGTATTTTCGCAGCGCCTCCGACCAGTTGTCGTTCGACATCAGCCGGTCGCCATCGGTGAGCAGTTCGCGAGCGAGCGCCAGATCCTGAATATCGAGCAGCGCTTGTTCGACGTCTTTCCAGGTCAGAATGCCGTCGCGTTCGGCCAGTTCCCTCGCCTCGCGATACAAGCCGGAAGCCTGCTCGTAATTGCCGGCGCGCACGAGAGAATTGGCGCGGTTGTAGGCGACGCGCGCTTCAAAGGGAATGCGATGATCGGGGACGATGCCGCGAATCAGATTGTCTTCCGATTTCTCGCGATACTCGAGCGCGGTGGGGTTGTTGGCTTGCTGCGCCAATATCCGATTGGCGACATCGATCGTTTGCTGGTATTCGCCGGAATAGTAACTTTCGGTGAGGCGAGTCAGCAATTCATCCAAGGCGGCGGAGGATTGCAGCGTCCGCTCTTCCGCCGCCGGCTCAGCCATTTCGCTCGGAGCGCGCTCCTGCCGGTCAAAGTCGGCGCGACTGCTGAACGACGCGGGCGCTTCGCCAATTGGCTCATAACTGGTTGGCGTCGGCTGCGGTTCCGATGGCGCTGCGGCCGGCGCCTGTGAGGGCGCTGAGCTGACGTTGTGGCGGTTGAAGAGATCTTGCACGCGCTGTTTCGCCTGGGCGCTGTGCGAGCCGGCTTGCTGCAAGAGGCTGATGACATCGCTGTTGCCGCTGTCCATGCGCAGAGCGTCGGCGAGGATGTCGATGGCCTCGTCGATATCGTCGTCATCGCCGGCGATTTCGATCCGGATACGGGCGCGCCGAACCAAGCCGCGCAGCGCGGCAGTATTTGGTCTGACGCTGCTGGTGGATTGGCTGCCGGCAATTTCGGCGAAGAGCTCCTGCGCCTTGTTTTCCAAGGGCGTGTTCTTCGCTTCCATCAAGAGGTCGCGTGCTTCTTGCTCCAGCTCGCTCAATGCCTGGGCGTCAGTAGTTGCTTGCGCGCGATGGCGTAAATCTTCAATCGCCCTTTGCAGTTCCTGCATGCATGGCATTCCTGTAACAGAGGTCCCGTTCGCGCCAGCGATTGACAGTCGGCGCGTGACCCTTGCTGTCGTTAGAAGAGCCTTATCACTTCGAGGGAATCTGTGATAGAGTAGAGCGCGACCGATATCCGACGACGATCAACCCATTATGGCATCATTTCAACATATCAGGCCGAGATACAAACTCATCTTATTCTATAATATCAAGCGTGACAAACAAGACCAATACTACCGCTACATGCTCAGTAGCTTCGTGCCGGACATCCAAAAGCTGGGCGTTTACATGCATATGGTCTGGCATGTCGCCTATGGCGATTATCCCATGCGCAAGATCGAATTCGTCACCGAAAGCGCCGATATCCTGCGCCGCCTGTTTCTGAGCGACCAATGGGATGATCTGGAGAACAAGCTCCGGCAATATGTCGACGATTATGAACGCAAAGTCGTCGATTACCGCACCGGCTTCCAACTCTAGCTCGCACAGCTCGGCAAATCGTCTTTGACTTGCCAAAAGCCGCCGTCAGCGTAGAATGTATGGTGTGTATGCTGGCGATCCCAAGGATGCGTGTTCCGCATGAATCAGGTTGATCTGTTGCCACTTCTGGCGGGCCAGCCGGAGTTTGTGCAGCATCTAATTGTTGACATTGTCCCCTTTGCGGTCGCGTTGCTGGTGATTTTGCTGCTGCGCTGGCTGTTGACGGCGCTTCTGCTGCGTCCGCTGCGGTATATCGTCGCGCGCTCAGCCAGCGATATCGACGACCGAATATTGGACGCCAGTGTTTCTCCCTTGCGCCTGGCGGTGGTCGGCTTGTCTCTTTTCCTGGTCACGGAAATGTTCGCCTTTGATGTCGCAATACAGCAGCTCGCGCGGACGGTGGCGCGGGCCGTTCTGGTTGCGTCCGTCTTTTTCGCCCTTGTTCGCTGGTTTGAAGTGCTGTCGCTGCAGCCAGAAACATTCCGCCGCATGACAGGTTGGACGATCCCGGAACGCCTGCTGCCTTTTCTCAATACCGTCGTCAAGTTCTTGATCATCGCGCTGGGCGCCATTTTCGTTTTGCAGGAATTGCAGTTTGATGTCGCAGCGTTGATCGCTTCGCTTGGCGTCATCGGCATTGGCATCTCGCTGGCGTCGCAAGACACGGTGGGCAATATGTTTGGATTCGCGGCGATCGTGACGGACAACCCCTTCAAAGTCGGCGACTTTATCACGACGCCAGCGGTGACTGGCATCGTCGAATCGGTCGGCGTCCGGGCGACGCGCGTACGTCAGCTGGATCAGGCATTGGTTACCGTGCCAAACAATCTCTTGACCAACGCAGCGGTCTTAAATCGGACGCGGCTGGAAAAGCGGCGGCTTGACGCAACCCTGAATTTCACTTACAGCACCAGCTCGGAACAGCTTCGCGCCGCCGTCAGTCAGATTCGCGAACTGCTGCAGAACACGGAAGACATCGATCCTGAATCGGTCATCGTGCATTTTGTCGCATTCGCTGAAAGCTCGCTGAATGTGCGCGTCATTTGCCAGGTATTGCTTTCAGATTGGCGCGAGTTCACAGCGAAGCAGGAAGAAGTGTTTTTGGCGATTATGGGCATCGTAGAGGACCTCGGCATTGACTTTGCCTTCCCAAGCCGGTCAGTCTACATTGAGTCCATGCCTGAAAACGAAGACGACCGGGACCACATAAGGCGAGCAATGCGCGACCATGAAACGGGGCAAACCGCGCGCGATGAAGCGCAAGAGCGGGACTCGTCTTTACCAGATGCGGGATCCGCCACGACATGACCGCCGCCACGACGGACTTGTCGGCCGCCTTGGGATTCACCGCGGACGATCTGGATGCGAATCGGCAGGGCCGGCTTAGTCTTTCGCAGATAGAGAAATTGACGAAACTGCGCCGGCGCAATACGCTAGCCGCTGCCGCGCTTTTTGTCGCCTTGGTGCTGGCAGCGACAATTTTCGTCTACATCGGGCAGATTAACCGAAGCGTGATTCTCTTTGGCGCTGGCGCTGTGTTGACCCTTATCAATGCAGTCGGCGTCGGCCGGGCGGGGCGCGCCTATATGCGGGTCGGCGGCGATCTGCGTTCGGGCCAGGTGGAAGCGCTGGTTGGCGATGTGGAGCGCGTTTTGCGCCGCGGCCGCGCAATTGACAGTTTCTTGCTGCGAATTAGAGGCGCCGAGCTAAAGGTGACCAAGGAAGTTTTCATGGGCTTTCGGCACGAAGCGCCCTACCGTGTCTATCGCACGAGCTATTCCCGTCTCCTTCTTTCAGCCGAGCCAGCGAGCTAAGCGCGTGTATGGCGCCGGATTGCGCTCGGGACTAAAGATCGCGTTCGCCATTGCATATGATGTTGAAATTGTTTTGAGCACGCTTCCATGGACCAGCTTGATCCGGTGCGCCAAAGACTAGCCTTGTTGAGACGAAAGCCGCGCCAGCCCTGGCTGGTATTTCTCCTCTATCTGGTGGCGGCGCTCTATCTGACCGCGCCGATTCACAGCGCGATGACCGCGCGTTTTATTGGCGCTGAAACCGGTGATACGTACCGGGTAGTTCGTCACGTATGGTGGTTCAAGACCGCCATACTCAACGGAGACGATATCTTTGAGCAATCGCTGCTGGCTTACGCGGAAGGCTTTCGGGCGGTGCGGCTATGGGCGAATCCGCTGCAATTCTTTCCCATGTGGCTTTTCGCTTTTTTCTTGCCGCTGCCGGCTGCCTTCAACGCGGGCGTATTGCTGACGCTGACTCTCAATGGCTGGTCGATGTATGCGCTGGCGCGGCGCAAGCTGACAGGCTCGGGTCGTTTCCCGCCATTCATCGCCGGCTTGGTTTTCATCTTTTTTCCGACGCTTCAGGGTTACCTTCTGGACGGCCGCATCGGTATGCTGGCGCTTTGGCCGTTGCCGCTGCTTATACTTTACCTGTTTGATTACGCCGACCTTGGGGGAAGGCGCCGATTATTCTTCACGGCGCTCTTTTTCATGCTGGTGGCGCTCGGCGATACCATGCGGGTTCTCTATGTGTTGGCGCCGCTGTCCGTGCTTTTTGTCTGCGCCCGCGTCCAGCGCCGCGATCAGTTGGGCGCCCTGCGCGCGACCTTTGCGGTATTCGCCGGTTGCGTCTTCTTGCTGCTGTATCTCTCGCCGGTAATGGCAGATCTGATGGATCACCCGCAGTTGTTGGCAGCCGACGGGCGCCAAGGTCAGAGCATTGATCTGCTTGGCCTGGCATCGCCCTCCTTCGCCAATGCATTCTGGGATAACATCGCCACTCATTCGCAGCGTGTCTTGGGTTCAAACTTAAGTGGGAGCGCCAGCTACATAGGCGTGATCGGTGGATTCGTCGCCTTGCTCGGCGTTTTGTTTCGCCGCGAGGCGCGCTGGTGTCTACTGGTGTGTTTCACGGCATGGATTCTGGCTTTGGGTCCGGTGCTTCGAGTGAATGACCAGGTATTAGTCGGGACAATCGGTGGCTACCCAGCGGTACTGCCCTTGCCTTTCGCCATATTGGCCCGCCTGCCCGCCTTTGAGCTGGCGCAGAGCCCGGCAAACTTCATGGGTCTCTTCGCGGCGATGTACGCGCTTCTGGTGGGGTTCGGAACGGCGCTTTGCTGTACAAGCAATTTGCTACAGCGCCGCGGACCATACGCTCAAATCATCATTGCCGGCGTATTTGTCTTCCTGCTGCTAGAGGACTTCAAACTCGTTGGGGACTTTCCAAGCGTGCCGGCAGACGTGCCGCGCGAGATACTGAACCTAAGGCGTCAACGCGATATCCGCGCGGTATACAACGTACCCTACGACAATCCGCTGGCGGTCAATGAAGCGTTGTATCTGCAGACGGCGCATGCCAAGCCGCTCATCGCCGGGCACGACGTGAGAATTACTACAGTCGACCGCGCTCGGCTGGCTTTGCTCGCCAAGTTTCAGCCATCCCTGCTGCAGGATGCGGGGGCGGACATCGTGATTATCAACAAGGCGCGCGCGCTGGAGAGCGGGCAGCTCGACCTGCTGCACTGGCGGGCGCGCCAGAGCCTGGGTGAGCCACTCTATGAAGATCAGCGATACGCCGTTTACGAGACACCGGCCATCCGAGATCGAGCGCCAGCCGTATACGCTCCGGTCAACGATGCACAGTCGCATGTCACCTACATCTATAAGGAGCAGCCGGGCTGGCTGGAATACAGCGCCGTCCTGGAAGCGCAGAATCGGCTGGTACATTTGTCCCTCAATGACACGCCTTTAGAGACACTCCTGGTGAATGGGAGAATTCCACTGGCCGTCCCGCTGCCGCTGGCGTGGCGCGGCTACCATACCTTTCGAGTCGCGCCTGACCCGCCTTGCCCCGAACGCGTCGATACGACCTTGCTGAATTGCCAGCGCGTGAAAGTAGAGGATGTCCAAATCAAAGTCCTGTCCGATGGCGCGATATACGATCCAATTCGCATTGAAGACGGCATCATCTTGGCTGGTTACCTTCTTGCCGAGGCGGCCGACGGCGAATTAATCCGAATACGACTCTGGTGGCAATTTGTAACCGACCGCTCCGAGAAAGACGTGCGCTTCGTTCATGTCCTTGACGTGAAGGGCCGATTGGTGCCAGGAAGTCCGCCGGATCATCACTTTGGCGCCCTGTCCGCCGGGAGCGAAGTAACCGAAACTGTCTCGCTGGATCGGAACTTGCTCAAAGCGGGCGAATATCGCGTATTGACGGGCTGGTATCAACTGCCTCAAGCGATCCGCTATGACGTGCTTACCGAGGTGGAAGGCGCGCAGGATGACACAGTGGTATTGGGAACGATACGGATAAACGAGTAGTACTTGATGAGCGGGGCTTTGGCGGCGACACAGTGATCGCTCTCGTCTGAAAGATCCACTTGCTCGCGCGCGGGCGGGCTAATTGCGACGCGTTTGCAGAAACTACGCTTCAAGCCGCTTTCGAGCGGCTGAGAGACACAATACTTCGGAAAGATTCTTGCTCTACACTACGCGCAAAATGCCGTGGAAATGAGGAGCGGAGCCGATGATACGGTTTGCTGGAACAATCCTGGCGCTGAGTTTTATGTTGGCGACTGCTATTCCAGCGCTGACGCAAGACTACGACACCGCCAATTATCGCAAAACCATGATTCAGATGTTGGCGGCGGCGCATGATGTCGCGCGAAATCGCGGACTGGATCTCAGCGTATTTGACGCGGTCGCCGAATCGGGTGACCCGCTGTATATCGCGCCGCTGATTGATATCGCCTACTTCGGTCGCAGCCCGGACACCAGCAGGAGCGTCTTGAACGCGCTCAATGCCTTGGCCGGCGACCAGCTTGGCTGGCAAGGTTACTTTGAGTGGGCTGGCGCCAGCGACATCGCCCTGCCGCCGCATTATGACGAGTTCAAGGGCCAATTGCTGGCCGCTTTCGTCGACACCGAGTTCAGCCGTTTCTTCCCGCCCGGCGTCATGGACAGCGCCGCCGTCAACCTGGTGGAGCCGGTCTGGGGAGGCGTCACCGTCGACGGCATTCCGTCGCTGGTCAACGCGCGCCAGATCAGCCCCAGCGCTGCCAGAGACGAGGGCCATCAGTTTGTCGATTTCTGCCGCGATGGCGATTGCAGCTACCCGGCGCCGGATGAGCTGGTATTCGGTCTCAGCTTTGATGGCGACAGCCGCGCCTATCCCTTGCGCCTCCTGAATTGGCACGAGATGTTCAATGATGTAATCGGGCAGGCGCCGCTCTTTGACGCGCCCGCTGGCGTCAAGGTCTGTGATTTCCGCGCGCCGACCGTATTCGAAGCCCGCGCGCGATCTGGGAAGTGGGCGCTCATTCATGGGCTTTCGGCCGCTTGCCCGCGCGACGGCTGGCTACAGCTGAAGCATATCCGCTGGCTGGAAGACGAAGGCGCCTTTGACGCGCTGCCTGATCTCGCCGCCGGTGAAGAAGCGCTGGAGACGGGCGTCGCCGGTCAAGTGCCTGGGCGCCCGGTCATGCTGGCCTATTGCACCTTGTGCGGCGCTGGCGTGCTCTACGATGTCAATATTGCAGATCTCTCGTACATCGACCTGGACGGGACGCCCGTCGAATTGGGCGACACCGTTCTGGAATTTGGCTCCACCGGCATGCTGATGCGCTCGAACAAGTTGATGTACGATCGCAATACCGATACCGTCTGGAATGCGATCACGGGCGAGCCGGCTTTTGGTCCGCTGACGACCAGCGGCCTGGTGCTGGATGTGCTGCCGGTCGTGGTGACTGATTGGGCGAGCTGGCTGGAAGAGCATCCCAATACCAGCGTCCTGAGCCTGGATACCGGCTTCCGGCGCAACTACACCAACGGCGCCGCCTACAGCGATTACTTCAACAGCGCCGATTTGATGTTCCCCTCATGGCAGCAGGATACGGCGCTGATCGAAAACAAAGAGATGGTCTTCGCCCTGCGTTTGCAAGGGCAGGCGAAAGCTTATCCGCTGGCGGCGATAATCCCCGAGCGTATCGTCAACGATCGCGTCGGACGGACGAATATCGTAATTGTCGCCGAAGCGACGCCTGAGCGCGAGTTCTTTGAGCCGGGCGGCGCGGCTGTTCGCGCTTATGCTCGGGAAGACTACGAATTCAGCGCGGGCGCGGACGACCTAACCCTGAAAAGCGACGATGGGCGTGGCTGGCGGATAAGCGAAGAGGCGCTAGTCGCTGAAGATGGCGAGCGACTGAATCGCATCGGCGGGCATCTGGCCTACTGGTTTGGCTGGTTTGGTTTCTATCCCGATACATTGGTATACGAGGCGGGCTAATCGCGCTTGGCGTTTCGCTTGCTGGGCGCCTGCTCGGTCTTCTCTGCAAATATCCCGGCGCCGAAACTGTCGCGTTAGGCGCCGCGAGCCAGGTTCCGGCGGGCGATGGTGATGAGATTGTCGTCGTGGATGCCGGCCGTTTCGAATTCATAAGAGGGCGTCGTCCCGCCATAACGTCTTCGCGCGGCGATAAGCATGCCGACGCTGCCGCCTAGAAGGCCGCCCATGATCGCGCCTTCCGGCAGTCCTTCCGTAAGGATGAATACGCCAATCGCGCCGATGATGGCGCCGAGCAGGGTGGCAATTGCGCCAAAGAACAACAGACGTATCAAGGTTTCGCCTTTTCGTCATCATCCCGATTGACCTGGGCGGGGAATCCTGAAACCCCAGTTGTTAAGGTCTCGAGCTCCGAGAGTGACTTTCGTTGCGCCGCGCCCGAAAGCGGACCGCGGTAAGTCTCTAAGATGATCCGTTTGCGAGCAGGCGAGAGGGAACGTCCACGAATGGGCGCCTCGGGATGCATCTGCTCACGCGCCACTTGGTATTGATGAATGTCCATCCGCGCTCCGACGTATAAGCCAACGACGCCGCCAACGATCGCGCCCATGATTGCGCCGTCATGTGAGCCTTCGATCAAAATCAGAGCGCCAATCGCGCCGATGATGGCGCCGAGCAGGGCGGCCTTTAGCATCGCGCTCATCAGTCTAGCCATGTCATGCTTCTGACGTCCATATCTTGGGCTTGGGCTATTATTGACGGCGCGGTTTGACGTCACAGAATATGAGATGTATCATCACCCATCATACCGCTAGCGGCATGATAAGGCGATGACTGACTGGCGTTGGCGTCCGCGTCCGCCTGGTATCGGCGGCGCCTGTATTTCCAGGCGATGCGCCTGTCTTCGATACGCAGCGCCACAACGCTCAAGCCGATCATAGCGCCGGTGAATGCGCCGACCGGGGCGCCCTCCGGCATACCCTCGGTGAGGATGAAGCCAACCATCGCGCCGATGATGGCGCCGATCAGCATGAGTTTCGCCAGATATATCGCTAGTTCGCGCACGACGACAGTTCCTTGGCTACAACAGCGCCGCCTAAATTCGACTTCTCATTGAGTATACCATTTGCTGCGCGCCATCCAGCTATGCCTTGCCGCGCCGCGCAAAGAAAGCCTGCATGATCGCGCGCGCCTCGTCCGAAAGCAGCCGCTCGCCGATCATTTCCAGCTCGAGCGCCATCGTCTGCTCGACCGCCTTGGCACTCCCGCGCCGCAGCAGCATCTTCGTCTGGCGCAGCGCTTCGGGTGGCTTTGCCGCCAATTGCGCCGCCTTCGACTGCGCCAGATCGTCCAGCGCCTCAGTCGCGACCACCTGATTGACGATGCCGCATTCCCGCGCCTTCTCCGCGCTGAAAGCCTCGCCCAGCATCAGCAGTTCGGCCGCGCCACCGTATCCCAGCATGCGCGGCAGCAGGTAGCTCGAGCCCGCTTCTGGCAGCAGACCGAGGTCAATGAAAGCGAAGTTGAATTTGGCTTCGGCCGCAGCGTAGACGAGATCGCAATGCAGCAGCATGGTGACGCCGACGCCGACCGCCACGCCATTGACCGCCGCCACAATCGGCGTCTGCGCGCCCGCGATCGCCTTGATGAAACGCGCGGCCGCATCGGAGCCGGGGTCGGCCAGGAAGGTGTTCAGGTCGTTGCCGGCGCAGAAGCTGTCGCCGCTGCCGGTGAGGGTGATGACGCGGATGTCGGGGTCGGCATCGGCGCGTTCGATGGCTTGGCGCAGGGAGCTGTACATGGCGGGACTGAGCGCGTTTTTCTTCCGCGGCCGGTTGAGTTGGATGCGGAGGATGTGGTTCGATAGGGTGATGAGGGTGTCGGGCATAGGGGGACTCTCGTGCTATCTAATATCGATTATCGTAAACTCTACCAGGCCGTCAGGTGTATTCACCGTAATTTTACTGCCTTTAGTGTTCCCCAATACAGCTTGACCAATGGGCGATTTATTGGATATCTTGCGCTCGCGCGGATTCGCTTCTGCGACTCCGACGATTCTGTATACTTCATCTATATCCGATCCGGTTTCACGAATTACTACCGTTGAACCAATGGATGCGCGATCGTGCGATGCCTCTTGGTTTACGACAACAGACTTGTGTAAACTCTCCTGAATCTGCTTCCGCCGCGTTTCCAACCAGCCCATTTGTTCTTGAAGATGGTGAAACTCCGCATTCTTTTTTACCTTGCTCTCCCTAGACCCCGAATCTCTCAGAGCTTGGCTCTTTTCTTCACGCTTTTTGTCAAGTGCATCTAATTCCTTGAGCAGCGCGACTTTACCTTGTGCTGTAATATAATCTCCTGCGGGATCAAGAGTTACCGTCACTTCAAAAATAAGGTCACCATATGAAAGGTTTTCACCAAGCTTAGGCATACCATGACCAGGCAAGCTCAGCACTTCGCCAGACTGCGTTCCGACTGGCACTCTTCTGGTAATCGGTCCAACTAGAGTAGGTATTTCGACTTTTCTATCTGGTGAGACTTCAAGTAAATGATTCACAATGAGGTCAACTCCGACACGGGCAAAATCTTCGTGTTCAGCTACATGGACTGTCAAAATTAGATTTCCACTTGAACCGCCGTTGATCCCAGGATTGCCAGCGCCAACAACCTGTACCTTTGTACCTGTTTCTGCACCGCGAGGAATACGAATATTGATGTGGCGTAAATCAATCTCAATGCTACGGCGTACGCCCCTGTAAGCCTCCTCCAGCGTGACATACACATCTTGTTCAATGTCACTTCCTGCACGCGGAGAGAGTTCTTTGCGTTCAGCTCTGAGCTTGGCATCTCGACGGCTATTACTCGCGGTACCGAAGAGGGCCTGGCGCTGGGATGCGACGAATTGATCCATCTTGGCGTTGCGCTTGGTAGTTTCTGCGTTCAAGGATTCTTTGGCTGCTTCCGTAGAATAGCCTGCTTTTTCTTCGGCTCTTAGCGGTGATTTGCTCTTTTGCTTTCTTGAAGTACGTGGCTTTCGAGCCTTTACGCCAATGCCAAGAATCTTTCTGATTAACTTGATCATCAATGTCTCCGATATCTGAACAACCTGTTTGATAGATTTTGTCCGCGCCAAGGCTAAGTTTGCTTACATTCTTGTACGCTACAATCAGTGGGTAGTTGAGTCCACCCGATCAGATTCTACAGGTATAATTCGTTGACTCAGCCCCGAACAATTGGGGTATCACCCCACCCCCAACAACTCCTCCACCCGCGCCACCCGCTGATCGTAGCGGTGATGCGCCAGGGCGTGCTGACGCGCCGCCTCGGCCATTTGCTGACGCTCCTCGTCATGCGCCAGGTAGTAGCGCGCCTTCTCCCGCAGATCTTCATGGTCGCTGAAGGTAACCAGGTGCTCGCCCAGCTTGAAGCATTCGCCAACGCCGGGCCGGTCATCCACGATTTGGAAGACGCCCAGCGCGGCGCATTCAAACAAGCGCAGATTGACGCCGTAGCGCATCGTATCGCCGTGCGTATTGATGCAGATCTTGACGGAGGACAAGACTTGCAGCATCTCGTCGCCCAGGGCGTATCCCCGATGAAAGGGCGCTAGCGAGGGCGGCACATCGTGCACGCTCCAGATGCCCAGGTCGAAATCGCGCAGGCTCTCCAGCGCCGCCACGCGCTCGCTGTACAGTTTGGCCGGCACCAGCGTACCGACGAATCCCAGATCGCAGAGATACGCATTGGGCACATCGGTGATCGGCTGCGGGACGTGGAAGTCAGGGTCGATGGCGACATAGGGCAGGCAGGCCACCTGCTTGGCGCCCAGCTCGCGCCATTGCGCGCCGTGATAGCGGTCATTGACCAGCACCAGGTCATAAAGGGGCGCGGCGCTACGCTCGTTGGCATGGGAAAAGACGATGGGCGAATCGCCATGCAGAAAGAGAAGTTGGCAGCGCAGCTCGCGTTTCAGGCGCTCCAGCGTGCTTGGCAGAATCTCGCGGTTGTTGCCGGAGAGCCAGATCAGGTCGGGCTGGAAGCGCCGCGCTTGTTCCAGCAGCAGCTGATTGCGGCGCTGCAGGTCCGGCTGCAGCCCCGGCGGGACGCGCTGCATCAGCCCGGCCAAGAGCTTGCCGGGGGTCAGCGAGGTGCGAAAGACCTCATTGCTCAAGCTGGCGATGCTGCGATTGCCGAAGCCGGGCAGATTGCGCCAGAAGACATCGATTTCCCAGCCGGCTTGGCGAAAGGCTCGCCCCCAGGTATAGAGTTCCATGCTGCGCGGGAAGAGGGGGGCGCTGGCTGCGTCCGGCGTTTCTTGGATTTCTCGCAGCAATTCTGCCGGGTGATGGAGGGTGGCGACGAATAAGACGCGTTTAAATTTCACCTTTGCCCACTATGCGATTCTCCCCTTCCCTCTTGATGGGGGAAGGGGCTAGGG
>WTGC01000209.1 GCA_011523705.1 Chloroflexota bacterium | reverse complement strand
ATTTCCTTGCCAAGGAAAAGGTCACGGGTTCGAATCCCGTTGCCCGCTCAGGCGAGCCAATCTCCACGATTGGTTTTTCTATGGCGATTTCGCCAATTGCCTGTGTAGACAAGTAAGATGGATTGACGTGGTGGCGTCCCTAGATTCGTGCGCCATTGAGGGCGCCTCGGCTGCGTCCGAGACTTTTAGAAGGAGAGCGAGCGTTGTATCAAGTTGCTGAATCATCGGAACTGTTGGAAGACGCCGAACTGGTGATCGAGGTTTTGAGCGAGAAAGAAGACGTTCAACTGGATTACTCGGCGGATTCGATTTCCTGGCTGGACGCGTATATTGACGAGCATCGCGCGAAGCTCGACGATGGCGACAAATCGGTGCTGCGCGAGAAGCTGGGCGCCTTCCTGGGCGAATCCATCCGGCACAATTTTGGCGGGCGCTGGGTCAAAGCGAGCGACGGCAGTTGGACGATCTTGTTCGACGAAGAGCGTCAAGCCTCTCCCTTCGATATCGTCGGCGAGCATTTGGATCACCAGGCGTCGCTGTCGCAGGCGATTGAGCATCTGCCCGATCTCATGGTGCAGCGCCAAAACTGAGCGGCGCCAAAAGACGAGAATTAGCTGGGGTGGCGCGAAGGCGTCGCCCTTTTTGTTTTCCCGATCCATAACGTCCTGTAGACACACGCGCGACAATGGCGCCTACCACGCAAAATACCTTGCGTTTCGCTGTGGACAAGGAACCGGATAAATGTAGTGCTCGCGAGGTCTAGCTCCCCTTCCCTAGCTCGCTGGGTCACGTAGACATCGACCTGCGGGAAGGGGCCGGGGAATGGGGTGCGCCGCTTGCAACAAGCAACAAGGTCAAGGCGGGCGCGAGCCACCGGCTCGCCCATACGGGCGTTGGTGGCGCGGCGGGCGACCTGATAGGTCGCCCCTACAATTGGCGCTTTAATCGGGCGCTAGCTGTAGTTGTAGGCGTTGGCGGCGTAATCGCGGGCGCTGCCGGCGACCACGGCGAGGGCGATGCCGCGGGCGGCGGCGCGTTCTTTGGCGCCGGCCACTTCATTCTTGAGCAGCTGCAATTCGCGGTTGTCCGGGTCGTAAGACAAGCCGTCGCTGATGAGCAATTCGGCGATGGAGGAGAGGAAGAGGTTGCGCATCATCAGGCTGACCAGGTCGGCGATGACGCCTACAATGTCGTCGCGGTTCTGCGCTTCATAGGCGACGTGCAAGGCTTGCCGCAAGCGGGTCAAGGCTTCGGGCAATTTGTCCGCTTTGATAAGAATCTGGCCCAAGTGACGCAGTTGCCGCCCTTCCAATGCCCGGTCGTCAATCTCACGCGCGATGTACAGCGCCGAGGTGTGGAAGTTGACCGCTTCGCTCCAGCGCTCCAGCTTGACGTTGACCTCGCCCAATCCTCGCAGCACCTGCCCTTCCATATCGCGCTTGCCTTGCTGCTTGAAGCGGTCGTTGGCGTCTTCAAGCATTTCGATGGCTCGGCGTGATTCATTGCTTTCGAGGTAGGCCATGCCCAGCTTGTAAAGGATCAAGGCTTCGTTCTGCAAATCGTCGCGATGGCGCGCGTTGCTCAGGGCGCGCTCGTAGGCCTCCACGGCGATGGCGGCTTCGCCTAAGGCTTTATGGGCGTCGCCGCGGGTGATTTGCAGGAACATCTCGGCTTCATAGTCCGCCAGTTCCTCCGCCAGGTGCAAGCCGCGCTGGACGTGCGCCAGGGCGGAGACGGCCGAGTCACTGCGGACGAGCAGCCCGGCCAGCATGTCGAGCGTCTCCAGGATGCCTTTATTGTCTTCCTGCTTTTCATGAATGGCCAGGATCTCGTTGTAAGTAGAGACCGCTTCGCCCTCGCGCTTCTGGTCGATCTGCACTTTGCCGACCGCTTCCAGGATTTGCAGGACGCGCGGCGTATCTTCGTGCTGGCGGGCGAATGACAGCGCCGTCCGCAGCTTGACCTGCTCAATGGCAGTTGGCGCGCTCTGGTTGCTGACTAGCAAGCCCGCGAGCATGTCGAGCGTCTCCAGCACGCCATCTTTGTCTTCGCTGTTTTCGTAAATTCCCAGCACATCGCCGTACGTGGCGATGGCTTCTTTCTCGCGGCCCTGGTTGATCTGCATGCGGGCGATCGCCTTGAGAATCTGCAGTTGGCGCGCCGTTTCATTGTTCTGGCTGGCGACGTTCAGAGCGGTGCGCAGCTGGTCGATATTGACCGATTGCAGGTCGTTATCGTCGATGGCGAGGAAGGTCGAATCATCGGCGGCGACAGATAGCGGCGAAATGTCCTCTTCCACATCGTCAGCCGGGACCGGCTCGGCGTCGCTGTCTTCCCAGGGCGGCTCCTCGTCACCATCGAGCAGCGTCATGTCGACGTCGTCTGCGTCGGCGCCCCCCACATCTGCCTCGACGACCGTTTCCGGTTCTAGGATATCTTCCGGCGGCTCATCAAACTCGAGGTCTTCGCCATCGCGGATGGCGCGCAGCCGCATCAACTCGTAACCGCAGCCAGCTTGTTTGAGCTGGGCTACGACCGGGGCGAGCGCTTCGGCGATATCAGCCGCCAGTTCGGCCTCTTCGTTCTGCGCCGCCCATTCGGCGGTGGCGATAAGACTCTCCATCTCAAGCATGAGATGTATGATGAAGTCGTCGGTCCTGGCGTGCACATCGAGATAGTCGCGCGTGGTATCGACAATGTCGACGCGGAGCCCATCCAGACGATCGCGTTCGAGCGCCCAGTCGCGGAGAAAATCACGCGCCAGCGGGTGCAAGCGATAGCAGGCTTGGCCGAGGCGCTGGAAACGCTCCACCAGGAAAAGGCGCGAGAGGATGGTCATCGACATATCGATCGACTCGGTGGCGATTCCGCTGAGCAGGTTGAGGAAAGCGACCGACGCCTCGCCCCTGGTGGTCGCGCAGAGGAAAAGCAGCAGGTCACGCAGGCGCTCGTTCAAGCCGCCGAAGCTGATGCTGAGCGCCGCCATCGCCGCCTGATCGTCATGGCTTTCCAGCGCTTCGGCCAGGGTATCGCTGAAGTCGGCGGTTGATTGCCGCGCGATGATCATGCTGCGCGCGGTCAGCGCCAGGGGAAAGGCCTGATGCTTGAGCTGCGCGGCGATGACCTGGATGGCGACATCGTCTTTCTCATCCTTGATGCCGGCTTTCTGTTTGAACAGGCGGACGGCGTCGCCCTCCGCCAGGTTGCCAATCGGCTGATTGCGCCAATCGCCATCCGCCAGCGGCGCCGGGCTGGCGACCACCAGTGGCAGGTCGGCGGCGCAGCGCTTGACAAAAGGCGCGAGCACTTGCGAGTCAATCTCGCCGTCCAGCACCAGCAGCGGCTGCTTCTCGCTGAGGAGCGCTCTCACGGCGGCCGTGCCCGTCAGCGGGTTGTCCGCGTTGCTGATATCGTATTCGCCGTAAGCGCGGGCGATGCGCACGATCAACTCGACCATAGGCGGATTATCGATGTTCAGCCACAGAACGGGACGGTCGTGCTGCTGCAAGTAGACATTGGCGATGGTGGCGGCGACGGTGGTCACCCCGGCGCCGGCGGCGCCATGGAGGACCAGCTGCTGGCTTTGGCGCAGACGCAGCAGAAGCGCGCGAAGCAACTCGTCACGGCCGATGGGCCGGCCGAGGCGGCGCAGCGGCAAGTCCGCCACCGACGTGACCGCCGCTTCAAGGGGTGGAAATTCCGCCATAAGTCCCCCGCGAATGCGATTCTTCGCAAAGTCCGGTAAATCAAGATTCAGTATATAAGGACATTGGGATTCGGACAATCAAACTGGGCGCGATAACGGGGCTGGGTTTCGCCCGTCTAGCACAGGCTGGCGGGCAGGTGATCAATGAATCGGGCTTCACCATTTGCCGAGCACTGTGCATTTTTCTTCACCACAGAGGTCGCAGAGGAAACACAGAGAACACAGAGGATTTTTTCTGGCTTTGAGAAGTTTCCACCGCCGCAGCATTCGCCACTTCTTGGGCAGCTGCCGCTTGTAGATTGGGCGGCGTCTTACTATAATTCTTGGCTGTTTGGGCGCGTGGCGCAATGGCAGCGCAGTTGACTTTTAATCAATTGGTT
>WTGC01000221.1 GCA_011523705.1 Chloroflexota bacterium | reverse complement strand
CTTTCGTAGCAGTCGAAAACCGTGTGCGGAACAAGTCAATATCGAGTACTTCGTAACCCAAGCGCTCGGCGACCTCCGCCAGAAGCTGGCCTGTTCGAATCATGATTCGAAAATAAGACGCTTGATCTCCCACGACATAAGCCAGCTTCGCGCCCGGACGCAGCAAGTCTCGCAGTTCAGATAGATGACGCGCCATTCCACCAAAGTAAAGCCGAACGACTTTCGCATATTGTTTCTCAAATCCAGATGTTTTCCCTAATTCGAGTCGACGCTTTTCAATTGAGTCCGCGAGTGCTTGGATTGTTGAAATGTCTTGGACCCACTTGTGGTCTTCGTCCGCTTTGTAGACTCCACGAGTATTCGATCGAATGAACTGCTGCTTTTGTCTGCGCAAGTCAGCGCGACTGGACATAAATCCGAGCAACACCGATTCAAGTCTAGTCGTTCGACTGTAGTCTTTTTCATTTGGATAAGGCGGGGACGTGATAATGGCGTCAATCGATTGGGGCGATAGGTGTCTGCGCAGATCCCTTGCATCGGCCAGGAACACCTTTGCGGTAGTATGCTTAAGAATATGGTGTTCTCGCAAATCGCCAGCCATCTTATCCAAAGCGCTGAGCCATGGTTCTAGTACAAGCGTATCAGCCTTCAGTTTGCCCACACCGATCTCCGGCCCGAAACGAAGATTGCTAATCTCTTTCACTGTCTGCTTTACTAAAGCAAGCTTGGCATGACTTCGGAGTCTGGCTGCTTTGTGCCGTTCAATCGTATCGAGGAGTGTCAGCACTTTGTGCAATGGAAGGGGACTTATCGAATTCTTTATCAGCAGCCGTGATTGATCGGCGTCAAATGCCCGGAGCCGACCCTTGTATACGCTTACACCGAAATGGTTCGTTTGACCGGCAACTAGGTTTTCCGGTATTGCTCCTCTTACCCTTCCGGCGACTTCCTGCCCAAAATCGACCAACTCTCCGGGTTCAACATCCCAGTCTGTTTTCACACTCGCCGCGAAGTGAGCCATGGCATTGGCTTCCACACCCACGCTGCCAATACCAAGCTTCTTCGCTTCCACGAGTGTTGTTCCCGTTCCACAAAACGGATCGAGAACAAGCTGTCCCCTATCAATGCCAAACTTTTCCACATAATGACGAACCAAGTGTGGCGGAAATGACAACACAAATCGGTACCATTCGTGGACAGGTCGGTCATCCTCGTACAGACGATTCAGTTCATTGCCGTTCTGAAGCTGTGTCGTATATGTCATTAGCGGTCCGCAGTAGATTAGAACAATTGTACTGCGAAAACGGGAATAGAGCAAGGTTCTTTGCGGACGTACTTTATCAGCAAATCGCGTCGCCCAGGCAAATCTCCAAATCCTGAGCGGATCGCAGCCAGGGGTGATCCAGCGGCACATTCTTGCGCACGCCCACGACATCCTTGAGCGGCACTGCGGCCGTTCCGTCGCCGCAAACGCCAACCATGATATCGGTCAAGCCCTCGCTGATGTAATTCGCCGCCGCCGTTCCCAGCTGCGTCGCCAGTAGACGATCGCGCGGCGACGGCACGCCACCACGCTGCACATGGCCCAGAATCGTAACGCGCGATTCCAGACCGGTGAGTTTCTCCAACTCAGTCGTCAGCAGTTGGGTGCCGCCGCTGCGCTCCCGCTCGATTTCGTCGAGTTCGGCGCGCGCGTTTTTGCGTCGGCCACGCGCTTCCTTCTGTTTCGCTTTGTCACCCTCGGCCGCGGCGATATCCGCTTCCGCTTCTGCCACGCGCGCCCTCGCGTCCCGCAGCTTCTTGCCGACGCGCTGCGTCATCGCGCCTTCCGACACCGCCACAATACTGAAGCGGGTGCCGCCGCGGCTGCGCGCCCGTATTGATTCGGCGACATATTCGATGTTGAATGGAATCTCGGGGATTAGAATGACATCGGCGCCGCCGGCCAATCCGGCGCCCAAAGCCAGCCAGCCGGTGTTATGCCCCATGATCTCTACCACGATGATACGGTGATGGCTGTGCGCGGTGGAATGCAAGCGGTCAATCGCCTCCGAGGCGATATTGACAGCCGTATCGAAGCCGAAGGTGACGTCGGTGCCGCTGACATCGTTGTCGATCGTTTTGGGCAGGCAGACGACGTTGATGCCCTGCTGGGACAGGCGCCAGGCATTCTTCGCCGTGCCGCCGCCACCCACGCAGATCAGCGCCTCGAGATCATGCCGGCGGTAATTCTCCACCATCACGTCCATCATATTGCGCGATTTGCCGCCAATCGGCATCTTGTGCGGCTTGTCGCGGCTGGTGCCCAGGATCGTGCCGCCGAGCGTGAGGATGCCGCTGAGCTCTTCCGGACCCAGCCACTCAATGCGGTTCTGCATCAGGCCGCGGAAGCCATCGCGGAAGCCGATTAAGCGCATGCCATATTTGCTGAGCGCCACTTTGCCAACGCCGCGGATCGCCGCGTTCAAGCCGGGGCTGTCGCCGCCAGCGGTGAGGATGCCTATCGTTTTGCCAATCATAAGAAGAAGCCTCGAAATTATTTCACTCCATTATAGCGGAAACCTTCGCCTCTTGGCAGCAAGCCCACCGATAGCGCGATGGGAAAGCGGTTGCAATCCGTGTTATGCTTGGTCTACGTGGAGCGATGAAGCGAGTCAATCATGGAAACGAAACAGCGGCTGTGGGATATTGATGAGGTCTGGGAGCTCTTTTGCGATCGCGCCAACGACCACTTGCGCTTTGAACTATTCGACGGAGAACTGATTGAGATGTCAGGACCGGGCGGGACGCATGGGCGAATTGCGATTAGACTAGGGCGCTATCTTGATATCTTCGCCGAAGAGAACAACTTGGGCATCGTGACCGGGGAAACCGGCTATCATCCGCCCGGAGACCGCTATAATCTGCTTTTGCCCGATGTCGCCTTCATCAGCTTCGGCCGCGCCCCCGATCCCTTTCCCGATAAACTCGTGCCGGCCATGCCCGACATCGCCGTCGAGATCCGATCGCCGAGCAACACGCTCACGGAAATGCGTGAGAAAGCGCAACGCTACCTGAGACTGGGCTCGACGCTCGTATGGATCATTTTGCCAAACGATGAGATGGTTGAAGTCCACCAGACCCAGATGCCAATAAAGACGCTTGAACTGGGCGATTCGCTTTCGGGTGAAGATGTTTTGCCCGGCTTCGAGCTTGAATTGCGCCGTCTATTCCCCTGAGTCCATGCCCACCGAGCAGCGCGTCAACAAGCTGAAACGCGTCGCCGAGGCGCGCCAAGCGGGCTTCACCGTCGTCATTGAAGACGTCTACGATCCGCATAATCTGGGCGCGATCAGCCGCAGTTGCGACGCCTTCGGCATTCAGCAGATCAACGTCATCTTCGAGACGCATCCCGCATATGACCCCAAAGAAGTCGGCAAGAACAGTTCAACAGCGACCAACAAATGGCTGGATTACCGCGTTCATCACGGCACCGAGACGGCGCTGAAAGCCCTGAAGGCTGAAGGCTGGACGCTGGTCGCGGCGGCGCTCGACCCCGCGGCCGAATCCATCTTTGAAGCCGACCTCTGCCTGCCCCGCATCGCGCTGCTTTTCGGCAACGAGAAGACCGGTCTATCGGCGACGGCGCTGGCGCTGGCCGACCGCAAAGTCCTGATTCCCATGCGCGGCATCGCCCAAAGCATGAATGTATCGGTCTCGGCGGCGTTGTGCATCTACGAGGTCACGCGGCAGCGATTGACGCGCTGCCCGGAGATCCTCCAAAGGGCGCCAGAGGAAATCGCGGGGACGCTCGACTACTTCCTCGAAATGCACGAGCAACTGGGAAGGCGCAACAAGAAGCGGCGGGTGGAACGGGCGAAAGCGCGACTACGCCCCACGCCTCAAACCCCTCCCCCAAAATGAAGAAGGGGCTTTATTCGCCAATTTCGATCTACTTAGCTCCCCTTCCCTCCTTGTGGGCTGAGGAGCGGACACCTTTGAGAATCGCGGCTGTCGCAAGGCATACCCCATCCCCCGACCCCTTCCCCAGCGAGCTAGGGAAGGGGAGCGCCCTCAAACAGAATGACAATTGGCGCTGATTTAAGTCGA
>WTGC01000197.1 GCA_011523705.1 Chloroflexota bacterium | reverse complement strand
TCAATGCGGTCGGCGAACCAGGAGCGCGCCGCCAGGTCTTCATTCGATAGCGCCAAACGGGATACGCCGCCGCCAACGGTGGCGCCAATTTCGGAAAGCTGCTCGAAATCCTTCAGCAGCCGCTCGCTGTTGATGCGCAGATCAGGACAGTTTGAATCCACGTCTCCTGTCCAATGCGAGTTGAATAATTGAGAACTGATTATAGTTACAAATCCTAAACGGACAACCAATTGCGGTCTCTGCTTCAATGGGCCTGCGAATGACGGTCTCTGTAGCTTGGACAGGGCGAGCCACCGCTGCGCGTAGACACCGCAGGTCCCCCGCCCGTACACACCGGCGCGCTCTGGCGGCATCCGCAACTGGACACGTCCCACCTGGCGCGGCATCGGCTCTTGCCTAGTATTCGACCTGTATTCAGCTAGGATACAGCGATTGTTCGCAAGCGACTGAATGCGGAAGCCAAAGATGCCCCCACACGTCGACCCGAGTGACCGGCACGATTCTTCTTACCGCTGGGTGATCCTGGCGATGGTGACGCTCTCCGGCTTCCTGGTCATGGGCTTCCCAACGACCGGTCTGTCCGCGCTATTCAGCGAGATAGCCGATTCGCTCGATCTGGACTTGGTGCAGATCGGTATCATTTGGGGCTCCGGCTCGGTCATGGGCATCTTCACCGCCTTGGTCGGCGGCAGTTTGATTGACCAATTCGGCACGCGGCGGACCTTGGTCGCGCTTTGTTTGGCCACCGGCATATTCGGAGCGACGCGCGCTTTCGCCTATGATTTTTGGTCGCTATTTTTCTCGTCGTTTCTCTTCGGCATGGTGCAGCCGATACTGCCGATGAATTTCGTCAAGCTCAATCGCGAGTGGTTTCGCTCCGGTCAGTTGGGCTTCGCATCCGGCGTGATGTCGGCCGGTTTCGCCACCGGCTTGATGTTGGGCTCGCGCCTGAGCGCCACGTTGCTATCGCCGCTGCTGGGCGGCTGGCGGCCTGTGCTGATTTTCTTGGGCTGCTGCGCCATCGGGCTTGCGATCCTCTGGGCAATTGTACATCCGCCGGTGGAGCGGCGGCGCGGCAAACGCCCGAACATCGGCAAGATCATGAGCAGTTATCGCTATGTCGCCCGCTTCCGCGAGTTGTGGGTGATCGCCATGGCCGTCTTTGGCGTGCTCGGTGTAATGCGCGGGCTGGGCGGTTACGTGCCCACCTATCTGCGAGAAATCGGCTGGGAGGCCGCCAGCGCCGATACCGCTATGACCGTCTTCTTCTTTTGCAGCCTGATCGGCGTTGTACCGATCTCGCATTTTTCCGATCGACTGGGCAATCGACGGCTGGTCATGGCTTTTGGCACATCGATGATGACGATCGGCTGCGCGCTGATGTATTTCGTCGGCGGCAGCTTTTGGGGCGTGATGCTGGCGATGGCGGTCGGCGGCCTTTGCTTCGATAGTTTCATGGCGCTGAAAGGAGCGGCGACCACCGAAGTGGAAGGGCTGGAGCTGGCGCTGGTGGGCGGCGCGCTCGGTTTCGTCGGCATGCTGCAGAACATCGGCTCGTCTTTTATTCCGCCGCTGGGCAACACGCTCAGCGCGATCAGCTTGAATGCGCCCTTCTTGCTCTGGGCGGCGTCGGGGCTATTCGCGACTGCGGTGCTGCTCAGCTACGGCAAGCGCAAGCAACGCTCGCGCGTATCCGGCTAAGTCTCATTTATGCTCCCCACCGCCGATCGACATGACCGTCAGCATTCGCCGTATCGCTGGGTGATCCTGGCGATGGTGAGCCTGTCGGGCTTCATTACCATGGGCTTCCCCACCGCTGGTTTGTCGGCCATGTTCAGCGAGATCGCCGCGTCGCTTGATCTCGACTTGATCGAGATCGGCATCATCTGGGGAGTGGGCATGGTGATGGGCATTTTCACGTCTTTTTTAGGCGGCGCGTTCATTGATGTATTTGGCACCAAACGGACACTGGTGTGTCTGTGCCTGGCGGCCGGCGCCAGCGGCGCGCTGCGTGGTCTGGCGGTCGACTTTTGGTCACTGTTTCTGTTCTCATTCCTGTTCGGCATGGTGCAACCGATATTGCCGATGAATTTCATCAAGTTAAATCGTGAGTGGTTTTCGTCGCGGCAGCTGGGATTCGCCGCCGGCGTCATGTCTTTGGGCTTCGCCACCGGCGCGATGTTAGGCTCGCGGTTCAGCGCGACAGTTCTTTCGCCGCTTCTCGGTGGCTGGCGGGCCGTGCTCATCTTCCTCGGTCTTTGCTCGGTCATGCTGGCAATCGTCTGGGCGATTGTGCATCCGCCCACAGAAGGACAGCGAACGAAGGGTCTGGATTTACAGCAGATGTTGTCAAACGCGCGTTACGTTGCGCGCTTCCGCGAACTGCGCGTGATCGCGCTGGCGGTCTTCGGCGTGGTTGGGCTGATGCAAGGCATGGTGGGCTACGTCCCGACCTATCTGCGCGCGATTGGCTGGCAGGCTGTCGATGCCGATACGGCCATCCCGGTTTTCTTCCTGGCCAGTTTGATCGGCGTGGTGCCGCTGGCTCATCTGTCAGATCGTTTGGGCAACCGGCGACAGGTCATGGCATTCGGCACCGCCATGATGGCGCTGGGCGCGCTGCTGATGTTCTTCGCCGCGGACCGGTTCTGGATCGTGATGCTGGCGATGGCAATCGGCGGCTGCTGCTTCGACAGTTTCATGGCATTGATGGGCGCTTCGATCACTGAGGTGGAGGGCTTGGAAGTCGCGATGGTGGGCAGCGCGCTTGGCTTCGGCGGCATGCTGCAGAATATGGGCGGGTCGCTCCTGCCGCCGCTAGGCAACACCTTGAGCGCCTTTGGCTTGAACGCGCCATTCTTGCTCTGGGCGGGGGCGGGGCTGTGCGCCACCGTCGTGCTGCTCAGTTATAGCCGGCGCAAGGCATACCCCAGCCCCCGGCCCCCTCGCCATCTCGATGGCGAGCATCCAGCAAGCTAAGGAAGGGGAGGCCAAATAGCTAAGGCCGAATTTGGAAGTCTCCCTCAGTTTACTGGGGGAGATTAAGAGGGGGTATAGTCAGCCTTTGATGCCGATTGAAGCCAGCCCGCCGATGAGATGCTTCTGGGCGAAGAAGTAAACCACCAGAATGGGAATGATGGAAACCAGCGTCGCGCCCATGAACAAGTGCCATTCGACACTGTAGCGGCCCTGGAAGAAGGCCAGCCCCACCGAAATTGGATACGAATCCCAATCACGCAGGAAGATGATTGGCTCGAGGAAGTCGTTCCAAACCCAGACGAAGGTGAAGACCACGACTACGGTCAGCGCCGGACGGCTCAAGGGAATGATGATGCGGTAGAGGATGCCCCATGCGCCAGCGCCGTCAATGCGCGCGGCGTCGTCCAGCTCGCGCGGGATGGTGCGGATAAACTGGGTCATCAAGAAGACAAAAAAAGGATTACCGAAATAGGCGGGCAGAACCAGTGGCCAGTAGGTGTCGATCAGTCCCAGCTTTTGGTAGAGCCAGAACATCGGGATGAGTTTGATATGGCCGGGCACCATCATTGTGCTAAGCATCAAGAGAAAGAGTACATGCTTGAAGGGAAACTCGAAACGAGCAAAGCCGTAGGCGATAATGGGCACGGAAACGAGCCCGCCGATAATATTGGCGACGACCAATATGGCGCTGTTGAACATATAGCGCGCGAGCGGATACTTGCCGAAGGCTTCGGCGTAATTGCCCCATTGCGGCGTGCTGGGGATCCATTCGGGGGGCCACGCGAAGATCTCTTGCGGCAGCTTGAGCGAGGTTGATGCCATCCAGAAGATCGGCAGCATAAAGATCAGCGCCAGGAAGATCATGAGGGCATAGATGACGGCATGACTCATGATGCGCCGGGCGCGCTTTCGCGCCGCGCTCCGCCGCAGCTGCTGTTGGATTTCCAGATGCCGCGCGTCAGTTTTCATAGTAAACCCATCGGCCAGAGGTGCGATAGACGAAGACGGTGCAGCCCATGATGACCGCCAGCAGAAAGAGCGCCAAAGCCGAGGCGTAGCCCATGTTGAAGTTGCGGAAGGCTTCCTCGTAGAAATAATACAGGAAGAAATAGGTGGCCTTTAGGGGACCGCCCTTGGTAATGACGAAGGCTTCCGTGAAGATTTTAAAGGCGTCGATTAGCTCAATGATCAGTTGGAAGAAAAGGGTGGGCGTCAGGAGGGGCAGGGTGATGCGCCAGAAGCGCCGCCACTTGCCGGCGCCGTCAATCTCGGCCGCTTCGTAGAGATGAGCCGGAATGTTTTGCAAGCCCGCCAGGTAGATAATTGCTGCGCCACCGACCTTCCAGATGCTCATGATGGCGACCGAGGGCAGAGCCCAATTCAGATCCCAGAACCAGTACGGACCTTGAACGCCAATAAAGTGCAGTAAGGTGTTGACCACACCCGTATCCGGATTGAGAAACCAGATCCACATCAGCGAGACAGCCACGCCTGAAATCACGGCCGGGATGAAAAAGACCGTGCGAAAGACATTCATGCCCGGGACCTTGAGGTTTAGCAGCAGAGCGAGCAGCAGGCCGAGCACGAGTTTCAGCGGCAGCGAGAGCGCGACGAAAAGCGTGGTCGCCTTAAGCGAACTGACAAATAGCGGATCGCTCGTGAACATTCGGACGTAGTTATCCAACCCGATCCAGACAGGCTGGTCGACTAAGGTCCATTGCGTCAAGCTGAAATAGAGGGTAGCGAGGATGGGGAAGGCGTAAAAGATAATGAAACCCACCATCCATGGAGCCAGCGCCAGGTAGCCAGTCTTGGCGTCCCGGCGCTGCTGTGTTGTCATATTTCGCCAGAGAGACGGCATGTGATGGATTTACCCCCATCCCCCGGCCCCTTCCCGAAGGTCAGTGTCTACGCGACTCCAAAATGAGGGAAGGGGAGAAAGTTAACCGCGAACTCGCTGAGAGCCACATAAGCCCCTCCCTCCGTGTGGGGGAGGGGTTTGAGGTGGGGGGCAAATGAGAATTTCCTACCCGCCGAGACGCGGTACGCATTCTTCAAGCGCGGCTTGGCCTGGCTCGACCATGGCGTCCAGCGTCGCCTGCACTTCGTCGCGTCCGATTTCGCCCAGCATGATCAGGTCCCAGGCATCGCTGACGGCGCGGATGACTGCGCCGCGCCAGCAGGGATGGGTCGCGCGCCACTCGGCCGTCTGTGTGGCGTTGAGCACGCCCATAAAGCCTTGGAAGTAATCGGCTTCAGCATCGGGGTATTCCTCAAGGACTGCCGGCAGCGAGGGCATGAGCGCGCCGATTTCCATGTTGATGCGTTGGCCTTCGGGGCCCGCCCAGAAGCTGAGGAACTCGTAGGCTTCGTCGGGATGCTCGGTGTTCGCCCAAATGGACGCGCGCAGCGCCCAGGCGTGCACGAAACGCTCGTTCCCCGGCACATGCGGCTCGGGCACGACGCCGAAGTTGACGCCTGCGTCCCTGGCTGTGATCATGTGTCCGTTGTTTAGCGTGGCCATTGCCAGCCGTCCGGCGATGAACAGATCAACCGGTCCGGTGCCTTCGGTGCCGAGGACTTCAATATCGGCCGGCGTTGGCGTGGCGCCGCTATCGACCAGATCCCAGAGCCAGGTGTAAGCGGCGACGGCATCGGGACCGTTGATGTAGCCTTCGACCGTGGTGCTGTCATCGTCGTAGGGCTTGGTGGCGCCGATGTTGCGCCAGATAGCGCGGAAGGGACCGCGGGGACGGTCGCCGCCCCAGCGCCGCTTATCGGGGTCGGTCAAGGCTTTGGCAATTTCGATGTAATCCCAGGGTGTCCAGTCGGCCGTAGGATAATCGACGCCTGCTTCGTCGAAAACGTCCCTGTTGTACATCACGAAGTTGGCGCCGACGGTGAATGGCAGACCGACAACTCTGCCATTATAGACGGCCCAATTGTTGAAGTATTCTTCAAAGTAATCGTCCCGGCTGAGGTCAGGGTCGGCTTCGAGGCGGTCGGTGATATCCAGGGTATGGGGCAGCCAGGGCGTCTCCCAGAAATAGGCGACATCGGGCGCGCCTTCGCCGGCGCCGATCGTGGTATTCATCAGGTCGCCATAAGCCGATTCCGCCATGATGGTGACATCAATCTTGATATTAGGATGCTCGGCTTCAAAGGCTTCGACAACGGCGCGGATGGCGGGCTCGGGCGACTCGGCAGAGGCAAGCGTCCACCAGGTGATGGTGACCGGGTCTTGCGCGCCGACGCCGCCGATGCTGGCGAGCAGCAGCATGAGGAGGCTGACGACTAGTATTTTCCTGCTAATCAAGTGGTTCATGATTTCTCTCCGTTGGAAAGCTATTCGGATACAGACTGCCCTATGCGCGGGCGGCGTATGGAGATTTTAGCGTATTAGTCCGAAATACTGCAAACGGATAAATCAGCGCCGATTCGCGAATGGCAATAGCAAAAAGGGGCGAGATAAGTCTCGCCCCTAGGGAAGTTGCCATGGCGTCGGCGGCTAGTCGCGCCCGCTGCCGAAGAGGCGCAGCAGGAAGAGGAAGAGATTGATGAAGTCCAGGTAGAGCGTCAGCGCCGCCATGATGCTGAACTTCAAGGTGCTCTCGGCATCGACTTTCATCTTCGGGTTGGCCGCCATGTTGGCGATGCGCTGGGTGTCGTAGGCGGTCAAGCCGGTGAATAGCAAGACGCCAAAGATACTGATGATAAAGTCCAAGCCGGAACTGCCGAGGAAGATATTGACCACGCTGGCGATGATCAGCCCAATCAAGCCCATCATGAAATAGCTGCTGTACTTGGTCAGGTCGGTCTTGGTGGTCATGCCGACGATGGTCATCGCCGCGAAGACGCCTGCGGTGCTGAAGAAGGCGGCCGCGATAGAGCCAAGCGAGAAGACCAGGAAAATGATGGAGAATGTGAAGCCGGTCACGGCGGAGTAGAGGAAGAAGAGCATGCCCGCCGCCGTCGCCGAGATGCGATTGATGGCGAAGCTCAAGCCCAGGACGATGCCGAATTGCAAAATGATCGCGATCCAGAGCAGACCCTGCGACGGGATGACGCCCATGTTGCTGATCCCCAGCGCGACTGCTGTCGTGACCAGCAAGCCCATCGTCATCCAACCGTAGACGTTGCGCATCACGGCGTTGAGCTGCAAGCCCTCGAGCGGCTTGACCTTGCCGGGCGCGTCGATGGCGAAGCTGTCGTTTCGAAAGTTCATGGTTTCTCCTCCTGCAAGCGCCTTGATGCTGGCGCCGATCTATCAACCTGATAAATCAATTATAACGAATAAAGCGCCCGGTGGATGTAGCGGTTTTGGCGATCTTACACGCTTCTTACTGTCGTTGGAATGCGCTCCGCTGCTGGACGCAAACACATTTCCCGCTCAATCGCCGCCGTCGCCGCCGCCAAAATCGCCAAAGAACCCGCCATCATCGCCGCCGTCATCGCCGAAGAGGCTGAAGCCGCCATCGCCATGGTAGCCGTGATTATGGGATATGCGAATGAGAATCCATTGAAGGGCGGCGAGTGGCACGACTACGGAATAGTACGAAACGCTCAGGTATAGTTTCAGCGCCGCTACCGTGCTGAAACGGGCGGCATCGTCGGGTCTAACTTTCAAATGGCGATAGGTCGCCATCTGCGCGATGGGCTGGGTCATGTAAGCTGTCAAGCCGGCGATAAGCGGCAGGCTGACCAGGTTGACGGCGAAGCTGTGCCCGTCGCCGCCGAAGACGATATTGACGCCGACCGCGACAAACATGCCGAGAAAGCCGATGAGAAAGCAGCCGCCGTGCTCGCTGAAATCGTATTTGCTCAGCCAGCCGATCAGCGTCATCACGGCAAATATGCTGGCCACGCTGAGGCAAAGCGTGTTTGCAATGCTGGAAGGATCCGGATACGACGCAATCGAGAAGAACAGCGAAATCCCCGCGCCGAAGATGACGGAATAGATGAGGAAAACGACAGTCGCTCGTTTTGGCGAAAAACCGTACAGTTCATCGCGCAGCGCGAATGCCAAGCCAAGTTGCAGGATGAGGGCGATTATGAGGCCGGAGAAAATGGTGAAGGGGTCCAATCCGGCGCTGCTCAGCGCGCCAGCGGTACAAGCCGAGATGCCCGCGCCCACCGTCATCCAGGCGTAAACATTGCGCATCACCGTATTCAGTTGGGCGCTATCCAATGGCGGCAGTTCTTCCGCCTCAGCTGACGAGCCTCTACCTGCTTGTCTATCCCGGGAACCATGCATCGGCTTGTCCTCAGATTGCCGTCATGTGCATACATATTGTATCGCAGTTTGGCCGGATTGAGTTGCCGGCGCGGTTATGAGCAAGACCCGCGAATCTGGAGCCGGCTTGGGCTACAGAATGCCGACTGCGACACCGACGGTCGCCTGCTATAATGCGGCTGGCTCATCATTTGGGAAACTGCCCATGCGCCTGATACTTGCCTCATCTTCTCCGCGCCGCCAGGAATTGCTCCGGCAGCTTGTCAGCGGCTTTGAGGTGATCAAGCCGGACATCGACGAATCGCGCCGCCTTGATGAATCGTTGGTGGATTATGCCGAGCGGCTCAGCCGGGAGAAGGCGGAAGCGGTGGCGAAGGCGCTTGCCGGCTCACCCGCGCTGATCATCGCAGCCGACACGATTGTGATCGACCGCGAGGGTGAGTTGCTGGGCAAGCCGGTTGATGCGGCCGATGCCCGCCGCATGCTGCGTCACCTGCGCAATCGAGTTCATTACGTGGTCACGGCTTTCACAGTTTGCCAAGGAGTAGAGCGGCCGCGCCACATCACCCGGCACACGCGGACGATTGTGCGCATGCGCGATTTCAGCGACGCCGAAATAGAGGCTTATATCGCCAGCGGCGATCCATTCGATAAAGCCGGCGGCTACGCGATTCAGAATGACAGCTTTCAGCCGGTCGCTTCAATCGAGGGCAGTTACAGCAATGTCGTCGGCTTGCCCCTGGATGAGCTGAGAGAAGTCTTGAATGAATTTTGCGCCTGGTCGACGCTCCGCGCCTGAGCGCCCTTGGACAAACGAGCCACCTGCGAGAGCGTTGTCGATTATAATGTAGATTAGATCCGTGGATTAACGCTGGGTCGAAGACTGAAGGAGACAAACGCAATGATTCGCCGACATTGGATTGGGACGCGATCGGCAAGCGCTAGCGGCTTGATGAAGGGGCGCAATGGTTTCATACGTCGGGCGCTGTGCCTCGCGCTTGTCAGCTTGCTTTTGCTCATGCCGACGATGAGCCAGGCAGCTGATGATGCTGTGCCGACCCTGGCCTTTCTGCGCTTTGGGCAGTCGCCATCCTTCGCCCTGACCGATATGGCAGTGCTTGATATGCTGGAAGTCTATGGCTATATCAGCGCCGAGGAGCGAGCTATGCTGGAGGCGGGGCGGGACTTGCAAGGCGCGAATCTCAACGTGCTCTACCGCGATGCCGGCTTCGACTTCCCGACAGCCAACCTCATGGTGGAGGATGCGCTGGACGAAGGCGCCGATATCTTCCTGACGGTTTCGACGCAGGTGGGCATGATTGCCTTGGGCGCCATGAGCGACATGGAAGACCCGCCGGCGCTGATCTTCGTCATCGTGACTGACCCGCATGATACCGGGCTGGCGACGGCGACCTGCATCAAGCCGCCCAACGTGACCGGCACCTTGATGCATTTTGATCTACAAGAATACGCCAGGATCGCCTATTTGCAGGACCCGGATTTCGAAAGCATTGGCTTCATCGGCGACGCCAATGACCCGGCAACGCCCGGCTTCATTGCGACGGTGCAGCGAAATGGCGACCGCTTGGGATTCAGCGTTGAAATTGCGACTATCGTTACCGCGGCCGATTACGCCATCGCCACCGAATCGCTCCTGGATAAAGGCGTTGACGCGATCGGCATACTGCCACACACCGGTTCCGACAGTGGTATTTCGTCGATAGTGGACGCCGCCTATGGGGTTCCCGTGTTCTCTTCTTTGGTCTCCGATGTCATCCATGGCGTGACGGTAGCCGCTGGCTTTGAAGGCTGGTACCGCGAAGGCTTGCAGGCGGCGCGAATGGTGATTGCTTACCTGGAAGGGGAGCTTGATATCGCGACCACCGCTATCGCTTCGACGCCGGGCTTTGCTGTCGCTGTCAATCTGGATTCGGCCGAGGCGCAAGATGTTGTCATTGCTGAAGCGCTGCTGGCCGAGGCGGATTTCATCCTGGAAGGCGGGGTGGGCGCTGGCGCAATGATCGAAATCCCCGGGGAAATCGGCTTGGCCGAGATGACCCTGGAACAACGCCGGGCTGAAGATCAGGCCTTTTTGGACAATTTGCATTGCAGCCCCGAGATGATCGCCGAGCAGCTTAGTACAGTGACGGCCACAAGCGGCTAAGGCGGAACATTGCGTCATCAAACGACTATAGCGGGCATTCGATGGCGGGCGCCCGCTTTTACTGTCGGCCGCTGGCTCAGGCTTGCGAGGCTAAGGTCACGCTGACAGAATAACGCCAGCGACGACGCATGACACAAGGGGAACGAATTAAGAACATGAATTTGAACGAGATTGCCAATCAACTGGTGGCGCCCCGGGTGGGCATCATGGCGGCTGATCGCCCCTCGCCGGCTTTCTACGACTTGATGCGGTCGGAGGGCATTCCGACCGATGAACACGCTTATAGAAATTGGTCGGAGCTGCTCTTCCTGGCGCCCGGGCTGAGTGAAAGCATCAGCGGCATCATCATGACCGATGAGCAGACGCGGCTGAGGGACAGCAGGGGCGAGTCCTTAATCGAGCAGGTGGTTGAGCGCGGCATGATCCCGGGCATATCGCCTTCCAAAGGAATGGTCGCGCTGGCGGGCAGCGATGGCGAGACTGTTGGCAGCGGGCTGGATGGCTTGCGCGAGCGGCTGGCGGAGTATGCCGATATGGGCGTCGGCTTCAGTAAGTGGCGCGCCGCCTTCCAAATTGGTCCCGGGACACCGAGTTATTACGCGATCGAAGCCAATGCCTACGTGATGGCGCAGGTGGCCGCGCTTTCGCAAGAGGCCGGCATCGTGCCCATCGTTGAGCCGGAGGTGATGCTCTGGGGCGACCACACGATTGAACGGTGCTTTGCCGTCACCGAGTGGGTGCTCAGCCGCACATTCGAAACGCTCTATCTGCATCGCGTCAATCTCGAAGGGACGCTGGTCAAAGCGAGCATGGTGCTATCGGGATATCAATGCGCCGAGCAAGCCGATGTCGAGACTGTCGCCGAGCAGACGGTCAAGGTCTTCCGGCGGGGGATTCCGGCGGCGATCCCCGGCATTGTTTTTCTCTCTGGCGGGCAGAGCGATTATCAGGCGACGGCGCATCTCAACGCGATGAACGCCAACTATGAAATGCCCTGGAAGTTGAGCTTCTCGTATGCAAGAGCCTTGCAGCGCGAGCCGATGGCGATTTGGGCGAATCGGCCGGAGAAGGTTTCGGCGGCGCAAGCGGCGCTGCTTCACCGCGCCAAAATGAATGGGCTGGCCTCTCTGGGGCTGTGGACGAAAGAACTGGAGGGCGAGGCGGTCGCGCCCTAAGGCTCGTGCGCTCTGGTTTCGATACCGCCTGGGGCGTTCAAGGTTCGGGAGTACAGCCGATTGCCCATCTTCCAGATCTTGAGTCCGGTCAGTCCTCCTCGCATTCGGGAAGCAAAGGCAGCTCGTCGCGCTTGAGGGCTTCACACAATTCTTCCAAGGTAGGCGGCCGGAAGGTGACTTGGAAACCATCCTCGTATTCGAAAACGGTTGTGCGCGTATAAGGATCGTATGTTATTTTCACCGGGTACGAGTTAACTGACGACTTCTGCCGCTGATTGTCGTTTTGCCGTTTCCGCACTTGCTCTTCCCAATGCGACTGTGATGAGCAGTGATCGTTCTGGAATGCCCAATAGCCACTGGTCCATTCTTCGTCGGTATTACATTGCCAGCCGCTATTGCAGCAATTGTTGATCTCTTTTGAAGTCCCCGATTGTGATTGTGATTGCGATGATGTCGATCTCTGCTGCGAAGACGCGCCGCATTGACCGTTCTGATAGGCGTTGTAGCCGTTTACCCATTCCTCGTCAGTCGCGCACTGCCGATTGACTAAACAGCAGTTGTCGACATCATCTGTGGTCGTTGGCGAAGGCGTTGGAGTTGGCTGCGAGGATGGCGGCGATTGCTGCTGCTCAGCGGGCGCGGCGCACTGATTGTTTTGATAGGCGTAATAGCCGCTCACCCATTCCTCTTCTGTCGTGCACTGTCGATCGACCGAACAGCAGTTGTTGACTTGCGCGGATGTTGGCACGGTCAGGATCACCATGGCCAAGAGAATGCAAAGCAGCATGGTTCGCGTGGAGACGTTGCAAGTCATCATGGCGTTATCCCTCGCTTCACATCCAATTACGATTCTAGCAAGTCGATCAGTGGTTGGCAAATTGATGTAATAATATTATTAGTAATGATACACTTTCCACACTCTTGTGTCCTATCTTTCGATTTGAAGTCGGTCGGCCTGTGACTAAAAGGATTTGCTATTGATCGCACGGGGGTTGCTTACCCGGTTGACCAGACTGCGTAGTTGTGAGGCATTGTTCAATTTATGAAACATAAGTGAGAACGATTACTAATAAGATACGTACTTTGTAGATTTATGACTTTACTGCCCACCGGCTTGGATATGAGACGAATGCGGGCGGCGTCACTCAATCAACTCATTGCACTTGAAGCGGCGTTGCGTATGCTGCGTCCGGATGGGATATAATTGTCGCGAATCAGTTAGTTGCAATTGGGGGACCATGAACAAACATGCCATACTCGATATCCTGCCCAACCACATCGATGGCACACGCGACTTCATGATCTTCGGGCAATTTTTGGAGCATTTTCACCGGCAGGTCTACAGCGGCGTCTATGACCCGGGCAGTCACCTGGCGGACGAAAATGGCTTTCGGCGCGATGTCATCGAGGCGCTGCGCAAGATCAAAACGCCGGTGATTCGCTGGCCCGGCGGCTGCTTCGTCTCGGCGTATCCCTGGAAGAAGGGCGTCGGCGAGCGCATTCCCTATTACGACAAAGCCTGGCGGGTCGAGGAGCCCAACAGCTTCGGCACCGACGAATTCGTGCGGCTATGTCGCGAGGTGGGCGCCGAGCCTTTCATCTGCACCAATGCCGGCACCGGAACGCCCGAAGATATGTCCGACTGGGTCGAGTATTGCAATCTCGATATCGGCGAGTGGGCGGCAAAGCGTGCCACGAACGGGCACGACGAACCTTTCAATGTGCGTTACTGGAGCATCGGCAACGAGAATTACGGCGCTTGGGAGATGGGCGCGAAAACGGCCGACGAATGGGCGCGCCTGGTGCTGGAATCGGCAAAGATGATGAAGCGCGTCGATCACCGGATCGAGCTCGCCATCGCCTCAATCCCCGATCTGGATTGGAACGCTGCAGTGCTGCGCGAAGCCGGCGATCTGTTGGACTGGATCTCGATCCACGGCTACTGGTCGCGCGCCAGCGATGAAGGCGTCTTCGAAAAGGGCTATGATAATCTCATCGCGCGCGCCTTCGAGCCGGAAGAACGCATCGTCAACGTCAAGCATATACTAGGTTCGCTGGGTTATCTGGGGGAGCTGCGCATCGCCTTCGATGAATGGAATCTGCGCGGCTGGTGCCACCCGAATTTTATGGGTTTTGGCGCGGCCGACCATGCGCTGATGGACGCCAACGACATCAACAGCAATTACAATATGGCGGACGCCGTCTTCAGCGCCTGCTTCCTCAATAGCTGTCTGCGCCACTGCGATGTGGTGGGCATGGCGAATTTTTCGCCGGCGGTGAACACGGTGGGCGCCATCTTCACCCATGCGGACGGCATCGTCCTGCGCCCGACTTATCACGTCTTTGATCTATTCGCCAACTATACCTACGAAGAGATTTTGCATTCGGCGCTGCGGACGCCGTCCTTTGAGATCGTGGTCGAGGATGACATCACACAGTCAGTGCCGCATCTTGACGCGGTGGTCACCCGGGATGGGGCGACGGGGGAGCTGGGCATCACGCTGGTCAACTTGCACGGGGAAGAGGCCATAAGCTGTCGCGTGCGTGGGCTGGGCTCGGGCGGCTTGCGCGAGGCGACGCTGCGCACGCTGAATGGCGCGTCGGTCGATGCCTACAATGATGTCGAACAGCCCGATGCGGTGTCGATCAACGAGAGTCCGCTAACCGTCGCCGATGCCAGGGACTTTGATGTTGAGTGCCCGCCGCATTCGGTGACGGTGCTGAATCTGTGAGGCGGCGGTTAAGCTCTGGCCAGCAGCTTCTCAAATGAGCGCTTCCAGCCGGGTGAGAGCGCTGTGATCCGCAAGGCGCGTTCGGCGGCGGCTGGCTGTTTATCGAGGTGGAGCGCGGCGTTAACCTCGGCGACGGTCATGCCGATGGGGTCTTTGCTGACGAGCTCAATCGAAGCGCCTGCCTCGACCACGCCTTCTTCCAGCACCCTCAGGTAGAATCCCGAGCGGTTGGCGCGCAGGAATGTTTTATCGAAGCCGGCAATGCCCAGCTTGTTCGCCAGCTTGTAACAGGGGACGCGCGGCTGCGTCACCTGGACGATGGCCTCGCCAATGCGAAATGAATCGCCGACGCAGACCTCGCTTTCGAGCAAGCCTTGGGTGGTGAAGTTCTCGCCGAACTGACCGTAGGCGAAGTCGTCGCGCGCGAGCGCAGTCGCCCAGTAACGGTAGTGTTCATGCGGGTAACAGTAGACCGCTTGATATTCGCCGCCGTGATTCTTGAGGTCGCCTTGACCGTCGCCAGCGAGGTTAAGCCGTTTCAATGAGATCGGTCCGGCGACGGCTTTCTTGTAAATGCCGGTCGCATACCTTCGGTCCCCGATGGTCACCGTCTTGGGCAGGGAGACATTCACCGAGAGCAGCTTCACGCTTCGTCTTTTCCCGTTAAACGCCGCTTGCGCGCTTGAATCTGATCGAGGATTTCTTCGGCTGGCGTCGCCGCATCGAAGAATTCGCTCTGCGCCCGCTCGACCGCGCTGAGCCGTCCGCGCGCCCCTGTGTCGTCACCCTCGTCCGTGTCGGCATGGTAATCCGCGGCCGCCTCGGCGTTGGCCTCGTCCAGCGCGACGCCGGCGCTCTCAGCCACTTCATCTTCCATAACTGCTTTTGAATCGCGCCCTTCAAGCACGATCTTGTAAAAGGCGAAGCCGCCGACGGCGACAAGCGCCAGGGGGACGAGCAAACTGAAGGCGGTGGAGATGATATTGAGCAAGCCGAGCACCACGACGACCACCAGAGCCGCGATCAGCAGAATGCGTATGCGTCTGTCTTCCATGAGTTGTCTCATGGGTTTTGAACCTCTCGCTTCAATCCCATTATAGCGCAGCCGCTCGGCGGCGGCGAAGAGATTCAAAAGCGCTCACACAAAAATACAAGCCCGCTGCTTGCACGGGCAAGGGGCTTTATCAAGGCAGGAGAGCGCTCAGACGTTTTCGCTGATCGACGCCGATTTGTGTCTGGCCAGTTGTGGCCGCGCGTGCCGCACAATCCAGCTTTCGCGCAGGCTCCATGCACAGACCGTCGCCAGGGAGAGCGCGTAAATCAACAGGTAGGGGCAGAGCTCGCGCTGCAGCTCCCAGGCGAGCGCCGCCGCCCAGAGCGCGTAGAACATCAGCGCCAGCTCGAGCCAGAGCGTGAGACCGTTGGAGAGGGCGTAGCGGCTGCCTTTCCAGTCGCGCTCGAATTTGGGCGTTCGGCGAAAAGGCGTCTCGATGCCCAGCAGCGCGCTGGCCACCGCCAGGCTGTTGCTCAGCGATATGCCCGTGCCGATGAAGAGCAGAGCGGGGAAGGCGGTTAAGGCGCGCAGGGCGCCGCGGCATGGGCGTAGCTGCGTCTGGCTGGCGACATACATCAGGGGCGGCGCCAGCCCGATAATGCCCAGTGGCGCGAGCGACAAGTCCGCGAGCCCTTGCGCCAGCAGCAGCGGCGGCGTCAGCAGGAGCATCAGCAGCATCAGCGGCTGCGGCAGATATTGGCAGAGGTGTTGAACCGCCATGATCTTTTGCGAAGCGCGCAGATTCGACGTGAGAATCGGGCGCGCCAGCTTGAGCAGGCATTGGGTGTTGCCGGTCGCCCAGCGCGCTTGCTGCTGTTTGTAGGCGGCAAGCTGGGGCGGGATCTCCCCGGGCGCTTCGACATCGGGCAAGAACTTGGAGCGCCAGCCAGCCAGCTGCGCGCGGTAGCTGAGGTCGAGATCTTCGGTCAGCGTATCGGCAGACCAGCCGCCGGCCGCTTCCAGGCAGCTGCGCCGCCAGACGCCGCCGGTGCCATTGAAAGGAATCAGCCAGCCGCTCCGATTGCGCGCCGCCTGCTCGACCACGAAATGCGTATCAATGGACAGGCGCTGGGCGCGCGTCAGGCTGTTCTCGTCGGCGTTGAGGTGGCTCCAGCGGCTTTGCACGATACCGATTTCGGGGTCGGCGAGCAGGTGGGGCAGGGTGCGCAGGAGGAAGTCGGGCGGCGGCAAGAAGTCGGCGTCGAAGATGGCGACATACTCGCTATCGCAGCGGCGCAAGCCTTCAGCGAGGGCGCCCGCTTTGTACCCGTCCCGATGGGTCCGGCGGATATGTTGCGTCTGGAATCCGCGCGCTTCCAATTCCGCTAGCTTCCGCGCTGCGAGCTGCGCCGTCAGGTCGTTTGAATCATCCAGCGCTTGTATCAGCAGTTTGTCGCGCGGGTAGTCAAAAGCGGCGACGGCGTCGATCAAGCGGCCGGCGACTGCCGCTTCGTTGTAGAGCGGCAATTGAACGGTGACCTGGGGAAAATCGACCAGCGGCGGCGCGGCCGATTCTGCGCCGCGGGTCCGCCAATAGCGCCATAGCAGAAGAGCCTGCCCCGCCGTGTAGAGACCGAGCGAGAGCGCGCAGAGAGCGTAAATGGCCTGCAGAAGCGTCAACATCGCTGCGATTCTAAATTGCCATCATGCCGCTGACAAGACGCATGTGCGCGACGGGCGTTGAGGGGGCGTCGGTCAGGCGTCGGTTTGGCGTCGGGGAGGAACGCGATTCCGTCTTTAAGATATATCAGGAATCGAACCCAGCGAGCGACCGCGGCTAAGGTGGCGCCAGGTCGCTTGAAGCCGCTTACTTAATGACCCGGGAAAAAGGATGCGAAATCTGATGCAGCTTTATTATGTTCGCTTCGTGCTCTTGTTGTGCAGCTGCGCCTTCGTCTTGTATTTTCTTACGTCTTGAACGAATAGCGGATATGATTCACGACGCCCGGCGGATGAGCAATTCCTGGCCCGGGACGATGAATCCGCCCGCCATCAGAATTTCGTCCAGTTGATTCAGCGAGATGATCCGGTAGGGATGCACATCGTAGGCGACGCCTATCGCCCAGATGGTGTCGCCCGCTTGGACGACATGCACGATGGAGCCGTCGTCGCGCGCCGGCTGCGCCGTGACGGGAGCGGCGATGGGAACTGGCGTTGGCTGAGGCGGCGGCGCGGGAGCGGAGGGGAGGCTGTTGGCCGGCGACGGATCGGAATGGAGGCTGGCGGCAGCGGCGCCATCGCAGGGCGGTCCGTCCGGGCGGGTATCGACGGCGCCCATGACCGTGCCGTCCAGCGCGTGGTCGATCACCAGATGATGCACTTTATGCTCGAAGGTGGGACCGACAGAGACGAGGATATCGCGCGCCCCGCCTCCCCGCTGGCTGGGCGGTTTGTAAGCTTTGCTGTGCGCCATGATCTGGCGGACCGGCTCGGTCAAGCCGACGCGCACGGCGGCTCGCCCGTTGGCGGAACAAGCGACCAAGCCTTCCGAGGCCGCTTCAACTTGCGACTGGCTCACTTTGAGGGCGAACAAACCCTGGCTGTTGGGCTGGATCTCCCAGATTTCGATCGTAAGCGGGCACTTCTCGACGTAGAGGATGACGCCAATGGCGCCCAGATGCCTTTTGGCGGGCTGTTCCACCTGACCTGGCAAACATTCTATTTTGACCGGCGCGGGCGTGGGACTTGGGCCGGGGCCGGGGCAGCCGAATATGCCGCCGCCTTCCACAGCCATGAAAAACTGGGCTACATCCGTCGGGATAGGGCCGTCAAGGATGTTATCCCCGCACAAGTAAATCGCGGTGCTCCTGCCAGTCGTATATGCTTCGATATCGCCCGGAAGATTGTTGCGGAACACATTGTCCCGGAATAGCGCGCGTCCCAAGCCAAAATAGCCGTGGGCATAATAAACTTTTCCATTGCGGCCGCCTACATTGCCTTCAAAGAGCGAATTGGACAAATACGCCCAGCCGTAATTGACGATGGGCCTCTTCGAAGGGTGCGTGACTTGCGAGTCTTTCAAAGTAAATATGCCACCATAATTGAGCATTCGGATGTTGTAAAGATTTGCGTTGTTGATGGTCAGATGAGCGTTGCCGATTCGAAACTCCCCATAGCCCTTGCCTGTGGTGCAGCCTTCAATGCGATGTCCATTGCCATTGATGGTGACGTGGGCGCCCGCCGCTATGTTCACGATGCTCACGCAGACGCAGGGTTTGGTAAGCGTGTAGACGACCGGCCCCTCAATGGTCCCGCTGGAGGGCAGGCCGCAATCCAGCATTGGTAGGGTATAGGCCACCACCGCCTGACCGTTGTTGCCGACTGTGCCGCTTGGGCAGGGGCCGGTGCTCTTGTCTGTCCAGGCGCCGTGGCCACTCCATACGCCGCTGTGGTGCACCTTGTATGCCCATACGCGGATGAAACTTAGGCAGCCGCTGGTGCTTAAACTTCCGCCTTTATCAATCATGATGACTGAGCGCCCGATATCGCGGAAAACAGCCTTGTCGAGCGTGACGCTGGCCGATTTGGCCACATACAGCATGCCCTTGAGGCTCGAGCTAAAAGCGAAGTTGTTGACCCAGCTGTCCTCAAAGAGCACATTCTTCAGGCTCGCCGTGCCCTTGGCTCGCACCCACATGCCATTGCCGCGCGTGAAGGTGACATTCTCCATCTCTAAATCGCCATCCACCAGAATGCCGGCGCCAGTTGCGCTATTCCGTATTACGCCGTCGGGTTGAAGCCTGCGAGGTCTGCGGAATTCCTTGTTATTGCCGTCAAAGGTGACATTTTTGATGATGACTTTGACATTCGGGCTGCGGCCATTGTCGACATTTTGTACGGTCAATTCGCCTTGGTCATCAACGAGGAGGAAATTGTTATTATAACTCGAGTTGTGCTCGCAACAATCAGTCATGTTGGTAATGGTGAAGCCGCCCCCGTTGATGGTGAGGGTGATGTTTGGCGTCTCGGCGGTCTTGATTTCCAGCCAGCGCGTCTGCGTGCAGTTGGCGGTGAGCGTGTAAGTGACGCTTGCGACAATGATGCCTTGGGCGGGCAAGCCGCAAGCTGCTGCGGCTGGGTTGGTCGGGTCGGTCTGGCTGTACGCGGGCGCGACGAATAAGAGCGGGATTAAAATCAACAGCAAGCGACGCATGGGGCGGGCACCTTTTGACGTTGGTAGAAGCATACTGTTGGCGCGCGTTCAAGCAGGAAAAAAGATATAATGTACAATTTCAGGCTATCATAGTTCGCTGGAATCATTCGTTAGAAAACGAATCTAATTGGGGTAGAATTCGGTAGGAGGAAAGGCGGAGCGCCATCTGATTTCGCGACGGCGGGCTTGCCAATATAATCAGATACACGAGCGAGTGGCGAGGATGATCGGGCGATGGCGGAGCAAGGCTTGGCGGTATTCGAGATCAAGAATTACATGGTCATCTGGCGCCAGCTGGAGGAACGGGAATTCACCGGCGTGACGGCGCTGATACGCGGGCTGGTGCGCTGCAACGGCGTCGGCATGGACGACCAGGAAAGTTATCGCCTGGATGTCTATTTTCTGTCGCCGGAGAGCGATGTGCCGGCGCCGCAAGTGGATATCCGCAACCGGCGCGGCGCTATCTTCATGTCGATCGGCGATATCCACGCCTTTGTCGATATCCTGCGCAATGAGAAGCCGATCTTCGGGCACTTGCGCGGCGACTTTCCGCAATGGACAAGCGTCACCACCAGCAATGAACCGGTCGGCACGGGCGACGAAGACCACCGATTCGGTGATTGACCAGCCTTCCTCAAGATAGAGCGACCAAGCTGATGAGCGAACCGATCCGCGTTTTGCACTTCGCCGATGCGCATATTGGCCTGCAGAGTTACGGGGCGACCGATAACGAGACGGGCCTCAGCAGCCGCGCCCTGGATGTTCTGGCGCGGATTGACGAGATGATTGAGTACGCGCGGGAGGGCGATGTGGATCTCGTCATCTTCGCTGGCGATGCATTCCGCAGCCGCAGCCCCAACCCGACCTATCAGCGCGAATTTGCCAGGCGCATTCGCCAACTGTCGCAATTGGCGCCGACCGTGCTGCTGGTCGGCAATCACGATCTGCCGCTGAATGCGGCGAAGGCGAGCACGGTCGATATTTTCCAGACGCTGGATGTGCCCGGGATTTGGGTGGCGGAGGAATATGAGGCGCGGCGTATCGAGACGAAGCGGGGCGCGGTCGTGGTTGGCGCGGCGCCTTACCCGATCCGCGCGCGTCTGCTGGCGGATGTGGACCTGCGTGGCAAAACAATCGCCGAGCAGGACGATGCGCTCAGAGGCGTGCTGGGCGAGCGGTTGCGGGCGCTAAGCATACAAGCGGACGATCTGGCCGATGCTGCGACGCCTCGTCTTCTGACCGGGCACTTCAGCGTCGCCGGCGCCATTTGGGGCAGCGAGCGGGGCGTGATGCTGGGCCGCGATGTGGTCGTCGACTTGGAGGCGCTGGCCGATCCCAGCTGGGACTATGTCGCGCTGGGGCATATTCACCGCCATCAGAATCTGACTGCGGACCGCGAAGACGCGCCGCCGGTGGTCTACAGCGGCAGCCCCGAGCGCATCGACTTCTGCGAGGAGTACGAGGTCAAGGGCTTCTGTTGGGTGGAATTGGCGCGGGCTGGCACGACCTGGGAATTCGTCGAGCTCGGCGCGCGCAAGCTGCTGACACTGACGATGGACTGCCGCGCCATTGAGAATCCGACGGGCGAGGCGCTGGCGGAAATGAAGCGGCATGACCTCAAGGACGCGGTCGTGCGCCTGGTCATCAAGCTGAGCCCGGAGAGTGAGACGCTGCTGAACGATAGCGTGATCGTGAAGGAGCTGAAGCGGGCGGGCGTCTTCCATATCTCTGGCATCAGCAAGGAAGTCGACCGTCGCGCGCGGGCACGGCTGGGGGTGAGCCCGGAGGGATTAACGCCGCTGCAGCTGCTGGCGCGCTATTTTGAGGGGCGCGAAGTGGAGGCGGGTCGGCGGGAGGAATTGCTCAAGCTGGCGCGCGAGATCGTGGAGGGGGAGTAGGCTTTTTGCTATGGTCGAAGCGAGCTTCCGCGCGGCATGAACAGACCAACTTAAGGTGTGGTAACATCCATGATTACATTTAGATCCGTAGATTGACTTGTCCGAATATATCAGAGCGAATGAATGATGACCCCACCCAAACCACAAGACTTCCACCGCCCGACCTACCATTTCCTGCCGGCCGCCAACTGGATGAACGACCCCAACGGCGTCATCCAGTGGAATGGGCGCTATCATCTGTTTTTCCAATACAACCCCGATGGCGCCTATCATGCCAATATGCATTGGGGGCATGCCGTCAGCGACGACCTGGTGCATTGGGAGGAGCTGCCCATCGCCATCGCGCCGACGCCGAACTCGCCCGATCAGGCTGGCATCTGGAGCGGCTGCATGGTCGACGATGGCGGTGTGCCCACGGCGATCTACACCGGCGTCAACGACGACTACTCGCGCCAGGTCCAGTGCCTGGCGCTTGGAAATGAAGACTTGTCGCGCTGGACCAAGCACCGCGGCAACCCGGTGCTGTCCGAGATTCCGCCACATTGTTATCAAGCGCGCGACTTCCGCGATCCGTTCGTCTGGCGCGCGGACGACCGGTGGTATATGACGGTTAGCGGCCACATCAATGGCGTGGGCGGGGCGGCGCTGCTCTACCGCTCGGACGATCTGCGCGATTGGCAGTACCTGCATCCGCTCTTCGTCGGCGACCGCGCGCGCCACGGCTACAACTTTGAATGCGTGAACTTTTTCCCGCTGGGCGAGCGTTGGGTGATGATCATTTCCAGCATGTTCGATGGCGGCGGCGCTTCGGTCCTGTCGCTGGTCGGGCGCTACGAGAACCATCGCTTCACCCCGGAGAGCGAGACAGTGTACGACGCCGGCTACGGTTACGCGCCCTTGACGCATGTGGACGATCAAGGCCGGCGGCTGATCTGGGCTTGGCTGCGCGAGGGGCGGAGCGTCGATGAGCAAGTGGCGGCGGGCTGGAGCGGCGTTCAGGCGATTCCACGCGTGCTCAGTCTGGACAGCCGGCAGCGGCTCGTCAGCTATCCGGCGCCGGAAATCCGGGCGCTGCGCGGCGCGCATCATCACTTCAGCGCGAGTGACCTTACAGAGGGCGCGCTGCCGGTCAGCGGGCTGGCGCTGGATATCGAAGCCGAGTTCGAGGCCCCATTGGCTGAATCTTGCGGCATTGAATTGGCGCGCTCGCCCGATGGTGGTGAACTGGTCGCCATCACCTATGACGCGAATTCGGAAGCGCTGCGTGTTACACGGCTCTACCGGGTCGAGGAGGCGGAGCTCGAGGGCGAGGCGCAAGGCTTGGCCCATCGGTTGGACGCGGGCGAATCGCTGCAACTGCGCATCTTGCTGGATGGCTCGGTGATTGAGGTGATCGCCAATGGGCGGGCGCGGGTCACCAGCCGCTTCTATCCATCTGAGGCGACGAGTCAGGGGCTTCGCGTGATCAGTCCGCAAGCGGTAGTCTCGCTGGATATTTGGGAGATGGCGCCTATCGGGTGATCGCGCCCATCCGATTAGAACGGCGCCCCTAGCTTTTTCGCCAAGTCTTCCAAGTGACCGTACTCATGCACGCACAAGCCGCGCGCCCAGTGGTAGACTGACTCGCTGCGTTTGACGCCTTCCCGTCTGACCGAACGATCCCACTGCGGGCGCTTCAAACCGTGCAAGATGCGCAGCAAGGCAGCCCGGCGGAAGTTGAAGTAAGCCATCAACTCGGGTATTTCAAATGCCTCGTAGCCCATCAGTTCGCCCCAATCGCGCTCGGCGTGAATGCGCGGAATAAAGGGCTCCTTGAGTATCAGGGCGTGAAAGATCGGGTCGGTTCCGCGCTCGGCGCAATAGATCAAGTGGGTCAAGTCGCGCTTGAAGCTGCGCTCGCCTTCGCCGAGGGGCGTTGTCAGTTCCGCTTCCGTGAGTCCCGCGCTCAGCTGTTGCAGGCGCCCGGGCGCCTCGGCCAGAACTTGCAATATCAGTGCGATACGCCCGTCCGAAGGTTTGGTGGTCAAGCGCTTATGCAGGGCCCCTTTGCTCAATGTTTTGTCAGGCATCGGCTTCACCTCCCCAAGTCAACCAGCCGGACCATTTTCGTTTTTCCGTCCGCGCCTTCCACCGGCGTGTACAACTCGTTTGGATCTTGCAGGCGGTCGAGAAAGAGGATGCCGTCAAGGTGGTCGATCTCGTGGTGCAAGACGCGCGCGTCCATGCCCTCGACCCGCCGGACGATATCGTTGCCGTCTTCGCCTGTGGCGCGAAAGCGAATCCAGCTTGGCCGGGGTGTGTCCCAAGTGTAAATGTCGGGGATGCTCAGGCAGCCGTCGAACCCCGTTTCGGGCTCGCCTGCTTCGATGATTTCGGGATTGATCAGCGTCACCATAGGCTCTTCTTCGGCGTCATCGTTCTGGCCGAACTTGGCGATGGCGACGCGTTTGTACACGCCGATTTGAGGGGCGGCAATGGCGGCGCCGCGCTGCGAGTCCAGCGTGTCTTTCAAGTCTTGGATGAGCCGTTTGAGCCGCTTGTTCCTGAAATTGGCGACGGGCGCGCTCTTCCGCCTTAGCAGCGCCTCGTCTTCTGGATAATATATCAGTCGCTTAACCGCCATCGCCTAAAGGTGTCTCTCGCAAGGTATCCCCTTTGGCTTCAACTTTAGCGCATCACATTTTGAAGGTGTAGGGGCGACTCATATCGTCGCCCGCACACTACATCGCTAGCGGGTATAAGTGCCATCGTCGAAAATACCGGTGGGGTGGCAGCCGCGGCCGGCCGCCGCCGCTTCCTGCTCGAGTTGCCTGAATTCTTCATAGTGGAGGTCGTTGGGCGGATAGAGCACGACTTCGGCAAAGCCCTGCTCGACGAGGACGCGCTCAACATTGACATCGCCGACATAGACAAAGCGCAGGAGCCGCCCGAAGGGATCCTCATCCCTTTTGCTCGGCAGGAGCCGTACGGTCTTGTTCGCGACCAGATCGGCGTTCGCCTGCGTCGATTCGCGGAAGCAGGGTTCATCGCGCTCGGGGGTATTGGTCTGCACGTAACGGATGCGCACCGTTTCGTCGCCCAGCCGCACGTCAATCGTATCGCCATCAATGACGCGGGTGACTAGGCCGATGTCTTCGCCGCCGGGAGGCGATGTTGGTATGGGCGTAGGGGAGATGCTGGCGAAACTTGTGGCGATAGCCGGGACATCAGCGCCCTTGCAAAGCGATTCGCAGGGGACGCCGTCATTGTTGGCATCGCGATTCCGATGGTCGCACACGTAGAGTTTGTAAACTGCTTCTTCGCAAGAATCCATTCGTCCGCATGTCTTTTCTGAGCAATCGTAGGGCAGGCCGACTGTAGCAGCAGGATCAACGAAGGTTGTTTCCAGCGTCGTTTGTTCACTGATAGCCGTGCCAACCTGAATGTGAACCTCGGTCCCCACCTGGACAGCGACCTCGGTGCTGATTTGTGGCGCCATATCTTCGCTGATTTGGGAAGACAGTGCCGCGCAACCGGTAAAGACAAAGCCAATTACCACATATATGCATTTTCGAGTGATCATAATGCTCCTCGACAAAACCGGACCAAATTCGGCGCAAAGCCCAAACTGATTTAAGCCTAGCACAAATGTGCTAAGCTGTCAAGCGGTAGATTTGTAGAGCGCGACAACTGCTATAATGCGGCGAGGCTAGGCCGCTTGAAGCGAGGAGCATGTCTGTGGGAACGCGCGCGCTAAAGTTTTTGTCCTTTTACCGTCCGTATCTGGGCTTGCTGTCGGTCGATCTGTTCTGCGCCTTCGTCGTGTCGGCGATTACGCTGGTCCTGCCGCTTTGCGTGCGTCATATTACGCAGAACCTCCTGGGCGCGGGCGTCGCTGACCCGATCGGCGATATCGCCGTCATGGCCGGGATCATGCTGGCGCTGGTCGCCGCGCAGACGCTCTGCGGCCTCTTTGTCGATTATCAGGGGCACATGATGGGCGCGATGATGGAGAGCGATATGCGGCGCGAGCTTTTCGCCCATTATCAGAAGCTTTCCTTCAGCTTCTACGATGAGCAAAAGACCGGCCAGCTAATGTCGCGCATCACCAACGATCTCTTCGCCATTTCGGAATTGGCGCATCATGGGCCCGAAGACCTGTTCCTGGGCATCGTCAAGTTCATCGGCGTCTTCCTGATCACGCTCAGCATCAACCCGGCGATGAGTCTGATTGTGATCGCCTTCTTGCCCTTTATGTTCCTCTTTTCGCTGCACTTCAACCGCAAGATGAACCGCGCCATGCGCTTGAGCAAAGAACGGGTGGCGGAGGTCAACGCCCAGGTGGAAGACAGCCTCGCCGGCATTCGCGTGGTGCAATCCTTCGCCAATGAGGACTGGGAGGGAGCCAAGTTCGAGGTGGCGAACGCGCGCTTCGTCGAGAGCCGCCGCCTGGAATACAAGAGCGAGGGCTTCTTTTACGGGGGCATGGAAGCTTTCACCCAGTTGATGACGGTTGTGGTGGTAGTCTTCGGCGCGGCCGCCATCACGCGCGCGGTGCTCGACCTGTCGGATTTGATCACCTTCTTGCTCTATGTCGGCATTTTGATCGAGCCAATCCGGCGGCTGGTGAATTTCGCCCGCTGGTATCAGGAAGGCATCACTGGATTCAATCGATTCATGGATATCATCGAAACCCCGCCGGCGATTCAAGATCCGGCGCCCGCATACGAACCGGAGCGGGTACGGGGCGAGCTGGAGCTGGACCGTGTGAGTTTCGGCTATCTGGCCGACTACGGGTCCGTCTTGCGGGATCTCTCGCTGAAGATCGCGGTCGGCGAATATGTGGCGCTGGTCGGCGCGTCGGGCGTGGGCAAGACGACGTTGAGCAACCTGATTGCGCGCTTTTATGAAGTGGACGCCGGGCGGATCTGCCTGGACGGCGTCGATATCCGCGAATACAGCTTGCGCGCGCTGCGGCGCAATATCGGCACGGTAGATCAGGATGTTTATCTCTTCGGCGCGACCGTAGCCGACAATATCCGCTATGGCAAGCCGGAGGCGACGGCGGAAGAGATTGTCGAGGCGGCAAAGCAAGCCTACGCGCATGACTTCATTATGGAGCTGCCGCTGGGCTACCAGACGGAAATCGGGCAGCGCGGCATCAAACTGTCGGCTGGTCAGCGGCAGCGGCTGAGCATCGCGCGGCTCTTCTTGAAGGATCCGCCGCTCATCATTCTGGATGAGGCGACCAGCGCGCTCGACAACGAAAGCGAACGCGCCGTGCAGCAATCGCTGGAGCGGCTGATTGAGAATCGCAGTACGCTGGTCATCGCCCATCGGCTGTCGACGATTCGCAATGCCGATCGCATTCTGGTGCTGACGCCGGCGGGGATCTGCGAGCAGGGCAGTCATGAGGAGTTGCTGGAGAGTGATGGCGTGTATGCAGGACTGTACGATTTGCAGATGGCGAAGTGAGGCAGCCAGGGAAGCCTTGCTAGGTCAGACGCGTGCCTTTTGACATCGGGAAGTCAAAGGTTCATATCAAGCTTCAGACAGACAGCTTTCGAGGGTCGAATCCAGCATCAATCAGATCTTGAAGGGTAACCGTGACCTCGCCCTCCATGATTTTGCGATAGAGTTCCGGATTAGATTCTTCAGATACATAGACTTCATAGTTATTTGCATCGCAATGAAGATGTTCCATTCTGCGGAAAAGTTCTTTGCGATCCAAGTTATCACTTGTCTTGTCAGTCATAGCTAGCGCCTTTATCTTGAAGCTCGGTATCTTGCAGCTCTGTACATTAGGATGATATTCTTGAAAGTTTCTTTTTCGGAATCATCCCAATCGTGGCTACAGTCTCTCCGATAAATGTCGACCAATAGCACAGTATCGTAACTCCGAGAATAGTACGAAATAACGCAATACCCAAAATATAATTCTTGCTTTGCGCCCCCAGCGCCTGGAATAGGACGACCGTTACGAGGGTAACGACAATAATGGCCTATTATCGCATTGTATTCAAATTCATGTACACCGATCCCTTCTGCAACTGCATTAAAGACCGGTGCAGGTACTATGGTCGCCACTCAAAAGCCTCTAACGAAAAATGTGAAGTAAATGACACTAACACGGATACATTGTAATGTCAAAACGGCGTTAAGACATTCGGCGTGGCGAACCCGCATCAGAATTTGAAGTCACAATTGAATAGTATACACGATTTTTGCCTCTTCTAGAACATTAACGTTTACTGTGAAGGCAAGGGTATAGCGACAAGGCTTTTGCGCCGCAATCAAAAGGTTTCAAGAAAAGAGTAGCGGGAGAGGGGCTCGAACCCTCACGCCCTTGCGGGCAGGTGCTTTTAAGGCACCCGTGTCTGCCATTCCACCATCCCGCCGCTGGAATCAGTATAGCCCGCGCGGGATGAATGTCAATAAGTCTGCTGTTGGCGGGCGCTAGACGTGGTGGATGTCGTCGTCGTTTTTGCGTTTGCCGCTGACGTCCGGGCGGTATTTGCCGCCGAAGAGCATGAACAGCCCGATGCCGATCAGAATCAGCGGGAAGAGCTGCCAGAAGGCGCCGGCGATGTCGCCGATCAAACCGGGGATGCCGAAGACGAGGCCGATGCCGATCAGCCAGAGAGCGCCAGTCGCCGTGCTCCAGCGCTCGCCGGTCGCCATGGTCCGAGCCAGCATCGACGCGGCGATCACAAACATAATGCCGGGCCACCACCAGCCGGTGAAGAATAACAGACCGAGTCCGATGAAGAAGACGCCGGTCCCGACTTGCGAGGCTTTTTCTTCTCTTTGCATCTATAACCGTCCCTAATCAATAAACGCGCGCTATTGATATTACGCGTGCGTGCGGCGAGGGTTGCGTTTTGGCGCTTCAGCGGGCGACTCACAGGGTCGCGTAGCCACTCACCGTCAGTCGCCCCTACAAGGCTTGTCCGCTATTGGGCCGTACTTTCCTGCCGTTTGCACCCCATCCCCCCAACCCCCTGGTTCCCCCCATAAATCCCCCCCGTTCGTCGGGGGGCGTCCCAGCAAGCTAAGGAAGGGG